>CAKZLL010000108.1 GCA_937125475.1 uncultured Saprospiraceae bacterium | reverse complement strand
CTCTCAACTCTCAACTCTCAACTCTCAACTCTCAACTCTCAACTCTCAACTCTCAACTCTCAACTCTCAACTCTCAATTAACTGTCAAGTCAATTATTCTTAATAAATATTCTTCAGTATCTAATGGAAAGGTTTGTGTTGACCAGAATTTTTTAATTAAAAAACCACCTAAAAACGCGCCTCCAACTACAATTGCACCATCTCTAGCGACACGAGGTACATCTTCGCCTCGATAAAAAATATCAAAAGCCGAAAATAATGCCCATCCACTCCCAAAAGTGTATAAGAGTTTTTCTATCACATTGGCTGTTTTATAATTAGCGTAAGATTTGATTGCTACAATATCTTCTATCTTGACCTGTCCAGCAGGAAAATAAATCGTTTGACTATTATGATCAAATTTGATAATCTCAAAAGTATTGAAAATGTCTTGCCCTTTAATTTTAAAATGCAATTCATCCCCAACAAAATATTCAAGATCATTTCCTCCTCCAATATATAATTTCAGAAAAACCTGTGCAGAAGCTGAACAATAAAAACCAATAACAAGTAGTAAAGTAATGAAAAAGCGCATATTTATTTTTTTAAGTAAGATTTAATTATTTTCTAATAATTCCTTTTAGAATTACGAAAATAACTCTAGAAACGTTGTCAGTCTTCTTTTAAAAAATTAGAAACGCGTTCCAAAAATTCGACTGGCGCTTCTGCATGAACCCAATGTCCAGCTTGTTCAATGGTTTGTAATTCACTATCGGGAAACAATGTTTGGAAAACTGATAGGTCTTCTTTTTTTATATAATCCGACAAACCACCTCGTAAAAAAAGCGTCGGATTATCAAAAGTTGTATCGCTTTCTATTTCTGCTAATATCTCCTCGTAATTTTCAATAAGTACAGGAACATTCATTTTCCAGCGATAGCCTTCTTTTTCGCGTTTCAAATTTTTTAATAGAAATTGGCGCACACCATACTCTTTAATTCTCGTCTGAAACTGTAAATCTGCCACTTTTCTAGTCTTCAAATTAGGTAAATCCAATTCCAACATCGCATCAAAAATCATTTGATGGCTGCCTTCATTCGCCTTAACTCCCATATCAACCACGACTAACTTTTTCACTTGATCGGGATAATCTAACGCCAAACGCATCGCCACTTTTCCGCCCATCGAATGCCCAATAACATGAGCGTCATAAATCCAATTATTAGACATAAATTCAAATACATCTTCCGCCATTAAGCTATAATCATGCTCGGACGAATGGGGCGAACGACCATGATTTCTCAAATCAAGGGTAAAAACCGTGTATTGTTCTGCTAATTGTTTAGCAATCGTTTGCCAATTGTCCAAAGACCCAAACAAGCCATGCAAGATAATAATTGGATCTCCTTGACCAAGAGATTTGTAATTCAGTTCCATTTATTTTATGTTCTAATGTATTCGAATACTTATTAAAATTTGCGATTCTGTACAAGTCTAATATTCATCAAAATCCTTTCGATCTTTGACTTCCTTAATATATAAATTGTACCGTTTCACTCGCGCTCGATCTAAATAATAATCATATAGTTTTTCTTGCTCTACTTCACTCAATAGCGGATTATCACTATAAAAGCCCTTCTCTCTTCTCTGTCGAAAAGCCTCATAGAGCGTCACTGCACAAGCCACAGAAATATTCAAACTTTGTCCCATTCCTGCTTGTGGAATAATCATATTAGCATCAGCATACTTTAACGCTTCTTCTGTCAAACCTTTATGCTCGTTTCCAAAAAGCAATGCTACAGAACCCGACAAATCCAAATCATAAATTGATTTAGCATTTTTGCCCAAATGTGTCGCGATCACCGTATCATATTTAGAATTAACATGTTTAAAACAAGCCTCAATGTCATTATACAAATGAATATCCAGCCATTTTCTAGATCCTGCTGATGCTCGTTTACTGACTTCTATTTCCTCAACGTGTCTTTCTGTGAATAAAATAAAGATTTCCATTACACCAATCGACTCTGCCGTTCGCATCACTGCTGCAATATTGTGTGGATCTAAGACATTTTCCAAGACAATCGTTAAATTTGTCTGGCGCTTCTTAACCATTTCCCGAATTTTCACAGCACGTTTCGGGTCAATATCATGCTTTTCCTTCTTTTCAGTCATTTTTGTTAAAAACATTTAGATAAAAAACACGAATATAATATTTCTTTAACAAATCATGGTTTGACTTTTTTATATAAATGTAGTCTATAAGGATAACTAACAATATCTATTGTCATAAAAATGTTATATATAAAGAAAAAATAAATATTATAAAATAACATAATATATAAAAAGTCAAAAGAAAATCGTTATTTTGTACATTACACTATAACTAAAAACATATAGAACTAATTCATTGAACAAGTCTAATTACACTGTAATAAAAGTTATTTAAGACCTAGGTTCAGAGAACCAATACCGTTTGTAGCTATAAGAAAATGGATTTTCTAGGTGCAGCGCACCGACACAAAAACATAACACATTGTTAATCAAACACTTGCAATTTGTGTCGGTACGCTGTACCTAAAATTTAACTCCTTAATCATTTACTACAAACGGTGGCGTTGCGCTGCAACTAAAATATCAAATAACTTTTGAAACAATGTACTAATTATTAATCAACTAAATAGCACTATGAGTAAAGAGAATTTAGAAACAGGAACAACCACCAAAAACAAGAAAAAATTTAGTCTAAAACGCTTATTAAAGCGGATTGGACTTGGATTTATTATTTTTCTAACCGTGCTTATTGGTGCGGCTATCGCTATTCCGTACTTTTTCAAAGATCAGATTATCACGAAAGTACAAGAGGAAATCAATAAAAATGTCAATGCTACTGTTAGTTTTGAAGATGTTGGTTTGTCTCTTTTTAGAAGCTTTCCCGATTTTAGCTTGCGCTTAGAAGGGCTTGAAGTCATGGGAAAAGATGAATTTGATGGTTTGCGACTAGCTGGCATGAAAAACTTTGATGTAACACTTGATTTAATGTCTGTTATCAAAAGTGATCGCCCGATTGCAATTGAAAAAATCAGTTTGGATGAACCCAATTTATATATCAAAGTTCTCAAAAATGGTAAAGCTAATTATGACATTGCCATTCCTTCAACCGATACGACTACAACGCCTGATGCACCAACTCCCGAAGGCGAAAGTTCAGATTTTTTAATACAATTAGCCTCTTACGGCATCAAAAATGGCAATATTACCTATGATGATGGTACCATGCCTATTTTGGCAAAAATCGAAAACCTCAATCATAGTGGTAAAGGCGATTTGACAACGATGGTTTATGATTTAAAAACCAAAACAACGGCTGACGCGATTTCAGTTAATTTTGATGGTGTTCAATATATGAATAAAATTAAAACGCGTGTTGATTTGGATATTAAAGTGGATTTAGAAAAAATGAAATTCACGATTGCTGATAATAAAATTGTATTAAATGCACTTCAATTAGATACAGAAGGCTTTGTTGAAATGCCTGGTTCTGATATCAAGATGGATTTGAAATTTAATTCACCTGGCTCTGATTTTAAAGATTTGCTTTCGATGATTCCTGCGGCTTTTACTAAGGATTTTAGTGGCGTGAAAGCAAGTGGAAAAATGTTAGTGAATGGTGCTGTAAAAGGTACTTTGAATGAAACTTCTATTCCGAGTTTCAATTTTAATTTTGGTGCGACAAATGCTAATTTCCGTTATCCTGACTTGCCACTTGGCGTGAATAATATTAATACCAAAATCAATATTAATAGTCCGAGTAGCGATTTAGATAAAATGGTCGTCAATGTCTCTAATTTTCATGTAGAGATTGACAAAAGCCCATTTGATGCTAAGTTTTTATTGAGAAATCCAATGTCCGATCCTTATGTTGAAGTTTTCTCTAATGGAACGATCATTTTGGATGATTTGGCGAAAGCTTTCCCAATGAAAGAACAAGGCATTGAAGAGTTGAAAGGAACGATTAAAGCTAATCTCAATACTAAAACTCGAATGTCTTACGTCACTGATGAAAAATATGATCAAGTTGATATGAAAGGTGATTTAGAAATTTCTAATATGGATTATATTGGTACAGGAATGCCAAAAGTTTCTATTAAGGAAATGAAAATGGAATTCACGCCTCAGAATGTTAAATTGGATAACTTTGATATAAAATTAGGTAAAAGTGATATTCGTGCAAGCGGTACTTTGGACAATATTTTGACGTATTTTTCAGGTACAAAAACCATGAAAGGCGTTTTAAATGTTCGTTCTAATCAATTTGATGCGAATGAATGGCTAGGCGGTGAGCCTGCACCTGTTGATCCTAATAAACCAACCGTTCAGATCGAAGACACAACGACTGTTGCTGGCGAAACGGCTGTTTTTGATAAATTTGACTTTACGCTTGACGCAGAATTTAAAGATGTAACTTACGATATTTATCATATTACCAATACTGTTGGAAAAGGGCATTTCACACCAAAAAGCATGAAGTTTGACCAGTTCAGCACTAAAATGGGTCAATCGGATTTTCTTATTAAAGGAGATTTAAATAATGTCTTTGGCTATTTATTCGATGGCGAAACATTAAGTGGCAATGCATTATTCCGTGCTGATTTTATTGATGCCAATGAATTAATGAAAATGGCTATGCCTCCGAGCGATGGCGCAAAAGGACAAAAAAGTGGTGATCAACCAGACGTAGCAAGTAGTTCTGCACCCAAAACAACAGACGAGGAAATGTTTGGTAAGTTCAATGTGAATGCTGATATTCAGATTGGAAAATTGATTTATGATACACATAAAATTACAGGTGTTACTGGAATTGGGAATTTCAAACATGACATTTTTGAAGTAAGTGACTTCGGAATGCAGGTTGGAAATAGTGATTTGAAAGCAACTGGTATTGTTAAAAATGCGATCAATTGGCTTTTCTATTCAGAAGAAAATGTTGAAGGCGTGCTAGATTTGAGTTCTAACTTTTTTGATATGAACCAATTTATGACCGCTGCTCCTGCTACTCCTGCAACAGAAACTTCAAAACAATTACCACCAAAACAACCCGCTCCTGTTGGAGAAGTTGAACCATTTTTAGTGCCTAAAGATATAGATTTCGTTCTGAATGCGCATTTCAAAAAAGTTTTATATGATAAAATGACTTTGAAAAATACAGAAGGCGCATTGACACTTCAAAACGAAGCGGTTAATATGTCAGATATTACGACAGAGGTTTTTGGTGGAAAAATGCAACTAACAGGTGGTTATGATACAAAAGAAAATGATAAACCAAAATTTGATTTCGCATTGAATATTAAGGATTTCTTTTTGAATGAAGCTTTTGATCAATTGAGTACCGTTCAAGCAATCGCGCCTATTGCAAAATATGTTGAAGGAAAATTCAATACAAACTTCACTATCAATGGTTTATTGGGGAAAGACATGATGCCTGACTTTAAGACCCTTAATAGTCATGGGTTGTTAGAAACACTCAATGCGATTGTTACTAATTATAAACCTGTCAGTGATTTAGCCAATAAATTAAGCGTTAAAGAGTTGAAAGAGTTTCAATTAAAAAACACTAAAAATAGCTTTGATGTTAAAGATGGTTTTGTGACGATCAAGCCATTTGATGTTGCATATAAAGACATGAAAATGAATATCGGAGGCAAACATGGTATTATGCAAGACATGGATTACGATATAAAAATGTCTATTCCACGCAAATTATTAGAAGGTAATAAAATAGGTGCGCTTGCGAATACGGGTTTAGGTCTTTTGAGTGGTCAAGCTAAAAAATTAGGATTAGACCTGAAACAAGGCGAAAACATTAATCTTTTAGTAAATTTATTAGGAAAATTAAATAGTCCAAAGGTCAATATTAAACTTTTAGGTTCTGATGGCTCTAGCGCAACGGATGGCGTAAAAGAAAAATTAGGAGACGAAGCAGAAAAACTAAAAGATCAAGCTAGAGCGAAAGCTGATAGTTTGAAAAAGGTCGCAGAAGCGGAATATAAAAAAGAAGAAGAACGCCTTAAAAAAGCAGCTCAAGCCAAAATTGACAGCTTGAAAAAAGTCGCAGAAGCTAAAGTAAAAGCACAAACCGACAAAGTTGTTGATCAAGTAAAAGATCAGGTCAAGGATAAAGTTGGAAAAGAAGCGGGCAAAGTTGTTGACAAAGTGAAGGATAAAGTCGGTGATGAAATCAAGGACAAAGTTGGAGGCGAAGTCGATAAAGTCAAAGACAAAGTTGGCAAAGATGTCAAGGATAAAGTCGGAGGCGAGTTAGATAAATTGAAAAATAAGTTTAAATGGCCTAAGAGGAAAAAGAAGGATAATTAAATTATATAAAACAAGGGTCGGATCTCTTGACGAAATCCGACCCTTGTTTTATATAATTTAATTGTGAAAAATAATCAATCAAAAATGATGGAAAATAATGTCCCTGAGCCTAAATTCAAGCAATTAGAATTGATTTTTAAACAATTAAATTGGGCGAGTATTATTATTTCCACTTTATTTTTGCTCACCTTCTTTTATTATAAAAATAATAATACAAGGCATTTTTTATAGTTGAACTTTTCGTTAAAACGGATTAAAAATTAGCTATAAATGAACGATACCATTAATAATATAACAATCTGATGAAGTAACTGATCAAATCCCAAAATCATCCAAAACGAAGATTTAGACATATCTTTTAATTCAGGAAACCAGACATTAGATCTTCCTTTTAGTGTATCAATTAGAAAATGCGTTAGCACTTCAAATATGACTAAAATAATTAAAGTACTTATTGAGGTATAAAAGAATAAAACGATCATCATTAAAAAACCATGTGTACAAGCATGTAAAAATATTGGAAATAAAGGCTTTCCAATTGATTTAGCTTCAAGCATTCTACTAGTACTTAACCCCGTAAAATCTGCCAACCAATGACAGACTAATAGTAAGAAAATTAAAATAAGCATATTGATTATATTTTAATAATTGAGCAATTCCACCGCTACTTTGGTGCAGTGATTTATATCGATTAAAACCGCAATCTTAGTTCGTTTTAGATCACCGCGCTTCACAGGCTAGACGGGAATGAGTTTTTTCATCTTAAAATCTAAGGATACGATCCCTTGAAGGGATCAGATCCTTGAAGT
>CAKZLL010000107.1 GCA_937125475.1 uncultured Saprospiraceae bacterium | reverse complement strand
TTAATAGAGAAACTGGAGAAATGACTTTCCATGATGCGACTTTGACAAAAGATGAAGGAAATCGCCCTTCTACTACAATTGAAGGCTTGAGTGGTCTTCGTTTAGTGAATGAAGGTGGAACGATTACGGCTGGAAATGCTAGTCAATTGTCTGATGGGGCTTCAGTTAGTGTGATTATGAGTTCGAAATTGGCAGAACAACGTGGTTTAGAGCCTTTAGGGATTTATAGAGGTATGGCAGTTGCAGGTTGTGAGCCTGACGAAATGGGGATTGGTCCTGTTTTCGCTATTCCAAAATTATTGAAACAACACGGTTTAACGATTGATGATATCGGACTTTGGGAATTAAACGAGGCTTTTGCTGTTCAAGTATTGTATTGTCAAGATCGTTTAGGTATTCCTAATGAGTTGATGAATGTCAATGGTGGTGCAATTTCTGTTGGTCATCCTTATGGAATGAGTGGCGCAAGAATGGTTGCTCATGCTTTGATCGAAGGAAAAAGACGTGGTGCAAAATACGTAGTCAGCACAATGTGTGTTGGAGGTGGAATGGGTGCAGCAGGTTTATTTGAGGTTGTTTAATTTTAAATAAAATACTCGAAACCGTGTCAATTCTTATAATTGACACGGTTTAATTTGTCATATTTATTATGAAAAAAGGAATTTATCTTTTCTTGGTTAGTCTATTTATTATCTCTGTCCAGAGTTGTAATTCAGACGAGCAAACAGCCCAAAGCGCGGATAATAAAACCTATCCAGATTCTCTTGAAATATATTTCCCGCCACTTGATTTTACGGACAAAATCCATATTCATCATTGGGCTTGGGGCGACGAAGGCAATTCAATATTTAAAGGAAATCTTATTCCTCAAAGTTGGTTAAAAAAACATTTAACCAACGATGTTTTTAAGCTGGAAGAAGATGAAGATTATTATGGCATTTTTTATATTAAAGAACTGAATAGTTTATTAATTCGCAATCGCGTAAGCCTCGCGGATCATATGCAACAAACTTTTTTATTAGCTTATGATAAAGAAAAAGGTGTTACTCATATCAAAAAAGTAGCAAGTTATTTTGGGGCGGAAGGGTTTATTAATCAATCTGCAAGTTGGATTATTCGATCAGATTCCACAATTGAAATGATGATGCGAAATAACAATTGGTCAATAAAACCAGATATTGGAGAAACTTCTACTGACTCGATTCGTGTTTATCGCTTTGAAAACAATATTTTTGCAAAACAATCCACAAAGGGAACAACGTCAGCTTTAAAAAAACAATTTCCTTTTCTGGATGATTAGGAATGAAAAAAGAAAGGTACATGACCGTCGCAGGACTTAAAAAGAGAAAACCGAATTATTATTTAACAAGCATTACTATCGCGCTTGTATTGTTTCTATTTGGGCTATTTGGTTTAATTGCCTTAAATGCCAATGCACTTATCCGATATTTCAAAGAAAATATTGAAATACATGTAGAAATCAAAAACGATACAGACAAAGACGAAATCAAGCAATTTCAACAGGAATTAGCCCAAAAGGATTTTATAAAAAAAGGTTCTTTGGATTACATACCCAAAGAGGATGGCGCAGAATTTATGAAAAAAGCCTTTGGCGATGATTTTGTAAAATATGGATTGGAAAATCCCTTGTTAGATATTCTTCGTTTTAATGTAAACGCGAAGGATCTCACACCTAAAAAACTAGCCTCAATCAAGAAAGATTTAGAGAGTCGTGCTTTTGTTGATTATGTTTTTTATGAAGAAGTTCAAGTCGCAAATGTAGTTAACAATGTTTATAAATTAGGCGGAATTACCTTTATTATTGGTTTGTTTTTCGCGCTAATTACCTATATTTTAATCAATAATACGGTTCGTTTAGCTTTGTATAGTAATCGTTTTCTAATTAAGAATATGCAATTAGTAGGCGCAACACCTGCTTTCATCACCAAGCCTTACATGATGAGAAGCATGCAAAATGGTGCAATTAGCGGCTTACTTGCGATAGCTGGTCTTGGCATATTGGTTTATTATAGTTATCAGACTTTTCCAGAATTAATCTTATTTCAAGATCGAGTCAACTTATTAATTTTAGCTCTGGTTGTCCTATTTGTGGGAATTGGAATTTCGGCAATGAGTACCCGATTAAGCATGAATAAATTTTTGAAATTACCTATCGAAGATTTGTATTAAAATCGGCTTTAAATCGCCTATTTAGGGTTTTATCCTTATTGAAAACTTTAAAAAGTTAAAGAAAAACCTTACTTTAGATCAAGGAATATTTCAATAATAGTCGAATGAAAAAAATACAAGCCATTCATCATAATGAAGATCATTCATTAAAAGAAAATGAGCAATCATCAAAAATAGAGATTGCCTCTTTTTTCGATGAAAATGGCGATCAAACAGCAATCAATGAGCTTTTAGAAAATAAAACGACTAAAACATATCTCAAAAAAGCAGTCATCTTTTTAGAAGGTACAATGCCAAACGAACTTTATTTTATTAATAAAGGAAAGGTAAAAATCACTAAGGCAAACGATTCTGGTAAAGAATATATGATGACCATCCGCAAAAGTGGTGATTTTTTTGGGTACTTGGCATTAATGAAAAATGAAAAATATCCAATTTCGGCTTACGCTTTAGAGCCTACTTCAATCAGCATTATTCCCAAGGCTGATTTCTTTTCACTTTTACACACTAATCGAATTGTTGCTAATCGCTTCATCAAAATGTTGACCGAAAACATTGTTGAAAAAGAAGAGCAATTATTAAGTCTTGCTTATAATTCTGTACGAAAACGGGTGGCGGAAGCTTTAGTTCGTTTGCACAAAAAATACAAAATAGAAGGTAAACTCCACACCGAAATTGTCATTCTTCGAGAGGATTTAGCGAATATGGTCGGCACTGCGAAAGAAACAGTCATCCGAACATTAAGTGATTTTAAAGAAGAAAAACTCGTCAAAATTAAAGGTAGTCGAATTACCATCCTCAATCTACACGGTTTAGAACATATTATTGCCTAATAGACTTGTATCGCTTCCTCCAACTCTGTTAATGCTTCTTCTCTTTTAATCAAAAAATTACTATTTTCACTACCAAATGAAGAATATGAACAAATCAAGGAATGAACGATGGGAAGGTCTAATTTGGCAATTAGTAGCTTATGCCTTTGCATTGATGATTGCATGGTATGTTTATGATGCTTTTAATCTTTATAGTATTTCACTTCCACTTAAATTATTGATCTGTAGTATTGCTTCAACAGCCGTGATTTTTCATTTCTCTTATGCTTTTAAAAATGTCAGTTTTTACTCCATTTATTGGAGTATTCAACCAATCGTATTAACACTTTTTTTATTATCACAAGAACAAGTAGCGGTTGATATAACGAGGCAAACTATAGTTTTTTTATTCATTTTGATTTGGGGTTTTAGATTAATTTGGAATTTTTCCCAAGGCTGGAAAGGTTTAGAAGATGAAGATTGGAGATATGGCAAACTCCGCGCTGTTAGTGGAAAATGGTTTCCTTTAGTGACATTTTTGGGCTTGATGCTCTTCCCTACATTGTTGATTTTTGTGGCGTGTTTGCCGCTTATAGATGCTTTATCAAAACCTAGTTTAGCTTTTGGTGTGTTTGATGGAATTGCTATTTTGCTTTGTTTAATAGGCATATTATTGGAGTTTTTCGCTGATAATCAATTGCGTGATTTTAGGAAAAACCGAGAGAATTATACGCAAGTTTTGAATACAGGACTTTGGAAATATTCGCGTCATCCTAATTATTTAGGAGAGGTTTTATTTTGGTTCGGTATTGCTATTTTTGGCGCATCAGCTCATGGAGATATTGAATGGTATCATGTTATGGGAACGGCTGGAATTACTTCACTCATTTATTTTGTGAGCATTCCCATGCAAGAAAAACACTTCCTAGAATACAAATTAAATTATAATGAAGAGATTAAAAACCGCTCTAAATTAATGCTTTGGCAACCAAAAAAATAAACGTGAAACCACGATTAATTATCCTCTCCGATCTTTGGGGAGAACTACAATCTAATTGGGTTGATTTTTATCAAAAAGAATTAAAATCCTTTTATCAAATTACATTTTATGATTGTCGAAAATTAGGCAATTTAAACGAACAACATTCCACTGAAAAAACTTTACATCAAGGTTTTATTAATGGAGGAATTGATCATGCCGTTCAAAAATTAATCGAACTTGAACAAGATGAAATAAGTATTTTAGCTTGTAGTATTGGCGGTGCAATAGCTTGGAAAGCTATCTTGAAAGGCTTAAAAATCAAGCATTTATATGCAATTTCTGCTACTCGATTACGCTATGAAACCGAAAGACCAGCTTCATTAATTCATTTATTTTATGGAAAGCTTGATCAATATAAACCTACTGAAAAATGGTTTGACAACTTTAATATTAAGCCAGTTATTTTTGATGAAGCAGCACACACCCTTTACCGAAAACCTGAATTTATCAAACAAATTTGTTCCTATATCATTAATCATAGTCCACTAAAAATTCAAGCATTAACTAATAGAAATGATATTCCATTTTCGCTTTTAGAATTGGCTGATCCTTCCCGAAAACAAATTGATCAATATCTTGAAAATAGTAAAATTTATATCGCGAAAATAGATATTGAAATTGTAGGTGTAATGGTTCTAAAAGCCATTTCAGAAAAAACAATAGAAATTAAAAATATCGCAGTTAATCCGCAATATCAAGGAAAAGGCATTGGAAAACAACTATTAAATTTTGCATTTCCTATTAGTAAGAACCTTGGTTATCTAGAAATTATAATTGCAACAGGCAATTCAAGTATTGGGCAATTGGCTTTGTATCAAAAAGCTGGTTTTGAGATAAACGAGATTGATAAAGGTTTTTTTGTACGTCATTATGACGAGCCAATTATTGAAAATGGCATTCCGTGCAAACACAAAATCATTTTAAAAAGAGTATTGAAAAATTAAAAAAAACAGCTTGCCTTTACGCTTTTTTTCTACGAATTAATTGCCACATTTCATCGAAAGCCGCTTGTAAAAATGGAATTTTAGGCGCAGCAATAATAACTGACAATTCTCTTAAAAAAGAAGTTTGTTCGCCTAAGAATTTCAATACATTACCTGCTTTATTTCGTTTGAAAAGTAAAGAAAAAACTTGTTGAATCGGTACGCGTTTTTTTAGCATTACATTTAATAAAATACTATCATAAATAACAAATCGTTTATCGAACCAATGCTGTTTTAAATGTGGAGATTCCTCTTTTTCTAATGCAGTAACTATCTTTTTTGTAAAATTCTGAATGCTCATGAACGCATAACCTGTTGAAGATTTAACATTTCCTCCCATCGTGCCGATGTGAATAACATTCGATTGATTATTTTTTTTAAAATTATAGTTCGTCATCGGAATAACACCAATCTCTTTATGCAAAATTTTATACGCACCAATTTCCGTAAATTCTTGGATATAATCGACGATCATGTCATCGTATTGAGCAGCGGAAAGGATATTATTAGAAAAAGCGGTCGCTTCAATTAACGCTGTATTTTGGCTAGTTGGCAATAAATACATGAAACGCGTTTCATCACATTGAGGAATACGAAAGTCCATCAAAGTCGCTTTCGACGGATCAAAAACAGGTGCTTCTGTTTCAATAATCCAGCCTCCAAAATGTTGAGCGAGCGAGTTACTTTTAGAGAAATCTACATATTCAAAAACAATACTATTGAAAACAAAATGTGCTTCAAAAGTATTGTTTTTAGTATGGACGATTGCTTTATCTATTTGATTATCAATAGATTTTACCTCATCTTGAATGATCTCAAAATTAGGATGTTGTTTTAAGATATTTAAAATATGATTATAAAAATCCAGCCCTTGAATCATCTTATAGCGATAAGGCGAAATGTCCATTAGTTTATCTAAAGTTGGGCTTTTGAAATACAGTTCTTCCCACGTATGATGAACAATCGTTTCAAAAGGATTATCTCCATTTTCCCAAAAACACCAAGTTCGATCGTTTTTATTTTTCTTCGCTCGATCAATTAGTAAGACACGTTTTTCTTTCAAAGAAGATTGACTTAAATAATAAGCCAAACTCAATCCTGCCGCGCCTGTGCCTGTGATGATATAATCGTACTTCATAAAATATGGAACAGATCTGGTAAATCAAAGTTTAAACTAATACTAATTATTTAACAACACAAGTAATCTTAATTTTGGTATTTTTGGAAACCATAAATGTATTTGTACCTTTACCTACTCCATAATCAAATCGATTAATTTTGATTATTCCTTCAAAACTTCCTTTGCGATAAATAAAAGGGATTTCAACATTTTTTGTTACACCATGAATAGTCATCTTTCCTTTTGCAATGTATTTTTTGCCTGATCTTTTGATGGAAGTCGATTTAAAGCAAATGGTTTTATATTTCTTTACTTCAAAGAAATCCTTGTTTTTCAGGTGTTTATCTCGTTTCGCATTGCCTGTATTGATCGAAGCAGCATTAATACAAACATCAAATTTCGATTTTGACAACTCCGTCGGATAAAAATTAATCGTCCCTGTCATTCCTGTGAAAGTACCTTTTACTGTGTTTATTCCACCTAAATTTCCAATAGAAAACGTCACTTTTGATTGAGTAGTATTAATTTTTTGAGCATGAACTAATGAGGTCATTATAAATGATAGAAAAAGTATTAGATTGATTGCTTTTGTCATTTTTTTAAATTGAATATTTTTTTTTTAATTATAAAAGAACAACAAAATCAGTCCATTGTTTTATTACCACCTCACTTTTCCTTCTCTTACAGGAAGTCCAGTATAAGGCAAAACACATCTAAAACCGACATCTTCCACCCATTTATTTTGTTCCATAGCTGCTCGAAAATTACCCGACTTTTGTGTTGTACCGCCTTTGATTACTCTTTTATATTTCTTTTCATCCGAAAAATCATACCACATTTCATAAGGCAAACCATCAGAATTAACATCAACAAATCGAAAGCCTTGCATCCGACCTAATCTATCTTTCTCAGGATGAATATAACCGTTAGGATCTGGATCAAGTCGTTCTCCAACTTCTAAACCTATCGAAAAGCCTGCTTTTTCATAAGCCTTTTTCCAATTCTTTTCGGGAGTGTACCGTGGTTCGTATTTGTCGATTACCCATTCTTTTACGCCGTTTTCCATATTAATCATGCCATAATCAGCAGGGATATTTTCATAGTTAAATAACGTTTCATCTAATTTAGGAAGTGTTTTATTTTTATAATCTTTAGCATCTACGGAATAATTGAGAATAGTTTTAAAATGATAACTTCTTTGACTTTCGTCATAATATAGACTATGCCTTTTACGTCTCTCTGACCATGCACGAGCTTGTTTAAGGTGATAATAATTTTCACCAAAACTATGATGAGGCACTATTGCACCTTGATACTTCTTAGTTTTTGTACTTCTAAAACGGGGTTGATTAGCATATTCCCACTCCGATTCTGTTGGCAATCTAAAACCTGTAAAAAAAATACCATCCTTAAAAATAACAGCTCGTTCTCCAGTTAAAGCCTCTTTATCTCTTATATTTTTTCTAACATCACCTACATATTGATCACAGAGATAGGCTTCTGTATTAAAATTATCTTCAGCCATTTGACTTGAATTAGAATTATAAAAACCCTTTTCTATCAAAATGCCTTCATTGAGGCGATCTGTTTTCCAAGCTAAATAATTTTGAATTTGCTCCCAAGTTAAGTTAGTCACAGGATAATAAGCAAAAGCAGGATGGGTCAAATAGGATTGTAAATAAGGATCATTTAAACTCGACCAAGTATCATTATCGTATTTTTTAGGCATTGCATCTTTTATAACTTCGGGGTAACTTCCCCCAAAAACTGCATCTAACCAATTTAAATAAATCACATAATTAATATTCGGTTCTTCTGTCGTACTGATATAAAAAGATTCCATTTCGCCTTTACCTTCGATAAAAACCATATCGGGCGGAGCGGTTTGACCAGCTTGTTTAGCGTTTTTTGAAAAATAAGCTGGAAAAATGCCACAAGAGAGCAAAAAGAGGCTAAATAAGAAATAGAGGAATGTTTTTTTTGTATAAAAATGAAACATCGTTAGTTCTTTTAATTAGGTTTATAATGAAAATTTATATTCCTGTTTATAATGTGAAGAAACATTTTAGTAACAATCATTCTTTATTACCACCTCACTTTACCATTTCTTGGAGGTTGTCCTGTGTAAGGCAAAACACATCTAAAACCAACATCTTCCGCCCATTTATTTTGTTCCATAGCTGCTCGAAAATTACCCGATTTTTGAGCTGTACCACCTTTGATTACTCTTTTATAATTTTTTTTATCCGAAAAATCATAGCCCATTTCATAAGGCAAACCATCAGAATTAACATCAACAAATCGAAAATCTTGCATTCGACCTAATGTGTCTTTATCTACATAAATATAGCCATCAGGATCAGGATCAAGTCGTTTTCCAGTTTCTAAACCAATCAAAAAACCTGCTTTTTCATAAGCTGTTTTCCAATTATTTTCAGGCGTGTATCGTGGTTCGTATTTGTCAATCACCCATTCTTTTACGCCGTTTTCCATATTAATCATGCCATAATCAGCAGGGATATTTTCATAATTAAATGGCGTTTGATCTAATTTAGGTAGTGTTT
The DNA here is from genome assembly GCA_937125475.1 of uncultured Saprospiraceae bacterium. Classification (GTDB taxonomy): domain Bacteria; phylum Bacteroidota; class Bacteroidia; order Chitinophagales; family Saprospiraceae; genus CAKZLL01. The sequence continues at coordinate 1,383 of CAKZLL010000107.1, read as the reverse complement.
TATTTTTATAATCTTTTGCATTAAAGGAATAATTTTCAAGACTATTAAAGGTATATTCTCTTTGACGTTTTGGTGCCATCATACAATCGAAACAGCCACGATATGGGCCTGTATCTTTCCAAACAGGAAACCATATCCGACCTTCTTTTAAATGATAATAATTTTTACCAAAACTATGATATAACACTTTTGTGCCTTTATATTTTTTGGCTTTGGTGCTTCTAAAACGTGGCTGATTGGCATATTCCCACTCCGATTCGGTCGGTAATCTAAATCCCGTAAATAAAATTCCATCCTTAAAAAGAACTGATCGCTCTCGATTTAAATACTCTTTATCACATACATTGTTCCTAACATCTCCTACATATTGACCAGAGAGATAAGCTTCTGTATTAAAATTATCCTCATCTTGTTGACCTGGATTAGAATTTAAAATGCCCTTTTCTATTAAAATGCTTTCATTTAAGCGATTGGTTTTCCATGCTAAATAATTTTGAATTTGTTCCCAAGTCAAATTTGTTACAGGATAATAAGCAAAAGCAGGATGGGTTAAATAGGATTGTAAATAAGGATCATTGATCCCATCAACAAAATCATTATTGTGTTTTTTGGGCATAGCATCTCTTATAACTTCGGGATAAGCCTCTTCGAATACACGATCTATCCATTTTAAATATAGAACATAATTAATATTCGGTTCTTCTGTCGCACTGATATAAAACGATTCCATTTCTCCTTTACCTTCGATAAAAACCATATCGGGCGGAGCGGTTTGACCAGCTTGTTTGGCATTTTTTGAAAAATAAGCTGGAAAAATGCCACAAGAGAGCAAAAAGAGACTAAATAAGAAATAGAGGAATGTTTTTTTTGTATAAAAATCGAACATTATATAATCGTTTTAATTATAGAAATTTATCTTCTTATTTATTATTAAAGATATTACTTTTTATTATTTTGATGGTTCTATTTTTATTGCTTAATCTCTCAAAGTTATTTAATCAAGATAGAAACTGGAATTTCATGAACACAAACTTTTATGGGAGTTTATTCTTCGTTATGCAAATGGATCAGGAAATGGTCATCAAGTGAGTTACAATACCAGCACGAATTTCATGCAGATTTGAGGGCTGCGGAGTGCCACAATGGCATTTTTTATGCTGCTATGGATGGTTTTTTAGTGAAAATTCAACTAAACTCGTGCTGGATTTATCAAGTTTAAATACAGGTATTTATTATATTTTTACTAAAACAGCTACTAATAAAATAATTAAGAAATAATAGGCTTTATTACCGTGTAACAAAAATAAATTAATGTTTTAGGTTCAGAGAACCGACACCGTTTGTAGTTATCAAGGAACAGGATATTTAAGGTGCATCGCACCG
>CAKZLL010000106.1 GCA_937125475.1 uncultured Saprospiraceae bacterium | reverse complement strand
ATCCTTCCAAATTACCCGAATTTTTTTAGCTCCAAAGCCTTTTATTTGAAGCATATCTTGAACACCAGGAGGAGTTTTTTCTAAAAACTCATTCAAAGTAGACAAAGAACCTGTAGTAAGAATTTCTCGAATTTTTGCTACTAATGATTTTCCTACACCTTTAATTTTAGAAATTTCAGCATCAGGCATTTCGGATAATGGCGCTGCAACTTTCCGAAGCTGAATATAAGCATTTTGGTAAGACCTAATTTTATAAGGATTGCTTTTGTGTAACTCCATTAAACTCGCCAATTGATTGAATAAACGAGCAATATCTTTATTTGTCATATTTCTTTTTAACTATACAAAATTAAAAACTCTCAACTTTCCATTTTCAACTCTCAACTCATAATTTAATCATAAAATCGCCAATGAATACCAAAACGAATAGTCCAATTGCGAATTGGATATTGTGGCGCAGTAAAAGTATAAAGTGATGTTGGAAATAAATCGGGTAATAAACTATTTGAAAACAATAATTCATTTAAATTTTCTACTTTGATGAAGCCTCTAAACGTCTGTACTTTCGCAGAAAGGAATGCATCAATTTGAGGAACATAAGTAATTGGCGTATGGTTTTGTAAAAAGAATTGCCCAGTCGCAGGCTGGAAATTATCCGCATAATAATCAGTATTATACCTAATATCAAAGCCCAATTTGGCGAAAGCCGCCCTTTTGAAAACATGCCCTTCAAAATACAAACTATGCTTGGAAACTAATCGCGGATAATGCAAAACATTCGTATTAGACACTTGTTGAACACCGACTGTATTATCAGAATGAAACGCGCCAATTTTGAAATTTTGGCTCACCAATAGTTGCAAAATATTAACCGCACCAGTTTCTTGTTTCGCTAAAGCCAATGTATCATAATAAATCAAATTGTTGATTAAATGATTTTGAACTTGAATCGTCGTTTTGGTACGTGGAATAACAAAAGCTGCCATTAAGCTTGTCTCAATGGGTTTGGAAAAGTTGTTTTCCCAGATTTTTTGCTGAGACAAATATAATTGATGCTGCATCAAACTCGGACTATATCGTTGGCTCATCACTCGACCCTCTAATCGTCCAATTTTCCCAATTTTCAAAAAACCATTAGCATCTAATAAATAATCTGCGCCATTGTCTAAAATACCAAATCGTGCTTTTACATTTAAACCAAAATTATCTTTTTTCGTATCTAATGTCCAATCTCCAACTAAGAAAAGATTATTAATCGTCGTATCTCGTGGTTCTTGATTGATAAAAAATATTTTGTGCCGAAGTCCTACATCCAAATTTCCTTGGTATGCTAATCGAATTTTAAAAACATTTTCCAATGCTCGATAACTAACAAAATTCCTCAGACCACGTTCATCAACCATAAAATTACCATAAACAGCCGAATCTTTTGGTGGTGAGCTATCAAAAAACTTATACGATTTTGTATCGTAAGAAACTTGATGCATGACCAATAAATTGGCTTTTTTAGAAGTTGTTGTTTTGATTTTGGGTGTTATCGGTTTAGGTGGTTGAATTGAATCTGTTTTTAATAAAGAATCAATTTTAAATAATGAATCGTTTGGAGGTGAAATTGGTGCGACGATTGGTTGAGGCGCTCGATTAAGCGAGAAATAATTTGTTAATGTAAATTGCTGATGTGCAGTTTCGGTTTCTGCGGCAGCGAGATTAACAGCAATTTGAGAACGGCTTGCAAAAGTTCCGCTTTCATACAATTCCGAAATATCTATAATTCCTCCATTATGATATTGAAAAAGATTGTTTGATAAATAACTCAAATATGCTTTGTGTCGTTTATCCTTAGAATGATACCAAGCCGAGACAGACAAATTTCCATGCCTAGCCGATTGTCGCTGATATTCCCCTTCTTGGCGAATGCGTCTAAAATTAACGGCTGCATTAATGCTTTTAGAAACCTTGATTGAGGCTAAAGCTTTAAAAATAAATTCATCTTGCGAGCTAGTTTGAGAATAATAAGCTTCGGTATAAGCTTTTGGATTAGAAAAATAACGCACTTCATCATTCTCCCATTGGAATAATTGATATTGGTCAAAGCCAAAATGAAACCCCTCTCGAATAATCGGTTGATAAAACAAAGCTTGATGCGGATGCCCAACATCTCCGACCGTATAAAAATCAAAATAATCGGTCAAACGAATAGGATCATATTGTTGAAATGTATTTAATAATGTATCGTCCAGCGCGAATAATTTGTTTGGATCATTCGCATAGAAATAATGAACAGGCACACTATCAGGGAAAACATTTGTAAAAGTGCTGTTTTGAGGAGGTGTTCCGCTCCCTGAATTTGCACCTGTATTCACAAAATCAGGAATTTGCGCGTTCAATGAAAGCCCCATTATCCAAGACAACAATATGATTAATCCTATTTTTTTCAAATTCTTCCTATTTATATAATCTTATTGACAAAATTATTTCGCAACGTTGATCACTTTTTTACTACTTTGTATCAACTGTCCTTTTATATTTAAAATATACATTCCTCTAGGCAATGCGTCATTGAGGCGCAAAGATAGCTGATTATAACCTGAATAAACGGTGTGTTCACCCAAATTTATAATGGTTTTTCCAGTGATATCCATCAGAGATACTTGGACTTGATCCGTTTTTGTAGGATTCTCCAATTGAATATTCAACACTTCATTGAATGGCTGAGGAAAAACATTAAGTTCAACCGTTTCCTTAATATCCGCTGTTTTCGCTGCTGGCGATAAATCCAATACAAATAATCCTGATTGCATATCAGAAATCAGAATATTGCCCGAAGGCAAAAATGGGTAAACACCCCACGCACCTTCATATCTATTTCGAGCAGCATCTAAATAAGTATCGTAAAAGTGGGTACGATTTGGTGTTAAGGGATTGCTAAGATCATAAACTTGTAGTCCATCATAGTAATGAGCAACAAATAATTTGTTATCATGAACGATCTGATTATGCGGAATCGAGAAATTATGCGTCGCGCCAGCCGTGAAGGTATTCAATACTTTTATATCATTCAAATCTGCGACACTAACCACTTTCATTGGAGAATTATGGTTTTCATCTGCCATATAATAATAATCACCAACAGCATTAAGCCAGCCAGAATGATTATAACCTTGTTGAAGATAAGTTGTCATTCCGCCTAGATATTGTGGACTTGCCGTATTAGAAAAGTCCATGACGAAAAAACCATCTCCACCACAATTCAAATAAGCCGTATCGTTACGAATAAATGCATCATGAACATGACTCACTACCGTTCCACCAAAATTATTATAACTTCCTACAAAAGTAGGATTGACAGGATTAGACAAATCTATAATTGCCATAGCTTGATACGTCGAATTTGTCGCATTAGAAAGCGAATATAACTTTGCACTAGTTGTATCAATAAAGATATTGTGTGATCGTCGAATAAGCGAATCCGCATCATAAACCACACTCACCGAGGTAGGCAAATTAGAATAATCAATAATCTGCAAAGAACTATTTCCTTCGTCTGCTACCGCATAAATATAACCACCATAATCATGATAATCTCTATGAATAATAATTTGTCCTTGTGCTTTTCCAGCAACATAAGCGACTTCTGTCGGTGTAGTTGGATCAGTTACATCAATAAAATGAGTTCCTGCTGTCGTTCCAATTATCGCATATTCTCGATTATTATGAACAATTCCCCAGACTTCATTATAATTATTATTATGATCCGTCGAAGCAACTAAAGTAGAATCTGACCATTGACCTAACAAGTTAGCTTGTTGTTGGCTTTGCGCCAAAAGAGGTAGAACTAAAAAAACGATTAGTATGATTTTTTTCATATTGTTATTTTTATTCTTTTTTGTAAAAATAAGGAAAAATGAAATCAAAGCCTTAACCAATAAGATGAATTAACCATTCAGTAACTTATTTTCATGAATTTCAACATTATACGTAATTTTGCGTTATTCTTTTAATAAAAATTGAAACCATGTTTACAGGAATTATTGAAACACTCGGCAAAGTAGAAGCTATTCAAAAAGAAGGTACAAACGTTCATTTCACGCTTAGTTCATCTATTTCTAATGAATTAAAAGTAGATCAAAGTGTTTCGCACAATGGTGTTTGCCTAACTGTTGTCCAAGTAGAAGAAGGAAAACACGTAGTTACAGCCATAGAAGAAACGCTGGTTAGAAGTAATATTGGTGATTGGAAAATTGGAAGTTTGGTCAACTTAGAACGGGCGATGCTTGCAAATGCGCGTTTGGATGGGCATATTGTACAAGGTCATGTTGATGGAACAGGTACTTGCATTAGTGTAAAATCTGTTGATGGCAGTTGGTATTTTACGTTTCAATATAAACCAAGTAAGGAACATTTATTGGTGGATAAAGGTTCGATTTGTATTAATGGCGTGAGTTTAACCGTCGTTAATCCTCAAGACGATGAGTTTTCTGTCGCAATTATTCCTTATACTTATGAACATACCACATTCAAAGCCATTGAAAAAGGAACGACGATTAATTTAGAATTTGATATTATTGGTAAATACATTGCGAGATATACCGCGCTTTATGCCTAAAATATTATTGTAGAAACATGGCGCTGCTGTGTTTCTACAATTGCAATACTTTGAAATCCGCTAAATTACCAACAAAAACATTCCGATCTACATATCCCGAAATACCTTTGATTTTCCCTTTATCTGTATATTGCCAAAATTGCCAATCGCCTTCTCTCACATCTGGCTTTGACCAACGATAAGCCGCAATCCAAATCGGATATTCTTCCAAATTGCCTTCGATATAATTGTAATAAAAGTCCTGATTAACATAAATAATCGGTTTTACTCCATAATGACGTTCGACTGTTTCTAACCAAATTTTCACTCCTTTTAGGATAATATCTTTGGAGCGATTATCTGTTTCTTCTAAATCTAAAACGGGTGGCAAATCTCCTTTTGATAATTTAACTCGCCTAATAAAAGCCAAGGCTTGTGTTTTTGCTTTCGCTGATGGGCGATAAAAATGATACGCACCACGCGTAATATTATTAGCTTTTAAGCCAGCCCAGTTTTGATGAAATTTTTTATCCTTAACGGAAAATCCTTCAATCGCCTTCACAAAAACAAAATCAACATACTTACTCTTCTTCAATTTCTTAAAATCAATATCCTTTTGGTAATGAGAAATATCTAAACCATGAATTTCATAGTTTTTTAATCGCCAATCCACTTTCATATGTAACATATATATGAAAAAAAGGATAAAGACGAAAAAAAGGATCATGAGAAAGGGAAGAAAACGAGTTCTAATAAATTCCATAGTTTTTTTGTCAGCTTAGATAAAGGGTAAGTAGATTAAAACAAAATTACGGATATTTTAATCCGCTCTTCTACTATATATATGATAAATCCCATTTTTTAGACTAAAAATTGATTAATCTTATTTTTGCAATAAAACATGCTCCGATTTTGGTTCAAAAAAAGCCAACAATCAAACATTATGACTTTCTTAAATTATTCACCTTTTATAAAAATGTAGTACCAAACGCGGAGAAATTTTCATTATTCCCAAATTGAGAAGCATTTAAGTATTAAGTACTAAATTTATTTTCTAACAAGCGAACTATTTACTAAAAATCACTTCTTTTCCCACCCTATATTTGTAACAAGGAATTCGGAAATACATTGAGCAGTATAATAAAAAACAATAATCAGTAACTCCGATATAATCCCCAAAAACAACAATCAACCTTTTAATTAACCAACTTTAAAAATCATTGACCATGAAAAAAATTGTCCCTTTTATCGCCATGCTAATCGTTTTGATGATTTCTTCTAATCTTCAAGCACAAGTCAAACCACGTTGTATTGTATTAAATATGGATGCCCAAGGAATGGATTTGACTTCCAAACAAATGGGTAATTTATTGCGCCTCGAATTAGATAAACTTGGAAAATATGAAGTCGTAGATCGCTATGATGTCGCTTATTTGGTTGAAAAAAACCAACTGAAAATTGATAATTGTTTTGGCAAAATTTGTCTCTTAGAAATCGGTAAAAAGTTAGATGTTGATTATTTATTAACGGGAAGTGCCGAGAATTTAGGCGGTACGATTATCATGACTATTCGATTAATTAATGTTAAACAAGGCAATATCGAAAAGACACAAGTTGTCGAATACAAAGATTTGCAGGGCGAAATTCAAATAATGGTTAATATTTGCCTTTCCAAACTATTTGAACAACCTGTTGATGAAATCCTAGAACGCTATCTTACTCAAAAAAATGATTATGAAAGCGCAATCACTAATCCTAATGTTGATCAATTGAATCTCAGCGGGCCAAGAATGGGCTTGACTTATACACTTGGAGAATCAGGAAAAATCCTTCAAGCACCAAGAGCAGAAGGCGGTTATGACAATTACCCATTCATGACTTCATTCGGTTATCAATACGAAATTCAATATTTGAATGAAGGCAATTTTCAAGCGTTATTTGAATTCCTTCCGCTCATCTCTGGCTTAGATCAAGGTTTGGTTATTCCTAGTTTAACCGTGCTTCATGGCTTGCGAAATAATATTAATGGTTTAGAGTTTGCCTTTGGGCCAACGATTACAGGTTTCAAACAAGCAGAAGGTTATTATGATGCCGATGGCAATTGGCTTTTGCCACAAGAATGGGCGGCTCAATATCCAGATGATCCTGCTCCAACATTAGAAAAACGCATGGATAGCAGAGGCAGTCTTTATGCTATTCGACCAGGATTTGTGTTTGCAGCAGGTTTTACATTTAAATCAGGCAAGTTGAATTTACCAGTGAATGTGTTCGTCATTCCGAATAAAAAAGGAACAAGAGTAGGTGTTTCAGTAGGATTTAATGCTAAAAAATAAAATATACTAAATAAAAACAACTTCTTTAAACATCAAGTTTTTTCCAAAAAACAAATATAACCCCTAAAGAATTTTAGTTATAACTTCATTAAATATTCGGGAAATGGTTTTTGAAAAGCTGCTTACAGTTTGTAGGCGGCTTTTCCTTTTTTTAAGTCAGTTTTTGAATAATACAATCAATCAATTCACTTAGATTTTCTACCTGTGGCACACCATATCGCTCACAAACAATATCAACATTCCCTTTTTTCCAGAAACCATCTGGACAACAAACCACCATTTTACCCGATCGAGCGAACAATCCTAATTCTAACAAAGAAATAGGCGATTTAGTCTCAGGCGCAAAAAACATAACAATCATATCTGCTTGTTCCTGCGCTTTCAATTCCCATTGGACTTGCTCATAAAATTTAGCTTCCTTAATATTTTCTTTCCAACTACTATCCCAATCCAATCTACGCGGATTTAAAATTGTAATTTCGTAAGAACAAAGTTCATTAATAATCGCTTGTTGCCAATCGATAGCTTTCCCATTTCGATACTTCCTGCTAGAAAAACAGATCGATATTCAATAGATAAAAAATTAGGCGGATAAATAACTTGTAAATTACGTTCCATATTAATTATATATAATTGATCACAAAAGGCTGTAAAATTAGGCTAAACCTAAATAAAAGTGTCGTTTACATTCCTAATATAAAAAATAGCATTACTATTCATTGAAATTCAAAAACTATTAACTATTTTACTAGAACTTTATTTAATGATAATTGTATTACTAAGTTATTTATATTTGCTATATTTTATCATAGCATTTTCTTTACTTTTCATTTCTCCGAATACTCTGTAAAATATTTAGCAACATTCTACTTTTCTTGCAAAAAAATATAAAAACTAAAACATGTTCAAATTTGATTTTTCTAACCTAAAAGGTGATCTTTTTGGTGGTATTACATCAGGGATTGTCGCTTTACCTTTAGCGCTCGCTTTTGGTCTACAATCGGGTATGGGCGCGGAAGCAGGTCTTTATGGCGCGATATTTATTGCCTTTTTT
>CAKZLL010000105.1 GCA_937125475.1 uncultured Saprospiraceae bacterium | reverse complement strand
CGCAGTATAATTTCGCCAGTTACAAGGAATGAAGGATAAATTTAAACTATTGGAATTTGGCACACCATTAAAATGAGCTTGTATAACCGCTGGACTACCAGTAATAGCAGAAGCACTCCACATACTAAAAGAATAGGTTGAATTAGGATTAACGTTAATCGTCTGACACCAAATACTAGTATTCGCGACGGTAGAACCATTGACAACCATCATTTTATCACCTGGATTAGGCGTGTGATCATCACAAGCCGCAAAACTAGAATGGGCAAGACTCGGATTTGTTGTGACCATATATGTATTCGTCCAAGAAGTTGGCCCCCAAGTTCCACCACTTCCAGCATTATAACTGGTTGTAAAACCAGTTGCGCCATTTTCAAAATCACCATTAGTAATCAAATTAGTACTTCCTTGTATGCTAACTTCAACGACATAAGAAGTCGTACTATTAACTGTCGCGATAGGATTTGCGCTATTAGGATTATTTAAACCAGTAGTTGGTGTCCATTGATAAGAAGGAACGCCAGGAAGGAGACCATTAATATTGGTAGTTAATTGTACAGATCCAGAATTGCATAAAACCGTATCTGACCCAGCATCAACTGTAAAATTACATTGTCCGAATGTAAAATTCGGAATACTCCATAATACAACACAAGCTAAAATGAACAACTGTTTCATCAATCTGTGGTTTTGTAAAAATTGTTAGGCAATTATTTTGCTATATTTTTTGGAAGGTAATTTATTGTAGTTGGTTAAATAACTATCCAAGAGAGTTATTTAAGTGGATAAAGGTAATTGATTCTTTAGAAAATAAAGGAAGTCTGTTTTATTGAATGCAAAACTTATCTCAATCTTACATTGTTTCTAGAATAGCGTTTATCTTTGTGCTATATTTATAAAAATATGCAGAGATAGAGGAATCTATTTAAAAATAAAAAGAAGTATTATGAAATATGATGTAACCGTGATTGGTTCAGGACCTGGAGGATATGTTGCTGCTATTCGCTGTGCGCAGTTAGGAATGAAAACAGCTATTATTGAAAAGGACAAAACACTAGGCGGTACTTGCTTAAATGTGGGTTGTATTCCTTCTAAAGCTTTGTTGGATTCTTCTGAACATTATCATAATGCAGTTAAGAAATTCAAAGAACATGGAATTGAGATTGACAATGTAAAAGTCAATATGTCTCAAATGATTGATCGTAAAAATGGTGTCGTCGCACAAACGACTAAAGGGATTGATTATTTGATGGGCAAAAATAAAATTGATGTCTTTAATGGCTTTGGTTCTTTTGTAGATGCTAATACGTTAAACGTTGCTAAAGAAGACGGAAGCAATGAAACCATTAAAACGGAAAGAGTCATTATTGCAACAGGATCAGAACCAACTGTTTTTGATTCATTCAATTATGATGGTGATCGAATTATTACTTCGACTGAAGCACTCGAAATAAGAGAAGTGCCTGAGCGCATGACTATTATTGGTGGTGGTGTGATTGGCTTAGAATTGGGGTCAGTTTATGCTAGATTGGGTACAAAAATTGAAGTTGTAGAATATGCAGATCGCATTATTGCAAGCATGGACAAAGATTGTAGTAAAGAATTGACACGCTCAATGAAAAAATTAGGTGTGAAATTTCATTTGAAATATGGTGTGACGGAAGTGACTTCTGATGGAAAAATCACGACACTCAAAGCAACACACCGAGAAAAGGATAAGAGTATAGAATTGAAATCGGATTATTGCTTAATTGCAGTAGGTCGGAAGCCTTATACGGCTAATCTAGGGCTAGAAAATATTGGTGTAGCATTGGATAAACGTGGAAGAATCGAAGTTGACGCGCATTTAGAAACAAGTGCAAAAGGTGTTTACGCGATTGGAGACGTGATAAAAGGCGCAATGTTAGCCCACAAAGCGGAAGAAGAAGGTGTTTTTGTAGCAGAAGTAATGGCTGGACAAAAACCGCATATTCATTATAAATTAATTCCAGGAGTAGTTTATACTTGGCCAGAAGTTGCAGCAGTCGGTTATACTGAAGAGGAGCTGAAAGAGTCGGGACGTGCTTATAAAGTGGGTAAATTTCCAATGCGTGCTTTAGGACGAGCAAGGGCAAGTATGGATATTGAAGGCATGGTCAAAGTCATAGCAGATAAAGAAACGGATGAAGTTTTGGGCGTTCATATGGTTGGACCTAGAACAGCAGATATGATCGCAGAAGCAGTGATAGCAATGGAATTCAGGGCATCAGCAGAAGATATTGCACGAGCTAGTCATGCGCATCCTACTTATACCGAAGCGACAAAAGAAGCAGCATTAGCAGCGACAGGAGATCGAGCTTTACATGTATAGTTTTTTTGTGTAGAAGTTAATAAGAGCCAGAATTATATCATGATAAAATGATATAGTTCTGGCTTTTTTATAAAAAAAACAAAGTTTAGCACCATTATTGATGATATGGATCTCAACAATACAATTTTAGATTTTTTCTAAAAAAAAAGTGTATTTCTTGCTAAAATTTAGACCATTCTATTACATATTTTATTTTGTGACATATATAAGACAAAGTATGTTGTCTATATATATTAAAATATTATATATTTGAATAGCCGAACGAATAATTAATTTTAGCATGATGAATATTAAGTACATTATTACACTATCCATAACAATTATATCCTTTATTAATTCAAAAGCTCAGATTCAACTACCTTTTGAATTAGAAACAACAAAGCATAGCAGCTATTGTGGTACAATTGCACAAGTTGACGAAGAATTTTTTGGGTCAACTCCCAATTTAAACGACTATCCTTCTTTAAATTCCCCTATCTCTTTGACTGAAAAAGAATTCATAAAAAAAGAACTTCAATTAATTGAAACCAAAGGAAATATCCATTGTTTGGAAGAGTCAAATAATGAATCTCTAGTCAATATTACTATTGTATATACTGATTATGGATTTGAGTGTTCTAGCGATTTGAAATTGACTTTGGGATTTGATCAATGGGCGATGAATTCAAATGAATTGCAACTTCAATTGCCTCGTGGAAGATATTATTATGGAATTCAAGGCGAATTAAAGTGCCTTAAAACCGATGATAGTAATATCAAAAGCGAAGGTATTATTGATTTAGAGGAGGATATGACTTTATATTTAAGTTGGGAACTGATTGATTATCAAGAAAGTTGGATGACCTTACATGCGGCTAGATAATTATTCTTTAAGTTAGAAAGAGGCTATTATAATAGGAAAAATTCCTTTTATGATAGCCTCTTTTGATTCTGCCCTTTTAGTCCAAAAAATTAATCACTCTTAGAAAAAAAAGCATCATTCATCTATTTTTTTGGTATTCAAAAAGAAAAATTCCTATTATGAAAAGTAATACTACAAATGGTCGATTAAAGCATAATTGATCAAAAAATAAACGAGATGAAACAATATATTCAAATAGCAACAACCGATAATATTGTTAGATTAGGCATGATGCAAACGCTTTTGCGTGTGAATGACATAGATTTTGTAACAAGAGATGAATATTATCTTCAAGTCGATCCGCTTGCAACTTATGCTGTCGGAGGTGCAAAATTATTGGTAGAAGAAAGTCAAGCTACTAATGCACTCGAAATATTAGAAAAAAGCGGGCATCAAATCAAAGAGAGCGAGGAAAGACTTCCGCCTTTCATGGAAGAGATAACGAAATACACGAATAAAATTCCTTTTCTTAAAAATTTAAATGAAGAATTGAAATTAATCGCTGGGCTATCCATCTTTTTTGTAGCACTTGCTATTGTCGCTTATTGTTTACTTATGCTAATTTATTTTTAAAAAAAGTATCATTTTCAAATTCAAAGTAAGAATAAGGAATTAGAATTTATTAAATTCTAATTCCTTATTTTATATTTGTGGTATTATGAGTAATCAGAACGATACATTCAAGAATTTAATCGCGCATTGTAAGGAATATGGTTTCGTATTTCAATCAAGCGAGATATACGACGGACTAAGTGCTACTTATGACTATGGTCCTTATGGAGTCGAGTTGAAAAACAACTTGAAAGAATATTGGTGGAAATCAATGGTGCAGATGAATGATAATATCGTCGGGCTGGATGCCGCGATATTTATGCATCCTAAAACTTGGAAAGCTTCAGGACATGTTGACGCATTCAATGATCCTTTGATTGATAATAAAGATAGTAAGAAACGCTATCGGGCAGATCAATTGATTGAAGGCGTAATGGAGAAGCTGGAAAATAAGATGAACAAGGAAGTCACTAAAGCTAAAAAACGCTTTGGCGAATCTTTTGATGAAGTTCAATTCAGAGCAACGAATCAACGTGTATTGAATAATCAGAAAAAACACGAAGCAATTCGAGTTCGTTTGGCTGCCGCTATGACTAACGAAGATATGGCTGATTTGAAAAACATGATCGAGGAGTTAGGCGTTGCCTGCCCAGAATCAGGTTCTAAAAATTGGACAGAAGTACGTCAGTTTAACTTGATGTTTAATACACAATTAGGCGCAATAGCTGGAGAAGGAGGTAAAATTTATCTTCGCCCAGAAACGGCACAAGGTATTTTTGTAAACTTCCTTAATGTTCAAAAATCAACTCGTCAATCCTTGCCGTTTGGTATTGCACAGATAGGAAAAGCATTTCGTAATGAAATCGTAGCTCGTCAGTTTATCTTTCGAATGAGAGAATTTGAACAGATGGAGATGCAATTTTTTGTAAAACCAGGAACGGATTTAGAGTGGTACGAAAACTGGAAAGCAAAGCGTTTGGCTTGGCACAAAGCCCTTCATCCTGCTTCTAAATTGCGTTATCATGATCATGATAATTTAGCGCATTATGCTAATGCAGCAGTTGATATTGAATTTCAATTCCCGTTTGGCTTCCGCGAATTAGAAGGTATTCACTCACGAACTGATTTTGATTTGAAAGCACATCAAGAGCTTTCAGGTAAAAAAATCCAGTTCTTTGATCCTGCTACCAAAGAAAGTTATGTGCCTTTTGTGGTTGAAACTTCTATCGGTTGTGATCGAATGTTTTTGGCGACTATGGCGAATGCTTTGGAAAAAGAGGAAATTGTTGGCGGAAATGGAAAGACCTCAACTCGTATGGTCTTGAAATTACATCCAGCAATCGCACCTGTCAAATGTACTGTTTTCCCGTTGAAGAGTAATAACCCAGAATTGGTAGCAAAAGCAAAAGAGGTACTTAATGACCTACGTTTTTCTGTCAATGCTCAATATGATGATACGGGTAGTATTGGTAAATTATATCGTCGTCAAGATGCGATTGGAACACCTTATTGTGTAACCGTCGATTTCCAGACACTTGAAGACAATACCGTTACTATTAGAGAACGAGATTCTATGAAACAAGAAAGAGTACCTATGGATCAAGTAGAGAAAATTGTTCGAGAAAAAACAGATATGAGATTATTATTGAGTTAATCCTAATGTCAATATCTTTACATTTTGAAAGATTTCTGAATGAGGTTATTCCTTGTTCAGAAATCTTTTTTTATTTGATTTAGCTTTGTTTTTTTATTTTTAGATGTCACAGATCAATTTTTTTGTGTAAGATGAAACCTTTCCAAACAAGACACCGTAGAAAATCATAGAGGTTATGTCATTTTAATGTTTATTTTATTTAAATTTACTGTCACAAGCTTTCTTTCATATACACTATTTTTCAACTTATTCACCTTTTTTGTGATTTGTCACATATTATTTTTATTAGTTTAAAAAAAATAATATGTTTAATGATTTGTTTACTAAAAAATTACACACAAAATTCTATACTGGTACAATTATTGTCTTTAGTTAAGTATCACAATATATGTGAGATTTTAAAACCATCATTACAAAATTTAAGTATAATGTTACGAGGTAAATTTTTATTAATTATTTTATGTTCTTTCATCACAATCAATAGTCAAGCTCAAAACAAGCACTATGATTGGGGCGTAGGTATTTATGGTAGTTTATATAGTTATTCGGCAGTACTTGAAAGCAAAATGACTAGTCCATATAAGTATAATAGAGGTACTCAAATCTCAGTATCAAAATATTTGAATAATAATTTTGATATTGATTTCAATAGTGGAATTACAACAACTGAATATTATACAGGAGACCTTGACATACATACACCTTATACTAAAACACGTCTTTATGATGCTAGTTTTAATTTAAAATATAAATTGGATAACGGCTATATTATTAAAAAAGAGAATTATAAAGTTTCTCCTTTTTTCAAAGTAGGTGTTGGAGCGGCTTATGTTGATATAATGGGGAATGTAGATGTAAATGTGCCAGCTGGATTTGGTGTTGCAGTAGGAATGGGAAAACATCTTTCTTTTGTATATGAATCAAACTTCAGATATAATATTATTGCTAATAATGCTTATATGACGCATGCTATGGGATTGAAATTTAATTTTATGCCAGTTAGTAAAAAACGTCGTTCTGCACAAAGCAAAAGAGAAAAGGTTAGAAAATTGGTTCGTATTGAGAAGAGAAAAGAAAAACGATTAGCTAGAAAAGAGAGATTAGCGAATATCTACAGAGATGATGAACCAGATAATTCTGATGAGGTTTCTAATAGTATCGTTGATGAGCCTACTTTTGAAGCAGATCCTGTAGCTGCTAAACCTGCAATCTCAACAATTGTAGAAAAAGAAGAGCCTGCTCAAAAATTCAAAGCACAAAAAGAAGAGGTCTTAGAAGTTGCTAAAGAAGAAGTTTCAGATGTAATTGAAGAACCTAAATCAATTGAAGTGAAACCAACTATTCCTCCAGTAGTCAAAAAAGAAACTGTTATTCCTGCTAATCCAACTCCTACAAAAACAATCAAAGAAGTTGATGAGTTTTGTGTAAATAGTGATGATGCATTAACTGAAATCGGTAAAAGTATCAATTTTGATGTCAATTCTGATCGTATTAGAACAAACATGAAAAGTTCTTTAGGAAAGGTAATCAATGTAATGAAGCGTTGCGAAGACACTAAATTTGTGATTATTGCTCATACAGATAGTGATGGTGATGCAGATTACAATAGTCGTTTGGCTGAAAAACGTGCCTCAGCAGTAAAAGCTTATTTAATTGAAAATGGTATTGGTGCAGATCGTTTATCTACTTTAGCTTATGGAGAGTATAGCTTGATAGAAGGAGGTGATAAATCTTCAAATCGTAGAGTTTCATTCAAAATTAATAAAACAAGTTTCTAATTCAACAGATATTTAATCATGAATTAATACTTGGAAATATAAAAAAATACATTTTTATTGGGTACGGTAGAATGACTTAGGTTATTCTACCGTTTCTGATTCTATCTACTCTTATTTAATGTTTCATCCAATTAATCCAATATAAATTCCTTCCTTTTATTTGAAAAAAAATACTAAAGAATCCCTTTTTTTTTAGTTATTCTTGTAGTTTTTGCGTCTTTTTGTCGTTGTAAGCTCAACACACATCTAATCATTGCTGTTGTGTTAAGTAATACTCTTATTTTTGGAGCTATTCAAATTCTTAGAAAAACCATTTTTTTATGAAATCGAAATTTTTTAATTTATTAGCTTTATTTTTTTTGGCAACTAGCAGCAGTTTTGCGCAAGCCAATAAGATTGAATATGTAGAATATACCCTAGATAATGGGTTACATGTCATTTTACATGAAGATCATTCTACACCTATTGTTGCAGTTTCCATTATGTACCATGTCGGTTCTAAAAACGAAGAACCTAATCGCACTGGTTTTGCTCATTTTTTTGAACATTTGCTTTTTGAAGGATCTGCTAATATCAAACGCGGAGAATTCGATAAATATGTTGAAAATGCTGGTGGTACGCTAAATGCAAACACTTGGTATGATAGAACATATTACTATGAAATCTTACCTTCTAATCAATTAGAATTAGGGCTTTGGTTAGAGTCTGAAAGATTGTTACATGCGAAAGTAGAAAATAAAGGTATTGAAACACAGCGAAAAGTCGTTAAAGAAGAACGTCGTCAAAGAGTTGATAATCAGCCTTATGGTACTGTTTTGCAAGAAACAATGAAGCGTCTTTTCAAAAAACATCCTTACAATTGGCCTGTTATTGGTTATATGGAGCATTTGAATGCCGCGGTAGAATCGGATTATGTGAATTTCTATAAAACATTCTATGTACCGAATAATGCTGTATTATCCATCTCGGGTGATTTGAATATTGAAGAAAGTAAAAAGTTAATCAATAGATATTTCGGTACAATTCCTAAAGGAACTAAAGATATTCCGCGTCCAACTATCCAAGAACCTGCAATGACAGCAGAAATCAGAGATACGGTTTATGATAATATTCAATTGCCTGCGGTTATTCAAGGGTTTCATATTCCTAAGCAAGGAACGGATGATTATTACGCGGTAAAAATGTTAGCTCAGTTGCTTTCTCAAGGACAAAGCTCTCGTTTTAATAAACGTTTAGTTGATGAAAAAGAATTGGCTTTATTTGTTGGGACATTTCCATTAGATCTTGAAGATCAAGGTGTTGCATTAACTTATAGTATTGCTAATATGGGGACAGATCCAAAGGTATTAGAAGATGCAATGGAAGAAATGTACGCTGAAGTCCGTAAAGAATTAATTACTGAAATCGAATTTGAAAAATTAAGAAATCAGATCGAGAGTAATTTTATTCAAAGTAATTCTACTATGGCGGGTATTGCTGAAAGTTTGGCTAATTATCATATGTATTTTGGTGATGCTAACTTAATCAATAAGGAAGTTGATCGCTATATGAAAGTAACACGCGAGGATATTAAGCGAGTAGCTAATAAATATTTTGTGAAAAATAATCGTGTCACTCTTCACTATTTAGCGAAATCACGGAAAGGAAATTAAGATTAAAACAAACTATATTTTAATATAGAAAATTATAAAAAAATGAAGCGTTTAATATTCTTATTAACAATAGCAGTACTAATTGCACAATGTACTCCAACCAAACCGACTATAAATGTCCCTACGCCAGGTCCTGTCGCAGAACCTACGGATAATGGTGGTCCTCTTGATAGAAGTATTCCTCCATCGGCTGGTCCAGCACCAGAAATTCAGATTGGAGATTATGATAAATTCACGTTAAGTAACAATGTAGAAGTCATTGTTGTGAAAAATGATAAATTGCCTCGTGTATCTTTTTCTTTGCAATTGGATGTTGATCCAATGTTGGAAGGAGATAAAGCAGGTGTGATTGACTTAACTGGTCAATTGATGCGTCGTGGAACAAAAAAACGATCAAAATCGCAATTGGATGAAGAGATTGATTTCATTGGTGCATCTTTGAGTACTAGTGGTTCAGGTGTTTTCGGATCTTCTTTAACTAAGCATCAAGACAAATTATTAGAATTAATGTCTGATGTTTTATTAAATTCAACTTTTGACGAAGGTGAATTAGAAAAGTTGAAAAAACAAACAATATCGGGTTTAGCTTCTCAAAAAGATAATCCAAATGCGATTGCAGGTAAAGTGGCTAGTGTTTTGACTTACGGCGGTAATCATCCTTACGGAGAAAGCCAGTCAGAAACAACAGTCAAAAATGTAACAGCTGATGATTGTAAAAATTATTACAAAAGCTATTTCAAGCCAAATACTACTCGTTTGGTCATTGTAGGAGACGTAGATGGTAAAAATCTAAAAGCACAATTAGAAAAGTATTTTGGTGATTGGAAAAAAGGAGAAGTGCCTAGTCATAAATATGAAACGCCACAAGCGCCTAAAGCAGCAGAAGTAGCATTTGTAGACAAAACAGGAGCAGTTCAATCGGTTATTCAAGTGACTTATCCAGTAGATTACAAACCAGGAAGTGATAAAGCAATTAAGGCAAGAGTAATGAATACTATCCTTGGTGGTGGTGGTTTTTCTGGTCGTTTGATGCAAAATCTTCGTGAAGAACATGCTTATACTTATGGCTCGCGTTCTAGTTTGAGATCAGATCCTTTGGTTGGTTCTTTCTCCGCTTCTGCAAGTGTTAGAAATGAAGTAACGGATAGTTCAATCATTGAGATTTTGTATGAAATGAAGCGTTTACGCGATGAAAAAGTAGATCAAGATCATTTAAATATGATTTTAAATCAATTGACTGGTAGTTTTTCTCGTGCATTAGAACGTCCAGAAACAGTAGCTCGATTTGCAAGAAATATTGAAAAATATAATTTGCCAAAAGATTACTATAAGAACTACTTGAAAAAATTACGCGCTGTAACGATTGAGGATGTTCAAGCAATGGCTAAAATGTATCTAAAACCAGAAAATGCACATATTTTAGTTGTTGGTAACAAAGATGAAGTAGCAGGAACATTAACTAAGTTTTCAAAAAGTGGAAAAGTTAATTTTTATGATACAGAAGGTAAACTAGTTGTTGCTAGTAACGTGAAAATTGATAAAAGTGTAACTGCTCAAACAGTGATTGATAAGTACTTATCTGTTGTTGGTGGTGTAGCCAAATTGAAAAAAATGAAGGATGCAACAATTAAGTTAAATATTTCTATTCAAGGAAATACGCTTAATGGAAAGCAACAATTTATCATTGGTGAAAAATCTTCTACTGAAGTAACTATGATGGGAAATCCTATTGAAAAGAAAATTTTTGATGGAAAAACTGAAATGACAAATGGAAAGAAAAAAGAGCTTTCAGAAGATGAGATAGTAGATGCAAAAATGGCATCGACATTGGTCAGAGAAGTGATGTATGCAAAGGCTGGTTATAAAACAGAATTGAAAGGCGTAGAAAAAGTTAATGGAAAAGATGCTTATAAGGTAGTAGCAACAAGTCCAGCTGGTACTAAAGCTACTAGTTTTTATGATGTTGATTCTGGCTTTAAATTACGTACAGTTAGAGAACAAGAAGGACCTGGTGGTCAAAAAATGTCAATTATAACAGATTTGGAAGGTTATAAAGAAGTTGAAGGTTATATGTTTCCATTCACGATGAAAAAATCTGCTGGACCACAAACGTTGACTTTTGAAATACAAGAAATAAAGCTTAATACTGGGCTTTCGGCTGATTTATTTAAAATTGACTAATAGTCTTTTTCTTAAATAAAAAAACTAGAAGCGAGTTATCCTAAAAAGATAGCTCGCTTTTTTTATGAAAATTACTGTTTAATCATTTTTAAAACTGCCCGTTCTTCTTTTCCTTTAATATGAATAAAATACAAACCACTCGCCAAATAATCCACATTTAGACTAAAAGGAAAACGCCTTGCAATAGTTTCAAAAATGACTTTTCCGTCAACGCTTAATACTTGAATACTTCTCGGCTGAGATAAATGTACTTCTTTACTTGTGATATAAGCCGTATTTTGAACAGGATTTTGTCGTATTTGATAAGTATTGGACTTAGGCAAAACTTGGTTTTGATTAGCTGACGAAAAATCAAAAGACAAACTATCAATAGTTAAAACACCTCCGACCTGTTGTGTGCCAGTTGAATAAAAAAATACAGCAATAGAATCGGGAGTAACAGTTGGTTGAAGATAAGTAATCGGCACTTCAAATGCTTCAAATACAGAATCCGAAAGGGTAGGAGTTAGTTGAATCGTTCCAAAACCAATGGTATCTGGCATTTGAGTAGTGGTATTGAATTTTTTTAAAATAACAGTAGCCGTTCCAAAATCATTGGTAATCAAAGAATCATTACGAAATTTGTACCAGCCCAACATTTTATCAGGGCGATGTGGAAAAGGTTGACCTGTGAGAATAAAGTTTTCATCACAACCAGGATTATATTGCCACATTAAACTGGAAGAAAAAAGAAAAGACGGAAAAGCATGACCAGAAGTGTCCGTCTGTGTTCTCAATCGAACAGCATAATCTGGCTGTGAATAATCGACCATTACATATTGTAAAATTACTCTAGGTTCGCCAACACTACAACCTTCTGAATTGCCCCAATCGTGCAATCGATCCAAACCACCAATATAAACATCAGAAAAATTAGCATTAGGAATGTTTTGCGCTATTAGTCCGAACATATAAACGAGGAAAGAAAATGTAAAAATTACTTTTTTCATAAGCCTTGATTTTAGGTGAAAAGTTTCAAACCTGTTGTCAATAAAGATTAGAATCGTACAGTGGCTATTGATTTAGTGAAGTACAAAATAAAATTTGCCCATTGTAGCAAATTAAGTAGCCGTCGTCATACAAGTCTATTAATAAAAGTAACGAATAGAAACGATCATTTTATAAAAAGGGCATTAATATTGATCTAATTAATCTTATCGGCTAAAAATCAAGACTATACGAT
>CAKZLL010000104.1 GCA_937125475.1 uncultured Saprospiraceae bacterium | reverse complement strand
TTTGTTATTGTTTTCAAAATGAAGCGTCGTCTTTCGGAGTACATCGACTAAACCTGCTTCATCCAAAAAACGAATTTTGCCTTTAACATGAACACTCATATAGTTCCAAGTTGATGCAATAGAAGCATTGCTGTACCAAGTTCCGCTAACATAAGTATGCCGACCAGTAAAAACCGTCAGAATATTTTGATTACTTTGAAAAGCTTTATGATGATCTGTGTTTTTCATTAAATGCCCTCTCAAAACTTTCTTTCCATCCTGTTCTTCAATGAAAACTGGAACTTGAGTAGCAACGGGTTCATTTTTTGAGTTACATCCAGATAAAAAAGCAAAAGGATATTCGGCAATGAATTCTTGAATTACTTGAGCATTTTTCTCTTTGTAAGACGGTAAACTATACATTTTTAATATTATTTTTATTGAATAATGGATTGTTCTGCACCACAAATTTAGGGCATTTAATCAAGTAAAAAGTTGTCATAAGACAAGAATAATATTACCTAATATTTGTACCATCAAACCTTTAATTATTAAAAGATTTCGTAATTTCTCGATACAATTCGATTACAGAATGATGACTACTCGGCACAAAATCCGCATCATTAAACCTTGGATTTGCTGATAATTTTACAATAACCGTATTGGTGGTAGGGTTAATATAGATATTTTGATTATACACGCCAATTGCCATAAATTCACCAACTTCACCTTCTGGAATCCACCATTGATAACCATAACCAAAATCATCGGCAGTTGGTTGGACGTGTGGTGCATCAGGTGTTACAGAAGATTTCACCCACTCTTCTGCGACGATTTGTTTGCCTTTCCAGTTTCCATTTTTTAAATATAAAGAACCGATTTTAGCAAAATCTCTCAATGTCAAATTCAATCCGCCCAATGCCATTTCCATGTTTTCGCCATCAATTAACCAATAACCATCATATTCCATTCCTAATGGTTCATATAGTTTTTCATGCATATATTCGGTAATCGTTTTGCCTGTAGCTTTTGTTAAAACCATTCCTAAAACATGGGTGTTAATACTGACATAATGATTAATTTTCCCTGGTTCTGTTTCTCGTTCTAATGTTGCAGCAAATGCATCTTGTGATTGCCCTAAAGCAAAACCTCTTCCCCATCGGTTAATATCACTATTAAAATCACCGTAATCTTCATTAAATTTAATGCCCGTTGACATTTGCAAAACATCCTTAATTCTCACTCCTTCATAACCAGAGCCTTTCAATTCGGGGGCATATTCATCAACCGTTTGCATGATATTTTTAATATGACCTTCCTCAACCGCAATACCGATCAAAGCAGAAATGAAAGATTTGGCGACCGACCAAGAGATATTTCTAGTTGATTCCGTATTGCCTAAATAATATTTTTCATGAACAATTGTGTCATTCTGAATCACCAAAAAACCAGTAGTCCAAGAGTCTTTCAAAAAATCAATAGACGAATAATCCTTATCATAAAATTTAAAACTATCGGGCAAAACCATTTCTTCTCCTTTTGGATATTGGTGTGGATTCGCGGAAGCTGGCATGACCGTAGTGGGCCAAATTGCATCAAAAGATCTAAAATTTTCTACAATTCTATCATCATCAAACAAATGAATGGTATGTTGCAGCATTTTATATTTTGGATAAAAATAAATCGCTGCGATCAATAAAACAGCCAATAAACCGAGTGCAATTTTTTTCCACGTTTTCATATCTTTATTTTTAATTTTTTTTGATTTAAAATCAATTCCTATTTTCGTTGAAATATTAGTCCTTATTAACCCAAATTAATATCCCTACAAAATCATCTTTTAATTTTAAAAAAACGAATAATCCCCTAAAATCTGTTAATTCATAAATCATTAACTTGTAAATCTTCATAAAAAATGATTTATAAAAGTCAATGATTTATAAAAAATATTCTCTAAATAAAATTGGTTCATTCATAATTTTTGTCTTTAAGTCCAATGTGGGCTTGCCCCGTTGCTCTAACTTCTTGAAAAACAACGGGGCAAGCTACCGCTGGACTAAAAAATATTCATTCTTGCAAAAATTGTCAATGAACCATAAAATTGTTTGACATATTTAAGAACTTGTTTGGACTTTATTAAAAAAAGTCGTCCAAACATAATGAACAAAATACAAACAAAGCCTAAACATCTCTACCTTTAAAACCATTAATTTCTATCAAAATTAAAATCATGAAAAATCTATTGCTAACTAGTCTAACCATTTTTCTCTTCCTAATCGGTTGTGATTCCTCTGAGAAAATAGCCGATACGATTATTATTAATGGAAATATTGCCACAATGGACACAACTTTGGCGAAAGCCGAAGCCATTGCTATGAAAGACGGTAAAATATTAGCCGTAGGCAGTAATGACGATATTCAAACCTACATGGGAGAACAAACCGAAACGATCGACGCTAAAGGCAATTTTGTAATGCCAGGATTTATCGAAGGACATGGGCATTATCTCGGTTTAGGGAATAGTTTAATTAAATTGAACTTGATGAAAACCAAAAATTGGAATGAAATCGTCGAAATGGTCGCTGAAAAAGCCAAAACCGCACAACCAGGAGAATGGATTATTGGGCGGGGTTGGCATCAAGAAAAATGGAATGAAGAATTAGAACAGCAAGTTTTTGGCTATCCTTATCATGATGCATTAAGCGCCGTTTCGCCTAATAATCCTGTGATGCTGAAACATGCTAGTGGGCATTCTCTTTTTGCCAATGCCAAAGCGATGGAACTCGCCAAAATTAGTAAAGAAACTACTAATCCAGAAGGTGGTTTGATTGTCAGAAAACCTGGTGGTCAACCCGTTGGAGTATTTGAAGAACGCGCAATGGATCAAGTTGAATCGGCTCATCAAGTTTATGTGGATGGGCTTTCAAAAGCCGATTTGCTCGAAGAATGGATGCTAGCATTGAGGAGCGCAGAACAAGAATGTTTGAAAAAAGGCGTGACTTCTTTTCAAGATGCTGGCTCTTCTTATACTGATATTCAACGCTATAAAGACCTTGCGGCAAAAGGCGATTTGAACGTTCGATTATGGGCAATGCTCGATCATCCTTATGATACAATGAAACAACAAATGGCAGGTTTTCCAATCAATAATGTCAATGATTGGTTCAGTTGTAGATCCATAAAAGCCCGTGTTGATGGCGCTTTAGGTTCATATGGCGCTTGGCTTTTGAAACCTTATGATGACAAACCAGGGTTTAATGGTCAAAACACACATTCCTTAGATGAATTGAAAAATGTAGCTGCGCTTGCCGCAAAATACAATATGCAATTGTGCGTTCATGCGATTGGTGATCGAGCTAATCGAGAAGTATTAAATACTTTTGAAAACACCTTTAAAACTACGGCTAAAAAAGAGTTGCGCTGGCGAATTGAACACGCTCAACATATTAACATAGAAGATATTCCACGTTTTTCAGAATTGGGTGTTATTGCGTCTATGCAAGGCGTTCATTGTACTTCTGATGCGCCTTTTGTACCTAAAAGACTAGGCGAAATGCGTGCAAAACTAGAAGCTTATGCTTGGCGCAAAATCATTGATTCAGGCGCGATGATTGCGAATGGAACGGACACGCCTGTTGAGGATGTTAATCCATTGGCTAGTTTTTATGCTTCCGTGACGCGTAATGTTCCGAGTTTAAATCATGAACCATTTTTCCCTGAACAAAAAATGACTCGACAAGAAGCTTTAGCCTCTTATACTATTAACAATGCTTATGCTGGTTTTGAAGAAAAAATCAAAGGATCAATTACTGTTGGAAAATTGGCAGATATTGTCATTTTGTCCAATGATTTATTGAATTGTCCAGATGATAAGATATTGAAAACTAATATTTTATATACTATTGTAGATGGAAAAGTAGCATTTAAAAAATAAAGCGATTTTGAATCGAAAAAGGAAATCTCTTTTGCATAGAGATTTCCTTTTTCATTATATAATTATTTTCGAGTGATAATTCTAGTTGATATTATATTGTACAATCACAAGTTCCTGTAAAAGGAGAACTCATACTTGGTCTAGCAGAATGTGTAATTTTTGCTGCTGTTACTGTATATTTTCTATTTCCTCCAGAAGCCGCAATTTCTGTAACAAACTTACTTAAATTAGAACGTGTTTCGTTTAATGTAAAGCCTTTTGTATCACTTCCTCTTCCGATATATTTCTCTGCCTTAACTACGATTTTACCATTCATTCCTAATTGTCCAGCATTAGTATTGTTCCAATATCCAATGAACCAAGAATTAGTATATTCTTCATGTTTTGTTACTACTACAACCTCTGAAAAAGGAAAACTATTCGTTACTTTGATTTCACCACGAACACGTTTTGGAGAAGAAATTGAATACACATTAGTACAACTTTTAACAACTGCTCTTAATGGTGTAACTGTCCTTGTAACTGGAAAAACTTCAAGCGATCTAATATTAGTAGGTTGTTCAACATTAAAGTTAGACAAATCTGCCTCATCTAATTGATATACATTATTATGAGTGAACTTCAATACTTTTGTCCCGATTTGCAACACACCTTGTTCGTTTGCTAAATAAGATGGAGTAGACATATCAATCTCTGGCTCAATTGTCTTTTTACCATCAGCATCTTCTTTAATTTCAATTAAGTGTTCGTATTGATCAACTCCATTTTGTTCCAACATTTCGTCAGTAATTGCTTCAAAGGCACTTTTAGCAGATACAAAATTAGGGAATTTTGCACTTAATGCCGTTATAAATTTATCATCTTCTTTGATTGCTTGAATTGCGTTTTCAAAATCTTGCTGACTAGACAATACTAAATGATTTCCATTCATTTCAATATTATCTATTACACTTTTAGTTAGAGTAACAGTGTTATTTACTTCACTTTTTTCTAAGACTGCGGTTGTAGGGCTTAATGATTCTTCAGAACAACTCCATAATAATAACATGGATAAACTTAGGATAGCTAATTTTTTCATAATTTTATGCTTTATTTTTTAATAAAATTGAACCTATGTTGTTTCGACTGCAATTGATAGACATGGGTTCTTTTCTTTGAAAGTGTTATTCACTTTCACCTACAATGATGATAAACCACTAAAAAGGTTACCAATCTTTTTAGTGATTTATCTAATTTTTTTCAAAAAAAAACCGTGAATTACTTTTTACGTAATTCACGGTTTTTTTTGATCCATAAAAATGAATAGTAGAAATCAATCATTTAATCTCTATTATTCAAAAACATCATCACTAAATAAAGTACTTTAATAACTGCGGCTAATGCTGCTGAAACATAAGTCATTGCAGCCCACCAAAGTGCATCTTTTGCGCCTTTGTATTCTGCTGCATTTGTTGTATTTGAATTATCCAACCAAGCTAATGCTCTTTTACTTGCATCAAATTCGACTGGCAAAGTAACCACACTAAATAAAGCAGTCACTGCAAAAATCGCGATCGCAATCAATAAAACAATGTTATTATTAAACATCCCTACAAAAAGAAAAGCAGCAGTAAATAAATATTGTTGCATTGTAGCTGAGATATTTACAATAGGTACAAGCATTGAACGCATTTCCAACATAGAATACGCTTCTGCATGCTGAACTGCATGACCACATTCATGTGCTGCAACTGCCGCAGCCGATACATTTCGACCACCAAAAACTGCAGGACTTAAACTTATAGTTCTAGATCTTGGATTATAGTGATCCGATAAAAAACCTTGCCCTTCTACAATTCTTACATCATGAATACCATAATGTCGAAGCATCGCTTTTGCTACTTCTGCTCCGCTCATGCCATTACTCATGCTTAATCGCTCATATTTTTTAAATGTACTTTTTAAGCGATTACTAATTACCATACCGATGACCGTAAAAACACCACCGATTATCATTAAACCTAAATAAACACCCATTTTTTATGTCCTAATTTTATTTTTAAAAAAAGCTTTTCTAGTTTTTGGAGATTGATCATTTAAGTATTTTTCATTCAATCATCCATATATAATACGCATTTGTCTATTAAAAGAAACAAAAATTGCTTAGCCAAGTTGCAAAAAGTAAGCAAATTAGACTAAGCAATTTTATTTTCCGATGAACGAATGATTTTCGAATTAATTAGACTTTATTCTAATCAATAATATCAAAACGAGTATAAGATCTCAATGCCTCAGGAATAACAATTCCTTCTGGCGTTTGATGATTTTCTAACAATGCCGCAAAAATACGCGCCAATGCCAAAGCACTACCATTCAATGTATGGCACAATTCTGTTTTGCGTTTATCATTACGAAAACGCGTTTTCATGCGATTACTCTGAAATGTTTCAAAATTAGAGACAGAACTCACTTCTAACCAACGTTTTTGAGCTGCAGAATATACTTCAAAATCAAAAGTTAAAGCTGATGCAAAACTAACATCACCGCCACATAATCTTAAAATACGGTACGGTAATTCTAATTTATCCATCAATTGCTTAACGTGTTCCAACATATCTTCCAATGCTTGGTAAGATTTTTCTGGATGCGTAATTTGTACAATTTCTACTTTATCAAATTGATGAACTCGATTAATACCACGAACATGAGCGCCATAAGAACCAGCCTCACGCCTAAAACATGGTGTGTAACCCGTTAATTTAATCGGCAATTGTTTTTCTTCTACAATTTCACCTCGATAAATATTAGTAATCGGTACTTCTGCTGTCGGGATCAAATACAAATTATCAACGGTTGCATGATACATTTGTCCTTCTTTGTCAGGTAATTGTCCTGTACCAAAAGCAGAAGCTTCATTAACCAAAATTGGTGGAACAATCTCTTCATAACCTGCTTTTTCTGCCTCATCTAAGAAAAAAGCAATCAAAGCACGCTGCAATTTTGCGCCTTTTCCACGGTATAAAGGAAAACCAGCTCCCGTAATTTTAACGCCCAATTTTAAATCAAACAAATTATATTGTTCCGCTAATTCCCAATGTGGTTTAGCACCATCTTCTAATATTGGTAAGTCTTCGCCCCAAGCTTGAAAGACTTCATTATCATCTTCTCCTTTGCCTAATGGCACAGAATCATGAGGAATATTAGGTAATTGCACCAAAGCATCTTCCAAATTAGTTCCTACTGATTTCAGTTGATCCTTCAAGTCTTGTGATTGACTTTTAAGACCAGAAATACTAGCTCTAAGGGCATTCGCTTCATCGCGTTTCCCCTGTTTGAATAATTTTCCAATTTCCTTAGAAGCACTATTACTTTTTGCTTCTATGTCATTCAACGCTGATTGAATCGCTTTTCGTTGGTCATCCAATTTCAAAACCTGATCCACTAAGTCTAAATTTTTAAAATTTTTGACTTTAAGCCCTGCTACAATACGCTCTTTTTGCGCTCTAATTACTTTTAATTCTAACATGATGCTAGTTTCTTCTATTCAGTAGTGATACAAATTTTAATTCCTATCCAATTTTTAATTTAAGGATTCTATCTTTTAAATAGTTCCATTTTCACAAAAATACAATAAATAGACTTAATTTCCACTTAGATTTTTTGCTAAAGTTTGGTTCTGTCTGATTTTACGTAACACAACTTAGGAAGTTGTTCTACTAATAAAAACGACTTATTGAGTAGCTACCTACCGAGTTTATTACATTATTTTTTAAACAGATAAAACTATAAAGTGCCTAAAATTTCCTTTTTATTATAGCTTATTCTCGTGTTTAACCCTCTTTTTCATGAAAAATGACAACTTTTTCCTTTTATTTATAAAAAAAGTTTTATTTATAAATAAAATATGTAGCTTTGCACTGCTTTTGAAACATAAAGTTTTTATTACATATCATTTTTGAATTTCCTTACTCCTACTACTTATTATTTTTTTTAATAGTGTAGAATAGTAATTTCAAATAAATTCCAATTTTACTTTCACATCAAATACATTCCAATACCATTTAATTTATTATTAAGTTTTAGGCATGTTTGACGTGTGAAGCAATTATTAATGGTTTTTCAATTAAAAAACTATTATATTTTATCAACCCTAACAACTATTTTAACTTACATTACGTTACGTAATTATAATTTAAATATGTTATTAACATAATGATGAATAAATAAAAATAAGTGTATTAACTTGACTTTTAACATTAAAACATTTAATATTGTAAATATCATCATTCCTATTTAACCACTAAGTTAACTACTTTATAATATAGAATACGCATCTAAAACATCGTTTCTCTTAAAAAAATCATAAATCATAAAAAATTATTGATAAACTAAGTATGTACTTAGAGTTTAAATTGGTAAAGGTAATAACTTAAATTTCACAAAGCATTAATAACAACAGATCAAAGAAGATATTTTTTAGTAATTATTCGTCCAACCTGTAATACATTTCTAAAAATAAATCTATATAATTTTAATTGATTTTAATTAATCAACAAGTTTCATTAACAAACCTTGTTAATCCTATGTACGACATTTTGCAATTAAATGAAATGCTGGTACCAGAACTAAGAGAGGTCGCTGAAAGAATTGGTTTAACCAATTATAAACGCCTTTCTAAACAAGAATTAATTTATAAAATTCTTGATTTTCAAGCTATTTCTGGTAATAAATCTAACTCGCCAACTCCTAAGGCTAAGGAAACTGTAGCTCCTACCGAGGTCGAAAAACCTAAACGTCGTCGTCGCACTTCTAAAAAAGAAGAAAGCCCTACCACTGAAAATAACAATGGAGCTAATGGCAAGTCTAAAAACGAAAAAACGGAAAAGCCTAAACGGACTCGTGGTAGAAAACCCGTTCCTAAATGCATAGAAGTCGTTTATGAAGAGGGCGATGAGCAACCAGAACAGGAAGCTCCTATTATTCTGAAAGCTAAAGAAAAAAAGGAAGTCGCTCCAAAAATAGAAAAAAAGGAAACTACTAAGCCTCAACCTCCTAAAGAGGAAATGAAAGATCCTGTAAAGGAAC
Organism: uncultured Saprospiraceae bacterium; assembly: GCA_937125475.1. Classification (GTDB taxonomy): domain Bacteria; phylum Bacteroidota; class Bacteroidia; order Chitinophagales; family Saprospiraceae; genus CAKZLL01. The sequence continues at coordinate 2,665 of CAKZLL010000104.1, read as the reverse complement.
AACCAAAAGAAGCGGCTAAAGAGAAAAGTAAAGACAAGAAAGGTCAACGAGAATACAAAGATCATCGAGAATCTTCAAGAAGAGATCGCAATAAAAGCAACAAGTTCAATATCGAATTTGATGGTATTATTGAAGGAGAAGGTATTCTTGAAATGATGCCTGATGGCTATGGTTTCTTACGTTCTTCAGACTATAATTACTTGACTTCGCCTGATGATATTTATGTTTCGCCTTCTCAAATTAAATTATTTGGCTTGCGAACAGGTGATACGGTACAAGGTGCAATTCGTCCACCTAAAGAAGGAGAAAAGTATTTTGCATTGCTTCGAGTGACCTTTATTAATGGTAGAGAACCTCTAGAGGCAAGGGATAGAGTGCCTTTTGACTATCTTACACCACTTTTCCCGAACGAAAAGTTGAATATTCCATTAGGTCCAACTCATTATCCTACTCGTACGATTGACTTGTTCTCTCCTATCGGTAAAGGACAACGTGGTTTGATCGTGGCACAACCTAAAACGGGTAAAACATTCTTATTGAAGGATGTTGCTAATGCTATCGCTAAAAATCATCCTGAGTGTTATTTAATCATTTTATTGATTGATGAACGCCCAGAAGAGGTTACGGATATGAAGCGAAGTGTGCGAGCAGAAGTAGTTGCTTCTACTTTTGATGAGCCTGCAGAACGTCATGTACGTGTATCAAATATCGTATTGGAAAAAGCAAAACGCTTGGTCGAATGTGGTCATGATGTAGTGATTTTATTGGATTCTCTTACTCGTTTGGCAAGAGCACACAATACTGTCGCACCTGCTAGCGGTAAGGTTTTATCGGGTGGTGTTGAAGCAAATGCTTTACACAAACCGAAACAATTCTTTGGTGCTGCACGTAATATTGAGCATGGTGGTTCATTAACAATTTTGGCAACTGCCTTGATTGATACTGGTTCAAAAATGGATAGTGTTATCTTTGAAGAATTCAAAGGAACGGGTAATATGGAGCTTCAGTTGGATAGAAACTTGGCGAACAAACGTATTTTCCCTGCTATTGATATTACGAAATCTAGTACTCGACGTGAAGATTTATTGATGGATAGTGAAACGCTTAACCGTATGTGGATTTTGCGTAAGCATTTAGCAGATATGAATCCAGAAGAGGCGATGAAATTCTTGAAAAATCAAATGAAAGGTACTCGTAATAATGATGAGTTCTTGATTTCAATGAATGGATAAATAATAGTCTATATCTATTAAAAAAGAGACCGTTAGAATTTTTCTAGCGGTCTCTTTCTTTATATAATGATTAAGAAATCATCATTTTACAACTGTCTTTTTTAATACTCTCCCTTTTTTATCAAAAAAATATTGAATAACAATTGCGTTTTGAGTTATTAACTCTACCTTAAATTGAGTGTTTTTTTCTGTTTTAATTTTTATAATTTCTGCATAAGAAGCTTTTGGATAAGCATTTTTGATAATGGAAATACTCTTATTGGGCAATTTCACTTTATTAATAGAGCGCGTACTTTTTAGCCATTTTCCTCCTTTTGAAAATGTAGCAGTTACATAATTTTCATTCAAAATAAAATAAGCCGAAAATTTGCCTTTTTGCTCTTCCCAATCTACATCTTCCGCGTTTTTATATCGTTTATTAAATTCACTCAAAATAGTAGTAGGAATATGTTGTTGAGCCTCCGCACTTGCTCCTATTCCAAGCAGTATAATCGTTAATAGTATTATTTTTTTCATAAAAAAGTCACAGTCTTTTGCTGGTAAAAGAATATAGTTTAAACTCTTTTTTTTATGAAAAATTACCTCTTTTAAATATATTTTTTTGAAATAAATCCTATTCTCCATCCTTACTACTATAGCAAGCCCTGCAACGCGGCTCATATCTATCTTTTTCACCTAATACAATTTGCCCTTCTTCTGCTGATAATCGGTAAGAATGTGTTGCTAATCCACCACATTGCGAACAAATCGCATGTACTTTTGTAATATATTCCGCAACAGCCAAAAGGCTCGGCATCGGCCCAAAAGGCACACCTTTGTAATCCATATCTAGCCCTGCAATGATTACTCTTTTTCCATCAACAGCTAGCTTTTCAGCTACTTCAACCAATCCTAAATCAAAAAACTGTGCCTCATCAATTCCAACTACTTCTACATCCTCCGCCAAATCTAAGATCAAACTAGACATTTTCACTGGCTTTGATGCAATAGCATTCGCATCATGAGAAACAATTTTTGTCTCATCGTACCGCGTATCAATCGCTGGTTTAAAAATTTCCACTTTTTGATTAGCAAAAGTAGCTCGTTTCAATCGCCTAATCAATTCTTCTGTTTTTCCAGAAAACATTGATCCACAAATCACTTCTATCCATCCCGACTGCTGACCTTTAAAGTGTGGTTCTAAAAACATAATTTTTGAATGATAATTAAAATGAAAACGAAAACATATAAAATACCTTATGCTTTTTTTTCATTATGAAATAAAGACTATTAATTTTCGCATAGATAAATAATATTTCTGGCTTTGTAGAGAAAAAATAAGAAATAATCGTTTTGAACAAAATATAAGTTCCCTATCAAAAGCAACTCCTCGAAAATTGGCTTGTCTTTACAAATAATTCATCCATTCAACTATTAAAAAATAGATTTATGAA
>CAKZLL010000103.1 GCA_937125475.1 uncultured Saprospiraceae bacterium | reverse complement strand
AAAATACAAATTGTCATTTTTAAAATGTGATAATTAAAAAAACTATTTTTAATATGAATTACCAGATTTAAGCCTTTCTTACTATAAAACTATTACTCTCTCATATGATTTAAATATATTTTAATTTATAAATAACTAATAATCAGGATTTATTGATTTTATTTAACTCTTAATTCACATATCGTATCGATTTTGTAAATAAGGATGTTTGACCGTTTAGGAATTGATTTGTTTAATTTTTAATGCAGTGTATCAAAAGCTATTTAATGTTTTAGTTGCAGCGCAATGTCACCGTTTGTAGTAAATGATTAAGACGTTAAATTTTAGGTGCAGCGTACCAACACAAAACACAATTGTTTGATTAACAATATATTATATTTAGGTGTCGGTGCGCTGCACCTAAAAAAAACCATTTATTTATAACTACAAACGGTATCGGTTCTCTGAACCTAGGTCTTAAATAACTTTTGAGATACTGTACTTGATTAGCATATATTATAACTTAATGATTGTTTTTGACGCTCTAACGCCTTCATTATCAATTGAAATATTATACCAACCTTTAGGTAATTCTTGAAAAGGAATGGTAAATGTATTAGAAAAATGATTAGAATATTGTTGATTAAATACAACTTGACCTAAGGCATTGGTTATCAAAATGGAATAATTATTATTATCATTATTAGGAAAACGAACGGTCAATTGATCCAATACAGGATTAGGAAAAGCCTCAAATGATAAGCTCTTCTTAATTTGATTAGTAGAAACAGAAGGTGTTAAGAATTGATAGAAAAATTGAGCTGTTTTATTCACAATTGTATCAAGTTGAGGCGTGCCACCTGATGCTCCCCAAGGCTCGTGTCCTTCTCCATAAAATTTATGATAATCATTAGTAAAACCTAATGAAGTAACTTTATTTATAATTATGTTACTTCCTTCTAATGTTGGAAAAACATTGTAATTAAACGGATGAGCGGAATCTGGTGAAACGGTATTATCATTTGTACCATGAAAAGCAATAATTGGCACAGGATTATTGGCATTAATAAAAGATATATCAGAAATACCACCCCAAAGATTAGCGATTGCTAAAGGAACATCTCCATGTGTCAAAGTATTTCCAGAACAATTCAAACAGCCCAAATCTGGCGTAGAAGAAAGTGAAGAAAGTGTCATTCGCTCTGATTCATCTAAATATGCGGCATTTAGTGCCATAACACCGCCTGCACTATTGCCTCCAGCAAAAACTTTAGAACTATCAATGCCCAGACTTACAGCATTTTCTTTGACGTATCGAATAGCTGTTTTCATATCTTGAATACCTCGATAAACGGCTCTTTCTGCTGATGCAGTATTCGTCAAGTTAAAGCCTAATCTATATTCAATCGAAACAACAACATAGCCTTTATTGGCCATTTGTTCACAAAATTGAACGACAGGAACATCTGTTTTTGAACCTAATGCGAACGCGCCTCCATGAGCAAAAACGATGCAAGGTCGATCGGTTTGCACATCGCCTTGAGGCGTGTAAACGTCCATTAATAAATCTTGATTGTAAGTTGAAGTTTCAAATAAATAAGGAAAACTCAATGCAGGAGCTTGACCATAAACAGCATCACTTTGTGATACAGTTGATATGAAAAGACTATCTAAATATCGGGTTTGCCCTGAAAGAATAATCGGTATGGTCAAAAAAAGAAGACTGGTTAATGTAAATTGCTTTATCATAAAATATTTTGATTGATGAAGAATGGAATAAAATTACAATAATTCATTGCTAATTAAAAAATTAGCGGTAGAATAAGTTAGTTTTATTTCATTCTTCATCAGCCAAAGTTCTTTACAGCTTAATTGATCATTTTGATAGTAAGCTTTTTGGTTTTAGGAAAAGAGAATTTGACCTGTTTGAAAGATGGTGCTGAAATCTTAGGTACAAAATTCCTAGAAAAACCATACCCCTCGGTTGGAATACCAAAGAAATTCAAATTACATTTTTTATCTGAATTTTTATCATGATAAATTGCAATACCGTATTCTCCTTTTGGCAAATCCTTGATTTTGTAAGTCATAGAGGACTTTGTTACTTTAAAATAGTATTTTTTATAATGTTGATTATCTTTAGGAAAAGCTTCTTTTTTATTATAAATCGCAATTCCAACAGACCCTTTGACCGCTTCAATATTAGTAACATTGATAATCAAATCTTGTTTTGCTTCATGATTAGGCTGAAAAATAGTGAATAATAGACTGATAAGTAAAAATTTCATAGTTTTTGAAATGATTAAGTGAATAAAAAAATATGAAATCATTAAAGATAAAATCGTTATATGACAATGATTTTATCTTTAATGATTTCGTTCCTGTTAATAACGTTTTTTATTGTTATTTTAATATAGAGTTAATTTTAATATCACTCAAAAGTGTGCGATGAACAGGACATTTTTTAGAAATATCTAACATTCTAGCGCGTTGTTTTTCATCTAAATTACCTTCAATTTCGATTGTTTTATCAATATGATCTAGTTTTGCTCTTGGGTTTTCGCAATCGGTGCAATCTTCCGCGTGTCTTTTTCCATGATCTAAATGAACTGTAATATTCTTAACATCCCAGCGTTTTCGATTGGCATACATCCTCAAAGTCATCGTAGTACAAGCCCCTAAACCTGCTAATAATAAATCGTAAGGCGAAGGGCCAAAATCATTTCCTCCAACAGATTCGGGTTCATCAGCAATTAGAGTGTGTTTGCCCATTTTGACCTGAGATGTAAAGCCTTTTTCTCCCGTTTGCACGACTACTTGCTGACGAGTAGAAAGCTTAGTTTCTTCTGGCAATTCGATGTATCGACTAGCCCAAGAAGCAATCATATTACCAACATAAAGAGAATCCGCTTTTCGAGTCAATAAATGATCTGCACCATCCAACGAAATAAAACTTTTAGGATGAAAAGCTGCACCAAAAATAGCCGCTGCATTTTCTACTCCAACCGTTCTATCGAAAGGCGCATGCATTACTAAAACGGCTTTTTTGAGAGAGCGAATATGCTCTTTTAAGTTCGTAGAGCGAATATCTTCTAAAAATTGCTTTTTTACAGTGAATGGACGACCACCTAAACTTACTTGTGAAACGCCTTCTTTTTCTATCACGTCGATTTTTCCATGAAACTGATGCGCTACATGAACAGGCTCAGAGGGCGCACCTATTGTCGCAATTGCTTTGACGCTATCAATATGTTTAGCAGCTAAAAGCACTGCCGCACCACCTAAAGAATGCCCGATAAGAATTGAAGGAGCTTCATAATTATCTTTTAAATAATTAGCCGCTGTGACCAAATCTTCTACATTAGATGAAAAATTAGTATCAGCAAAATCTCCTTCACTTTCACCTAAGCCTGTAAAGTCAAATTTCAGCACGGCAATACCTGCGGAAGTCAATGAGCGGCTAATATTGCGAATAGCCGTTAGATTTTTATTACAAGTAAAACAATGGGCAAAAAGCGCATAAGCTTTAGGATGTGTATCAATAGGATAATCTAAACGAGCAGATAATTTTAAGCCTTCTGAGTTGGGAATAGTCAAACGTATTGTCTTCATGTTCTAAGTTGAAAATTGAAAATAATGAATAAAGTATTAATTGTTAATGTTTTATGAGAAGCCATTGTTGCCTTTATTCTGATTGTAACGGATTGCAGTGATAGTTAATCTGATTAAAAATACTTGGTGACGCACCTAAAGGCGCTTTTATTTTATTTGCAACCTTTATTCTACAAACAGTGCCGCAGCTCTGCTGCTATGAATATGTTCTTTAGCAGCAGAGCTGCGGTACTGTTTGTAGCAATTTTGTGATTAAAAGAGTATTAAGCGCCTTTAGGTGCGGCACTGTATTCCGTTATAATCAGACTCTTTTGTATTCGTAATTTGTGTAGCTGTTTGAACTTGATTGCAATCTTTGATTTATTAAGATTATAAAGAAGCTTTTAAAAGTTATAAAGAAGGGGTAGACTTGGTAGGTATTTTAGCAATTTTATTATTATTGGCAGGTTGGAGTTTTTATATATATACTGCATATTATACTACAATGTCCAAAAGTGAAGCTA
>CAKZLL010000102.1 GCA_937125475.1 uncultured Saprospiraceae bacterium | reverse complement strand
GTTCAGAGCAAAACCAAGTTTGGATAGGTTTGGCAAAAGAAACTGCGCATCCACTTGGTACGCCTATTTCTGGGATTGTGGCTTGGATTGAGCATTTAAAACTGATGGCAGAAGGCAATGAAGAGATTAATGAAATAGCGGACGAAATGCGAGATGATGTTAAGCGTTTAGAAGAAATTTCGGAGCGTTTTTCAAAAATAGGTGCTATTCCAGAACTCGAAACTCAAAATATTTTAACCGTCGTTCACAAAAATATGAGCTATATGAAACGACGTGCACCTCGTAGAGTAGAGTTTGAATATCAAGAAACTGACCCGCCGATTTTGGCGAACTTTAACGCGCCTTTATTCGATTGGGTATTAGAAAATTTGCTTCGAAATGCCCTTGATGCGATGTCAAGAGAAGGAAAAGTGACCTCAGAAGTATTTGAAACGGAAGATTCGGTGATTATCGACATTACCGATACTGGAAAAGGAATTCCTCCAGCAAAATTTAAAACGATATTTAAACCAGGTTTTTCTACTAAGAAAAGAGGCTGGGGATTAGGACTTTCTTTAACACAACGGATCATTAAAAACTATCATAACGGAAGAATATTCGTAAAACAATCAGAAGTAGATCAAGGAACTACTTTCCGAATTGAATTGCCTAAAAAAGTTTAAATTTGTAAGACATAAAAAGCTTTAGAAAGCACGAAGTGAATTGATACGGGATAAAAATTAAGAAACACGTTAAACATATTAAGATGATGAAAGTGATAAGTAAAGATAGATATATAAATCCTTTAACAGATTTTGGCTTTAAGAAATTATTTGGGACAGAACCAAATAAAAATCTATTGATAGATTTTCTAAACCAAATTTTGCCAAAGGATAAAAAAATTGAGACTTTAACTTATTCATCTACTGATAATTTAGGGAAAAACCCTTTGGATCGGAAAGCTATATTTGATTTATATTGTAAAGGAAAAAATGGGGAGCATTTCATAGTAGAAATGCAAAAAGCAAAACAAAACTATTTTAAAGATCGGAGTGTATTTTATTCAACTTTTCCTATCCAAGATCAGGCAAAAAAAGGAGATTGGGACTTTAAATTAGATCCTGTTTATTCAATTGGAATATTAGATTTTATTTTCGATGACCATAAGAAAGATGAGAACTTACATCATGTAATAGAATTGAAGAATGAACGCGGAGAAGTGTTTTTTGATAAGTTAAAATTAATTTATTTGGAATTGCCTAAGTTCACAAAAAAGGAAGAAGAGCTTACAAGCCATTATGAAAAATGGTTATATGTGCTTAGGCATCTTTCGAAATTACAAGACCGCCCAGAAAAATTACAAGAACGAGTATTCACGCAATTGTTTGAAGCAGCTGAAATCGCAAGTTTCACAAGAAAAGAAAGAGAAGCGTATGAGGAAAGTTTAAAACATTATCGAGATATAAAAAATATTGTAGATACCTCGCGAGAAGAAGGACGAGAAGAAGGACGAGAAGAAGGACGAAAAGAGGGAATTGATATAAATGTAAAAAATGGAATAGGTAAAGGCTATTCAGATGCAATCATATCAGATATTACAGGTAGAAGTATAGAAGATATCCAGAAAGTTCGAGAAGAAATTGAAAAGGATAAGAGGCAATAATAAAAGCGGATATAACATTTATTCAAACAAAACCTAAAAAAGCCATTTTTAATGATTTTAAGAATGAGGCTTATTGTTCCTTAGAATTAATTGAACATGGAAAAAGAAATTCCCAAAATATATTTTAAATAAGTCCAAATGATAATAAGAGGTGAGCATGGTCAAAAAATATATTTAGAGATTGAAGGAGATAAGCGAAATGATGATAATTGGCTGATAGTTAAAGTCAATGTACAATTAAAAGCAGTAGAATGGAAAGCCTCAGATAGATGTTTGAGATTAAGTGAGTTCAAGGAGTTAATAGAATGGTTTGAAACAATTGAACGAAATGAAGAGATGGAAAGTGATTATCTCGAATTTTTAGAACCAGAAATTAGTTTCAAATTTTGCTCTAAACCCAATGAGCAATTAAAAACAATTCAACTCTTTTTAAGTTACAATTTATTACCTAATAATTTGAAAAAAGAACAATCAATTGAGTTTCTAGTTAGTAAAAAAGAACTAAAACGAATTATTAAGGATTTAAAAAATGAGGTTGGAAGTAAATAAACAAATCAATAAACGGTATGTCAAGCCAAAACTGCCTTTAATCTTTATTCGATGCTAGTTTGTTAAGTTAAACAAAGAATCAAAGGCTTCAGTGATCGAAGCGCAAAACAATAATTTCTACAAATCCAGTCTTTTTATTTACACCAACATATTATAAAAAAAATTATGATGGCAGGATATTTGTTCCATATCTAAAGGTAGAAACAGAAATAAGTTTTCTCAACTCAAACTACAAATAAATACAAAATTAACATAGAATAAGGTCAAATAAAGCGAAGTGACTTCATCTTCAATATGAAAAATTATAAATATATGATTAGATATGTTAGAAGAATGTCAAGAAACTAAAAGCAAAATACCATTGAATAATTGTCTTATTCTACTTTCTAAAGCAAAATAATTCGATACGATGAAACAAAATTTACTTTGTTCTAATATTTCTCGCATCCCTAAATTCTTTCAGATCACCTTTATTTTTTTACTGATTAGCCATGTTGTTTTTGGTCAAGGGCTTCCTGTAAAAATACTGGATGCAGGTACAAAAGCGCCTTTAATTGGTGCGAATATTTCAAACAACGATGAGACTTATGGTGTTGTTACGGATGAAAATGGGATAGCGCGTATTCGAGGAGTTGCATTAGATGAGGTTTTATATATCACTTATGTTGGTTATCACGATAGACAAATCACATTGAAAGAAATTATTGCAAATGAAGATACAATTCTGATGCAAGAGATTTCTATTGGTTTTGATCTTATTGATATTGTTGTTAGTGTCGGCGAAGAGAAACGAGGAGATATTGCCAATCAAGTTAGTGTCATTAATGCCAAAAAAATCGCACTGCTCAATCCACAAAGTTCAGCCGATTTGTTACAGGCTGGTGGTGTATTTATACAAAGAAGCCAGATGGGAGGTGGTAGTCCGATTATTCGAGGATTTGAAGCAAATAAACTCCTGATCGTGATTGATGGTGTGCGGCTCAATAACGCGATTTATCGAAATGGACACTTGCAAAATGTTATCACGATTGATAATGCCGTCTTGGATCGAACGGAAATTGTCCAAGGCCCAGCCTCCGTTATTTATGGTAGTGATGCGCTAGGAGGGGTCATGCATTTTATTACAAAAGAGCCTCGCCTTGCCCTTCAAAAAAGCGAAGAAGAAGCATTTGACGGGTCAGCTTATGCCCGATATTCGACGGCTAACAATGAAAAAGCGTTTCATCTTGACTTTAATTATGGTACTCGAAAATTAGCTCTTTTATCTAGTCTTACTTTTGCGGATTTTGGTAATTTGCGAGTTGGCAGTAAAGGAATGACGGATTATCCAGGTTTTGGGCGCGACTATTGTTATGTGGAAGAAGCTCAACTCAATGGAGAAGTTTTTGATTCTATTCATACTAATCCTAATCCTTTAATTCAGCGTTTTACGGGATATCGACAATTTGATGCGCTCCAAAAAATCAAGTATCAGATGAATAATGAATTGAGTTTTACCATGAATTTTCAATACTCAACAACCAGTGATATTCCAAGATATGATCAATTAGCTGTTTTTAAAGTAGAGGATAATGATACTATTCCAAAATTTGCTCGTTGGGATTATGGGCCACAAAATCGACTATTTTTCTCATTTAAAAGCCGTTATTTACCTTACGATAATCCTTATTTTAATGAATTAGATGTTATTTTATCTTATCAAAAGGTTGATGAAGATCGTATTACACGTCGTTTGGGCAAAAAATGGGAAGAAAATCAAGAGGAAGATGTTTATGTCTCGGCTTTAAATATGGATTTTGTTAAGATCTTGAATGATCAAAAAAGACAAAAATTAATATATGGAGGTGAGATTATTTATAATCGGGTCAATTCTGGGGCGTTCAATCGAAATGTACAAACAGGAATTATTGATACGCGTGCTTTAACACGTTATCCGAATGGTGGTAGTAACTTATTTAGTGGGGCGGTTTACCTAAATTACCGACACAAATTGAATGAGAAACTCAATGTTATGGCAGGTTCTCGATATACTTATACTTACTTGAAATCATTGTTTAGAATTGATAGTTTATTGTTAGACGAGCCATTGCCTTTCAGCGATATTACAATTTCGAGTGGTGCATTGACAGGAAGTTTGAGTGCTTCTTATGAGTTTTTACCTGGTTTTTCTTTGGATGTAGTTGCTGCAACGGCATTTCGTTCTCCAAACGTAGATGATTATGGAAAAATCCGTTCTAAAGATGGTTATGTGACTTTTCCAAATGATAGCTTAAAATCTGAAAATTCTTATAACTTTGAAGCAACGCTGACCAAACGAGCCGGGAAATCCTTCTTTGTGAGTGGGACATATTATTATACGTATCTTTTTGATGCAATTGTCCGAGATTATTTTGATATCAATGGACAAACGTTGTTTTTTATTAATGGTGGTTTTGATACAATTGTTGCGAATGTCAATGCTGGAGAGGCTTATATTAATGGTATTTCGACGAGTATGCAATGGAATCCGCTCAAAAATCTCTCATTTAAATCTAGTTTTAATTGGATCAAAGGGGTTAATGTGACGGATGATGAACCCTTAGCACATATTCCGCCAGCTTATGGACAAACTTCTGTTACTTGGGAAACCCGTAAATTGGAGGTTACTTTTCTAAGTCGATACAATTCTTGGAAACGACTGAAGGATTATTCGCAAGGCAGTTCTGATAATCTGGACAATGCCACAGCCGATGGTACACCGTCTTGGGTGGTTTTTAATTTATATCTCAAATATATTGTTACCCCTAAAGTAACCGTCAATCTTGGCGCAGAAAATCTACTTGATAGGCATTATCGACCGTTTGCATCAGGACTGAGTGCACCAGGACGGAATATTATCTTGACCTTGAGAAGTACTTTTTAGAAACAAAAAGAGTTCATGAGCAATAATGTTTATGAACTCTTTTTGTTTAGCATAAGATTACAATCAAACCGTTTTATTCTCTTAATTCTTCATTCCTTATTTTTCAAAAAAATGATAAAATGAAGCAGTTTCTACTTACATCATACTCTTTTAGATCTTTAATAATTATCCCTTTCTTCCTATTGTTTAGTTCTATTATTTTTGCTCAAGGGCTTTCGATTACAATATTAGATTCAGGAAAAAAAACGCCTTTAATTAACGCACATATTTTTAATGAAGACGAATCATATCTAATCGTAACTGATCAAAATGGCACTGCAGCTATTCGAGGCGTTGCCTTAGATGAAGTTTTATATGTTACTTACGTCAATTATCACGATAGAAAAATCACTTTAGAAGAAATTCTAGCAAATAAATCTGATACGATTTTAATGCAAGAAATTAATATAGCTCCTCTTGTGGTTTATGGTGATGATGAAAAAGAGAGAAGAGATGGGATTGCTAATCGAATGAGCGTGCTTAAAGCTAAACACCTTGCCTTATTGAATCCGCAAAGTTCGGCTGATCTCTTACAAGCTGGTGGTGTCTATATACAAAGAAGTCAGATGGGAGGCGGTAGTCCAATTATTCGAGGATTTGAAGCCAATAAACTCCTCATTGTGATTGATGGCGTACGGCTGAATAATGCGATTTATCGAAATGGACATTTACAAAATGTGATTACCATTGATAATGCAATTTTGGATCGAGCCGAGATTATTCAAGGTCCAGCTTCTGTCATTTACGGTAGTGATGCGCTCGGAGGCGTGATGCATTTTATTACGAAAGATCCTCGCCTTGCCTTGCGAATCAATAAAACAGAAGAGTTTGATGGTTCAGCTTACGCGAGATATTCGACGGTTAATAATGAAAAGACGGTTCATCTTGATTTTAATTATGGTACACGAAAACTAGCTTTTTTAACTAGTTTGACTTATGCTGATTTTGGCGATTTACGCGTTGGAAGTACTGGAATGAGTGATTATCCTGGTTTTGGTCGAGATTATTTTTATGTTGAGGAAGTGCTGCAAAATGGAGAAAGTTTTGATTCAGTTTATACTAATCCTAACCCATTAATTCAGCGTTTTACAGGCTATAATCAATTTGATGCGCTCCAAAAAATTAAATATCAATGGAATAATGACTTGAGTTTTATGGTCAATTTTCAGTATTCAACAACTAGCAATATTCCGAGATACGATCAGTTAGCGGTATTTAGTGTAGAAGATAATGATACTATTCCAAAATTTGCGCGTTGGGATTATGGGCCACAAAATCGACTGTTTTTCTCTTTCAAAACGCGTTATTTGCCTGATGATAATCCTTATTTTAATGAAGCAAACGTTATTTTGTCTTACCAAAAAGTTGATGAAGATCGCATTACACGCCGATTAAACAAAGTATCAGAAGAAAATCAAGAAGAAGATGTTTATGTCGGCGCTTTGAATATTGATTTTGTTAAAAAATTTGGGGAAGAAAGTAAGCAAAAACTACTGTATGGCGGAGAGGTAATTTATAATCGAGTGAATTCTGATGCATTTAACAAAAATGTGCAAACGGGTATTATTGATGTTCGCGCTTTAACGCGTTATCCTAACGGTGGAAGTGATTTGTTGAGCGGTGCTGTTTATATGAATTATCGCCACAAAGTATCTGAAAAGCTGAGTATAATGGCGGGCACTCGATATACTCATACTTATTTGAAATCACTGTTTAGAACCGATAGTTTAATTTTAAACCTTCCTTTTGATAATATTACGATTAATAATAGTGCATTGACAGGAAGTGTGAGTGGATCTTATGAATTTTTACCTGAATTTTATTTTGATGCGGTAATTGCAACAGCGTTTCGTTCTCCAAATGTAGATGATTATGGTAAAATTCGATCGAAAGATGGTTATGTTACTTTTCCTAATGATAGTTTGAAATCAGAAAGTTCTTACAATTTCGAAGTGACTTTAACCAAAAAAATCAAAGAATCCTTTTTTGTAAGTGGCACTTATTATTACACGTATCTTTTTGATGCTATTATTCAAGATTACTTTGATATTGATGGGCAATCCCTATTTTTTATTAATGGTAGTTTTGATACAATTGTTGCGAATGTGAATGCTGGAGAAGCTTATATCAATGGTATTTCAACGAGCATACAATGGAATCCGCTAAGAAACCTCTCCTTCAAATCCAGTTTTAATTGGGTCAAAGGCGTTAATGTGACGGATGATGAACCGCTCGCACACATTCCTCCCGCTTATGGAGAAACGTCTATTTCTTGGGAAACACGAAAACTAGAAATTACGCTTTTAAGTCGATATAATACTTGGAAACGGTTGAAGAATTATTCACAAGGAAGCTCGGACAATTTGGATAATGCCACGCCAGACGGCACACCTCCTTGGGGCATTTTTAATATTTATTTAAAATACATTATTACACCAAAAGTAACGGTCAATCTTGGGGCAGAAAATTTGCTTGATACACATTATCGACCATTTTCATCAGGATTGAGTGCTCCAGGAAGAAACATTTTGCTAACCTTGAGAAGCATTTTTTAAAAAAAAGATCATTTATAATTGTAATAATAACCATTTTTTTTCAGGCAAAATCTTATAAGCAACGATCATTTCTTTGAAATCATTGACTGCTTTTTTATCATGAAAATTAACCTTAATCAGCCGTTTCATACACTTTGTAAAATGCAGATAATTTTTTTGATGATAGCCAATTGCGCTTTGCCTTCTTACGTATAATTCAAAACTATGAAGAAAACTATCCAACGTTTTTATTTCATTTAATTCATAATAAATCTTGCATAAAAGTGTCTTTGCACTCAATAGAAGCAATAAATCTTTCTCATTCACCCTTAACAATAATTCCATTGCTTTGCCATGTTCTTTTCGATAATAATGCAATTGCGCGAGGTTATATTGATAAACACTTTCTTGATAAATCTCCGTAACATAATCCTTGTAATGATGAATAAAATACTCAATCCACTCAAATTCTTGCAAAACTAAACCACTCGCCACAATATTCTTATAAGTCCATCGAGACAATCGTCCATTATCCAATAAGGCTTTATTAGATAATCCTTCTTTATACAAATCAAAACTTTCTTTAAAAAAAACAGGATTGCCCAAATTGATTTGGCGAATGCAAAAGTTGATCGTTAATACATAAATACTTTTGAGTTCTTCGGGCGGAAATAAAGCTGCAAATTTTTTGATAAGGGATTTTAAAGTTTGAAAATGTATTAAATTTTCTGGATTTTTTAATGCATGATAACTATGATAATAAATCGCAATTGCAGGTGTTTTTAATAAATTATTTTGAACAATATAAGCTAAAACAGCATCTAATAAGCCCGTTTCATAGGCGGTTTTATAAACTGCTTGATGAGATAAAAGCGTGCAACTATGTTTTAATTTTTCGATAATAAAAGCCGTATCAAGCGTATCAGAAAGGGCTTGCAAATCCATTTCGCCTCGTTTTGTTTGATGTTCTTGCCAAGCATAAGTCTCTAATTCTATTTTAAATTGATGTTCAAAAAAAGCGGAATTTCTATAAGATCCTTGTGTTTGCTTTTTGTTTATTTTTTGTAAAGTACTTCGAAACATCTTCTCCATACCTCTTTTCCGATACATTTGTAAAGTGATTTTGTCTATTTTTTTTTGATCATTTTGCCCTTCTTGATAAATCAAAAATGCTTCTACGGCTTTGAATAAATATGATTTGACATGATTGAATTGTTTTTTGCTATTGGGATTTGATTTTTCAAAAAGAATAGAACAAATGTGAGTTTCATTCAAATTGTTGGTATTGAATGTTTTTAAATCATATAAGTACAAAAAAAGTTTTCTGACCTTCAAATGTTTGTTATGAAAAGGAGAATGAATGAATGCATTTAGGGCGGTCCATTCTTCTTTGGATAGTGTTTTTAATAATCTAATGAGTTTTGATTGTAACATTTATCCGATTTTTTAATGAAAATTAAGTTGTAAATATTTGATTATTAAATAATTATAATTTTAAAATTAAATTATGAAACTGATAAATTTAATAAATTGTAGTTGAATAAACAACAAATTAAAACCACATTTGTAAGGAAGTAGCTGAGGGAATTTAAATTAAAATCATATTGCTCTCTTTTATTTAGACCCAATTCTTTTTAAAAACATATTAAATAATCAAAAAAAATAGAAACCCATGATGAAAAGATTGCTCGTTCTTATTACGTTTTTATCGCTTTCTTTTGCCAGTTATTCGCAATATTGGCAAAAAACCTACCCTTATAATAGTGCTGTTCCGTGTAAATCTCAAATTATAGATTTACAACAAACTGCGGATGGCGGTTATATTGCGCTCGAAAATATTATTCGTAACTTAAATTTGCCCTACCCAGGTATTCCAGATACAACTTCGAGTTTACTGAAAACAGATGCGAACGGGCAATTGCAATGGCGAAAGCCCATTTTTCCAACTGCTAACACGCTTCAACAAGGGATTTCTGTGGTTCAAACACCTGATTTAGGTTATTTGGTAAGTGGTGTTGAATATAATCAGCATACTATTATAAGTGGCTCAATTTTTATTCATTTTGCAATGAAAGTAGATATGAATGGTGATTCACTTTGGAGACAAAGCCTTGATACAGTAGTTTATGGTGTGACTGATTTCAATTATCTGAATGCTGTTGTGTCGACAGATGGAAATTATGTTCTTTCGACTAGCTCTTTTGATATTTCGAATTTCTCTTCTGATAGTACGATAGTTCAAAAAGTAACACCACAAGGTAATTTGATTTGGAAGAAAAGCTATTCTTTCGTAGAATCTGCTCGTGTATCGGCAATGCCAGGGAATGACATAATGTTAGCGACTGTTAAGGATGATTTTTCTACAGGGCTTCTTGTTAGAATTAATGAACAAGGGGTAGTAACTGGGAGTTCGGTAGTCAACGATTATTGGCCTTATGTTCATAAAATGGAAAGCACAGGATCATCTAATGGAGTGTTTTTACTTAGAAAATGGGTTAGCTCCAAAGCAGAGATTGTAAAATATGATGTTTCAGGTAATATAGATTGGGAGTATCAGCATCCTGGGCCTAATTCTTTTAGCAATTATTGCACAGATCTTAGTTTAGTTGGAGATTCTTCGACAATTCTCTTTATTAATGATAATGGAATAGAGCATACTGCGGTATTGTTAGATACATCGGGGAATTTGATATGGACTAAAAGCATTACAGATAATAACGTTTCTTGGGCAGATGATGAGGTTTCTACTGTTACTTCAGGACTGTCAGGCAATAGTGTTTTTGGTGGTAGATATTTTGGTCAATCGACTATTTGGAATATTAATGCTCAAAGTTATGTGTTTACTAATCAAGTGAATGGTCAAGTTTTCTATGATTTTAATAATAATTGTTTGAGTGATAATAATGAAACATCTTTGGCTAATTGGGTGGTAGAAGCCGAACAGAATGGTTTTCATTATTATAGTTTGACCGACTCTTTAGGCAATTACTCGATGAATGTTGATACAGGGAATATTACGGTTAGTATTACGCCTCCTTTCAATAATTATTTGTGGCAGCCTTGTTCTGGTAGTCAAAATTTTACTTTTGCAACACTGCTTGATACAGTTACGGTTGATTTTGGTATTCAGACGAATAGCCTTTGTCCTGTCATGAATGTAGATGTTTCAACACCAATTTTAAGACAGTGTTGTACAAATACTTACACGGTTAAT
Source organism: uncultured Saprospiraceae bacterium (assembly GCA_937125475.1). Lineage (GTDB taxonomy): Bacteria > Bacteroidota > Bacteroidia > Chitinophagales > Saprospiraceae > CAKZLL01. Next base: position 14,403 of record CAKZLL010000102.1, on the reverse strand, counting down.
TATTGTAATACTGGCGCGCAAAATGCTACAAATGCCTATGTCGAAGTTGATATAGATCCTGCGTTGATCGTTACGAATAGCTCTATTCCTTGGACAACCGTGACTGGAAATACCTATACTTTTCCAATCGGTACGGTCAATATCAGCGATTGCGGACAATTTACAATCAGTGCTATTTTTGATACTACAACTACGATTACTCTTGGGCAAACGCATTGTACCGAAGCTCATATTTATCCAGATTCAACTTGTGCTGTGCCTAATAATTGGAGCGGAGCAAATGTTCGAACGTCGGGGGAATGTTTGGGAAATTCTATTCTCTTTAAAATTTATAATATTGGTACAGTTGATATGCCACAAAATAGAACTTATTTTGTGATTGAAGACGATATAATTATGTTGCAAGGTACATTTAATTTGCTTCAAGGAGATAGTTTAGCTATTCCTGTTACAACTAATGGAAGTACTTATCGTTTGGTTGCCCAACAAGAAAATAATCATCCTTTTTCACAATTTTCTACTGTTGCCTTTGAAGGTTGTACAACAAATTCCAACTTTTCGACAGGTTTTGTGAATATTTTTCCGAATAATAATGGTGCGCCATATTCATCAATTGAATGTATTCAAAATATTGGTTCATACGATCCTAATGATAAGCAGGCACTACCTAAAGGTTGGGGCGTGCCTAATTATGTTTTGGCTAATACGGAGATAGATTACAAAATTCGTTTCCAAAATACAGGGACAGATACAGCATTCACAATTGTTGTTAGAGATACGATTGATACGGATTTATTAGATATTAATACGATTGAATTTGGTGCGAGTAGTCATAATTATCAAGCTCAAATCTTGGGCAATGGTGTTGTGAAATTTACTTTTGCTAATATAATGTTGCCTGATTCAAATGTAAATGAAGCGACTTCGCATGGTTTTCTAAAATTTAAAATCCAGCAAAAATTAAATAATCCACTCGGTAGTGAAATAAAGAATACTGCAGCTATTTATTTTGATTATAATCCTCCAATTATTACTAATACAGTACTTCGGACGATTGGACAAATGGCTTTATTAGTCAAAACGAATGAGCCTTTGGCAGTAGAGGAGCGGATGTCGAAAGTTTCTGTTTTCCCAAATCCATTTTTAGAGCAAGCCGTTTTTAGATTTGATGATAATGAAAGCCGAGATGTTCATTTTATGGTATTTGATGTAACGGGACGCATGGTATTTGAAGAAAATTATCAATCGGTTAATCAGTTTGATTTTAATCGACAAAACATGACAAGCGGACTTTATTTTTATGTCATAAAATCGAATGGAAAAACTATTAATAAAGGTAAAATTATAGCTCAATAGGTTTTTATTAATGATTATTCAGTTTATTAAATAGGCTTAGTAGTCATTAATAAAAACAAAATAACCTTTTAAAAATATTGCCTCAAATACGTATTCTCTACATATATAATGGAGTTAGCTATAATTTTATAGCTGATTCCATTTTTATTTTATTGGATAATGAATAAAATGTAAAGGATTGATATTTTACCATTCACTAGTATTTTTAGCTATTTATTCTTTTTATTTTAATAATTATCTAATGTAAAGCTTTATTCGTTAATGAAATAATAATAAAATCCTATTATTTTTTTCAATCACTTAATAAATTGCCCTTAATAATTGGAATAAAATATCCTAGAACTATTTATATATTAAAACTATTCAATACCTTTGTTCTCATCATTTATTCAATAAAATTTTAAGTAAAAATGCAACAGAATTTGTTATCGCAGCGCGTCCAAAATATGGCTGAATCCGCGACCATTAAAATGGCTCAAATGGCGAGGAATTTAACAGCACAAGGACATCATGTTATTAGTTTAAGTTTGGGAGAACCTGATTTTGATACACCAAAACATATCAAAGAAGCAGCGAAACAGGCATTAGATGAAGGTTATACGAAATATACGCCTGTCCCTGGTTTAATGGAACTAAGAGAAGCGATTTGTGAAAAATTTAAACGCGATAATAACTTAGAGTTTAAACCAAATCAGATTGTAGTTTCTAATGGTGCTAAACAAAGTCTTGCTAATTTAGGTTTAGCTTTGTTGGATGAAGGCGATGAGGCGATTATTTTAGCACCTTATTGGGTGTCTTATAGCGCAATTGTTAAATTGGCTGGCGGTAAGACCGTCTTAGTCAAATCGGGTATTGAGAACGATTATAAAGTCACTGCTGAACAAGTTGCAGCGGCAATTACGGAACGAACTAAAATGGTTTTGTTCTCTTCTCCTTGTAATCCGACTGGCTCTGTTTATTCAGAAGCAGAATTGAAAGCGATCGCAGATGTTATTGCTCCGCATGAAAATATTATGATTATCTCTGATGAGATTTATGAATATATCAACTTTGTAGGCGGTCATGTCAGTATTGGTACTTTTGAAAATGTAAAAGATAGAACAGTTACTGTCAATGGCTTTTCAAAAGGATTTGCTATGACAGGTTGGAGATTAGGCTATATGGGAGCGCCAGCTTGGTTAGCTTCTGCATGTGCCAAAATTCAAGGTCAAATTACTTCTGGAGCAAACGCTTTTGGTCAGAAAGCTGCGGCATTTGCTTTAATGGCAGATATGAAGCCGACACAAGCAATGAAAGAAACGTTTTTGGAACGTAGAGATATGATGATCGACTTATTACGTGAAATCCCAGGATTTAAAGTGAATAAGCCAACAGGAGCGTTTTATATCTTTCCAGATATCAGTGATTATTTTGGTACATCAGATGGAACAACAACTATTAATAATGCTAGTGACTTCTGTGAATACATATTAACAACAGCTTTTGTTGGAGTAGTAACAGGAAGTGCTTTTGGTGCAGATAATTGTTTCCGTATTTCTTATGCAAGTTCAGAAGAGGATTTGAGAGAAGCTGTACGCAGAATTAAAGAAGCAGTCAGCCAATTGAAAAAATAATTATACTATATCATTTATACAATTAGTTATTACTAAAATAGATTTATCAGGTTTAAAGCTGGTAAATCTATTTTTTTGTTAAACATACTATGGAAAAGATATAGGAATTACTTAATGGAGGTATAAAAACAACTTTTATTGTTTAAAAAACAAATTAATATGTATTAAATGAAAAAAGGCTGTATTAAATTAATGGATTTGCCCATTCAATTATCATGAATAAGAGGTAAGCCTGAAAAACATTACATTTTTCAGTTATATGAATAAGTAGTTTTAAATCATAAAAAGTTTTTTTATTGTATAATCCACTCATTATCAGTAGATTAAAAATAAAGATGATTTTTTTATGACAAAAAATAAAAGTTGGCAAACATATTGCTATTATAGAAAGTATAACAAGCAATGAAAAAACAAATAGTTAATATAGTTTTTGTTTTTAGCTGCAAAAAAAATAGTTAATCCAAACAAATAAAAAATAGTTAATGTGGTTTTTGTTTTTAGCCAAAAACCAAAAAAAATAATAGTTAATACCAATAAAAAAGTTTACCCAAACAAACAAAAGATAATAGTTAATGTGGTTTTTGTTTTTAGCTGGAGCCTATCATCTCAAAATGATAGGCTTACCTTTTTCTAGATATAAGTTAAATGTACAATTTTTTTTTAGTAAAGTCAAGTTTATTTGTATAAATTAAAAAATTACATATTATTTTTATTCTAATTGAATAGAAAAAAAGCCGTAACATTTAAAAAATGCTACGGCTTTTTTATATAGTAAGCTTAATTTTGATATGAATTATATGCTTACTTTATTTTCAAAAGACTAGAAGTATAATTTAATACCTGTGTTCCAAGTACGACCGAAACCGAACCATCCACGAGTATCTTCTAATAATTGAGCTGCACCTTGACCTTCTCTATATCTGTCTTGCGCTTCTGCAACGTATTCAACATTGAATAAGTTATTAATATTTACATTAGCTTTTGCATCCAAACCAGCGAATTTGAATTTCCAAATTAAACCAGCATCTACTAGTGTGAAGCTTGGTAATTTTAATGGCTGAATGTTTTCCATATCTTCGTCATCTCTATCGTCTGGAGCAAGATTAGCATATAATCTTTCAGAATGTAATGCTTGAGCATTGATTGAAACTCCTTCAAAAATATTCCATGTAGCACCGAAACCATAAGTAGTTTGAGCAGCATCACCTACTTTCAAACCATCAATATAATAAGTAGCTTCACTTAAAACATTTTGATTTTCATCTGTTACAGTACCAGTAGGGTTGTTTTTCCATTCCCAGTTATTTACAGAAGCAAAACCAGTTAATGTAAGCTTATCTGATACTTTTGCATTTGCATCAAACTCTAATCCCATGTGTGTTGCATCTACACCTAATAAACTAGCAAAAGAAGTTTCTCCATTAGCATCTCTACCAGAAAGTGTTTCTGTTTTATTACTCCAATCTGTGTAGTAAGCATTGAAATTAGCAGCTAAAACAGGGCTACGGTAACCATAACCTAATTCTACAGCTAATACACCTTCATTTGATGCTTCTGTATTGGCTTCGTCATTATTATATGTAGGGAATAATGCATCAAAATAAGGTGCACGAGAAATGTAACCTCCATTGATAAATACATTATTTTTCTCATCGATATTATAATTAGCTCCAACTTTTACATTACCACCAGAGAAGTTAATCCAGTCAGTTACTTGGTTTCCAGGTGTTTTATTGAAGAAATCATATCTTCTCATCTGTGTGTAATTGAATGCACCAGAAAAGAATGCAGATAATGGCCCTTCAGAATACTCTAACTGAGCATATAATCCATACCAATTAATATCTTCATCATTGTGATAATCAATTTTTTCATTATCTGGAACATCACCAAATAGAGTAGCAGCATCGTTTGTAGGTCTAACTAAGTTACCTGTTACTTCTTTCAAGCTACCATCTGTTAAAGTAATAAACATTGCATCACCTTGCTGATTGATATTATCACCATCAAACCAATAATCTAATCCTAATAAATCAATTGTCTTACGATAGTGAGAACCTGTGTAGAATCTAAGATCTGCACCACCTGAAAGTGTTAAGTTAGGACTCAACTCATGTGTAATATTAGATAAAACACCATACCATTGATGTTCATTCATTGATGCTCTTTTGATAAGACCACCACGAGTATAAGAACCATTTTCTCTGTCAAAGTATCCAACATTGTCTCTGATGGCACTTGTATCACTTGTGTTGTAAACAGGATATGAACTATTGAATGATGTATTATATGTATTAATTGCATCAAAATCAAATTCTCCATATTCATTTCTTCCTTGACGAAACTCTCTCTCTCGACCTTCAGTACCACCTAAGTCACCAGTTCCACCACCACTACCAGTAGATCCATAAACAGAAGTGATAACTGTAGTTTGAGGACTAACATCCCAAAGGTGAGTTAAAGAAGCTTGTGGCTTGTGATAGAAATTTTCACGAATTAAGAAAGACTGTCCTTGATAGTAACCAAAGTCATCATTCCATTTTTTACCATAAACATTTCTTTGATCACTAATTTTGTGAGGAAAATCACGTTGTCCATGACGTTGTGGCGCACCAAAAATAGTAAATAATAATTGTTGGTTTGTTCCGATTTCTTTTGCAATCGAACCAAAATAACTCCAAGCATCAATATAAGTACCATTAACGTAACCATCACCTGTTGTACGAGAACCAGAAAATGTAACTGCCCAACCATCATCTGTGCGACCAGTTGACAATGTCATACTTGTTTTATTGTAACCGTTATTACCAATACCCGTTGAAACACTCCCACCTTTTTCTTGGTCAGTTGTTTTTGTAATAATATTGATAGTACCACCTACTGATGAAGTTGCCATTTTAGAAGCACCTAAACCACGTTGAACCTGTAATGTACGAGTTACATCGCCTAAACCTGCCCAGTTTGACCAATAAACTTTGTTGTCTTCCATTCCAGAAACAGAAATACCATTAATCAATAACGCTACGTTTTCTTGAGAAAAACCACGAACATTGATACGAGCATCACCAAAACCACCACCTTGTTTAGTTGTATAAATAGAAGGTGTGTTTTTCAAAATTTCTGGAAATTCTTGATTTCCTAATTTTTCTTCGATTGCAATTCCATCAATTGTTGAAACAGCAACTGGTGTTTTTCTATCAATAGCAATAGAGGCTAAAACCTGAACTTCTGATATACCAATAGCGCCAGATGTTAATTTAATAAGACCTAAATCAATAGTCTCATTATTCTTAATTGTAACAGCTTGCTTCAAAGTTGTGTAACCAACATAAGAAATCGTTAAAAATTGGTCTCCAGCAGGTACACCAGAAAGTAAAAAGTTACCTTCATTGTCAGTAGTAGTTCCTATTGAAGTCTCACCAATAGTTATAGATGCAGCAATAAGTCCTTCACCAGTTTCATCGTCAACTAGTTGCCCTTTTACAGTACCTTGTCCCAGTACAAAAGTTGCGTTGAGCAAAAGAATTGCAACTATACCAAAAAATTGTAATAGTTTCTCTCTCATAATAAGAAGAAATTTAATTAAATGATGATTGAATGATGCAAAAATAATGAACCAATATTAGCTTATTATTATAAGCTTTTGATTCTTCTTGCATATTTTTTTATTTAAAATGTGTATTTAGTTCATCGACTTGTCGATGAACTTTTTCTTTTAATTTTTCTTTGTATGAATTTAATTTTTTAAAAATAGAAGTATCTGATGTGCCTAGAATTTGAACGGCTAAAAGTCCTGCATTCTTCGCTCCATCTAATGCTACAGTAGCAACAGGAACACCGCCTGGCATTTGTAAAATAGACAAAACAGAATCCCAGCCATCAATAGAGTTTCGTGATTTTACAGGAACACCAATGACAGGAAGTGCAGTCAAAGAAGCAACCATGCCAGGCAAATGTGCCGCGCCGCCTGCTCCTGCGATAATTACTCGAATTCCTCTTTCATAAGCAGATTGAGCATATTCGACCATCCGAATAGGCGTGCGATGAGCCGATACAACCGTTACTTCAAACGGAATATTAAATTCCTTCATGATATTAATCGCATCTTCCATTACAGGCAAATCGGATTTGCTGCCCATAATAATCCCTACTTTTGGATTCATGTTTCTTTGATTTCTATGATATTAAATGTAATAATTGAAAGTTGAAAGTGGAGCGTTGAAAATTAATTTGCCAATTGAGGCATTCTCAACCCTTAACTTTTAATTCTCAATTAAGTAATAACTTTTAATACGTTTTTTAGTCGGTCTACTTTGGGTAGTAATTTATCTATGTCTTCGTCAATGATGGTAAAATGTCCCATTTTTCGAGAAGGTTTAGTTATCTTTTTTCCATATAAATGAACAAAAACGCCACTTTCAGCTAAAAGTCGTTCTAAATGCTGATATTTTGCTGGGCCTGTATGTCCTTCTGCACCCAAAATATTAATCATAGCACTTGGCGTTCGAACACTCGTATCTCCAAGCGGCATATTAGAAATAGCCCGTAAAAACTGTTGAAATTGAGACGTTACATTCGCTTCAATACTTTGATGACCGCTATTGTGTGGTCGAGGTGCAACTTCATTTACTAAAATCTCACCCGTTTTTGAATAAAATAATTCAACCGCCAACAAGCCAATCATATCAAAGTCAGTAATGACTTTTTTAGCCATTTCTACTGCCTTAGTCGCAATCTCTTCTGGAATTTGGGCTGGTGATAATAAATAATCTACCAAATTATATATCGGATTAAAAACCAATTCAACAGGAGGAAAAGCCTTTAACTCGCCTTGTTCATTTCTCGCAACAATCACGGCTAATTCCTTTTCAATATCAACTGCTTTTTCTAATAAACTAGGTGCATCAAATGCTTTTTCCAAATCACTTTCCGTTCTCAATCCTACAACGCCACGACCATCATAGCCGCCTGTTCCTAGTTTATTGAATGCAGGTAAAAAAGCTTTATTTGCTTGGATTTCTTGTTTGTTATTGACTAAAATAAAGTCTGAGGTAGGAATATTATGATCCTGATAAAATTGCTTTTGGAGGCGCTTGTCCTGAATAATCCGAATGACACGCGGCTGAGGAAAAACCTTAACTCCTTCTTTTTCAAGTTGTTCGAGTGCATCTACATTGACATTTTCAATCTCAATGGTCACGACATCCATCGTTTTTCCAAATTCATATACTGCGTCATAATCCGTAATTGATCCCACCTGAAATACCGAAGCGGTATCTTTACAAGGTGCTACAGGATTGCCATCCAAAATATGAACTTCTACGTTCCAATCCGTAGTGGCTTGAATGAACATTCGTCCAAGTTGACCACCACCTAAAACGCCAATTTTTATCATTGCTCAATTTTGGTGCAAATGTACAGAAAAAATTAAATAGATTGTCACTAATTTAATTTTTTTAAGAAATTATTTCGTCTTGCTTCATTTCCTATTTATTGAATTTATCGAATATAAAATACTAACGCGGGTGTTATTTTTCGTCGATCTAAATCGCCAGAACACTGGCTTTTAATGTAATCAAAAATATACATATCGCCTGCTGTCGCTTGATTGACAAGGGCTTGTACGGTTGAGTTAAATTGATTTGTTCTATTGATCTCAAAGTCTTTTTCTCCTGCTGCGCCAATTCTAGTTACTCGACAACTTAACATTTTACAGTTTCTAGCTCTAACCTCAAAATCACTAAAAGCCATATCTATCCGATTAATTTGCTTAAATTCTTTCGCTGTATATCTTACTTTTCCTTCTTTACTTTTGCCAACTACGGGAATTGGCTCAGGCAAATATTTAGTTTCAAATACAAAACCCCTCAATTTTTTCCTTTTATGACTAATATTAATTCGAGCTTGTACATTTGGTTTTTGAGGCAAAATTTCAAATTCATCGTTTTTCTTTAATCTTTTGATCGTACAATAAACACCTTCAACGGTTAATTTGCTACTTGGTATGCCTGCTACCCGAATACGGACTATATTTTTTGCACCTATATATAAGGTATTCCCATGTTTTAATGTTAAATCGACTGCTCGAATCGGATCATTGGTAGAAAAACTAGTAAAAAATAATGCAATTATTCCCCAAATTATAAATGGCTTCATCTTAATTATTTTATTGTAGGTATTGAAATGAATTTATCTGAATTAAAGATAAATAGCTATTTTAGATTAATTCATTTTTATAAAAAAAAGAGGTTCATTGACAATTTTTGCCAGAATGAATATTTTTTTAGTCCAGCGGTGGCTTGCCCCGTTGTTTTTCAAGAAGTTAGAGCAACGGGGCAAGCCCACATTGGACTTAAAGATAAAAATTATCAATGAACCAAAAAAGAGCCATTATCAACTAAATATTACCAACTATGTGTATCACTTCATTACAAGCACACCTTAATGATACAGCTATCGGATCTTGGGATATTGATCATCCAAAATACGGTTATCGTCATGTCTTAGCTTATGAAAATGCACCCCAAAATTTGGGTCGGAAACCTAATTGTATGTTGCTTCATATTCCTGCGAAAGTACCAATTTTACCTGAGGAATTTTTAGAATTAGATTGGCGCAAAGCCAGCCCTGAGTTATTGCCTTTTTTGCCTAAATATGGCGATATAGAAGATCTTAGAGGAGTACCTTATCCCTAATATGGATTTATTATTAGATCTACACTCTATTAGAAGAGGAGAGAGCGTTGATTGTGATTTTAGCCTATTACCTCAATTTCAAGGATTTTATTCTTAATAGTTCAATAGGTTGCACGAGCTTCGACGAATAGCTACTTTTTTGATCTGAAAAGCAGCTATTTATTTTTTATTTTTTTAAATGTTAAATTTGTTTTTTAAATTGCTGATTATCAATGATTTATAAGTGTTAATTTTTTAACATTAAAATTAACATGATATTTTTCCGTTTTTCATCTAAGAAATACTGAAAGTCACTCACCTTTCCTGCATATTAGTGATATAATAATATATTAATAATAAAATGATGAATGGAAGAATAAAAAAGGAGTATCATGATATTCGCTTGATTATTCAGCTATTTAATCATTAAATCTACTAACACTAATAAATTTTAGAGAATGAAAAACTTAATCGTATTTTCATTTTCACTAGTTTCATTATTTTCAACTCATTTCGCTTTCGCAAAAGCCGATCCTTCATTGCAAATGCCAGTCGTCGCAACCGATAACAAGGTAGTACTGCCATTTACTATGCATAAAGGAATAATTTTTATTAAAGCTGCTATTGGAAAACGGGTCGGAGAGTTTATGCTCGATACAGGTGCTCCAGGGATTATTTTGAATAGCCGACATTTTAAAGATGCTGAAAAAACAACGCTTAAAGTATCAGGTATTAATAATCTAATCGAAAACCCGAAGGTCAAGTATGTAGCAAAAATGACTGCAAAAGCCATTTCTTGGCTTAAATTCGACGCAATTACAATTAATTTGCTACACCTCGAACAAATCAATCGACGGGAAATTTTAGGATTAATCGGCTATCAAGCTTTCCGAAAACATGAGCTGATGATTGATTATGAAAAACAAGAAATTACGTTGTTTAAATTAGACAAGAAAGGTAATAAGCTTATTTCTTACGATGATGTACCATTGTTCACCAGTAAATTTAAGCGATTAAAACACCTTGCAGTAGTCGAAGTTAAAATTGGAAAAGAACGCCTCAAATTAGCATTAGATACAGGTGCGCAGTCGAATGTTATTCATAAAAAATGGCAGAAAAAACTCAACCGACATTTCTTAGGTTTTGAGAAAATCAATGTAGCTGGCGCAGGCAAAAAGAAAGCGCTTTCATTACAAGGAGATCTGAATAAATTATGGATCGGAAATGTAGCTTTTTATAATACTAAAACTATTTTTACGGATTTATCTAAATTTAGGCAAAGTCAAGGAATAAGAGTCGATGGATTACTGGGTTATCATTTTCTGAAAAAGAGAAAAGTTTCTATTAATTTTACAAAAAAAACAATCTCTTTTTGGAGGAAAAAGACCACACCAAAACCTATTTTACCTACAACGAAAAAAATTAGCTAATAATTGAAGAGTCGGACATTTCAAAAATGTCCGACTCTTGATTTTTTTTATAAAGCAGGAACGCCACGACCGTTTTCCATGTATATATATATAATCAACAAAATAATAGAGATAAAAATCATCACGAAATAAACAAAAAATGGAATCCCTTTGATCTCTACTTGATTATCCTTTGCCGTACTAAGCTTACTCATATTAATTATTTTATAATATTTTTAAAATTGTTTTATTTTCCTTGTCAAACTTTGACGCTGCAAAGAAACTATAAAATAGAAAAACTGCCAAAGAAAAAACAGTTTTATCCTTTTTTCTGTTATTTTTATAAAATTAGTCTAAATAATAGAAGTATTCTAGGAGCGTTATTTGTATATTAGAACTATAAATAGTGCAGAAGCCTGTAAGGTATAATAGTTTGTTTTGAATAATGAATAGAACTATTGATAGAAAGTTGAGGGAAATAAGAATGGCAAACCTTAAAAAACAGCATAAGAAATGAATATGAATGAAAATTTGCAAAATAAAATAGACTCTATATTAGACGGAAGAAATATGGAGGATTTCAAAGTAATTGAATTTGGGATAGATTTTGAAGTGGTTAAAGAGTATTGGAAATTAGTTAATACTTTAAAGGAAAAGATTAGTCCAGATTTGTTAAAAGAGCGATTTGAAAAGATTCATACTTTTTCAATAGAAGATCAAAAAGAACTCTTGAGTCATTTAGGTCGATCAGGGTCTATTGAGTCTTATCGGAGTTTAGAGCGTTTCATGGATAAAGTTGAAGGAGAAGAAATGACAAAATGGGCGGTAATTGCTTTGCAGCATTGTCGGGTGCATCTCGAAAATGATTTGCTTGATGAGCCAATTGGTTTTATAGCTACAGGATTGGGAGGGAAAGGTTCAAAAATTCGCTTTTACGCGGTGCTTTTCTCAAAAGAGCCGTTAAGACCTGCTATGATTAGTGAAATTGAAGCGAGTTTTCGAGAAAATGCCCCAGATTTTAATATTGATATAGAAGAGGTAGAGACGTTGGAAAATTGTATTTTGGTGAGAATGTTATGTCCGTTGAATATGCAATTAAGCGAAATTGTAGATGTCAGTATCGAAGATTATCCATTTATTGAAGAGGATTATATTGCGACAAATATGGCAAAACCAACACTCAAATTAATTGAAGAGTGGAAAGAAAAGAAGAATAATAGTTAATAGATTTGTACAGAGCTACTTAATTTTCTATCGCTTCACTAAATCACTAGCCGACGTATAAATTTAATTAGGAACGAGTAAAAAATAGGAAACATTTTAAAAATGTTTCCTATTTGATTTTAGAGTTTTTTTAAACTGCAACTACAGAATTTTCTGTTCCATATGGTGTAGAAATATATTCATCTGCTGCCCAATCATTTTCCCATTTTTCGCCATCAATTAAATAACGAAATTCGTATTTCTTGCCTACTTCTAAGTCAACAGTAGTTTTGAAATCACCACTTTTTAATTGTTTCATTGCGACACCAGCCGTTTTATCCCATTCATTGAAATCTCCAACTAGAACAACTTTATCTGCGTTTTCAGTTGCTTCTGCTGATATTTTAAATGTAACTTTACAAATTGGTTTCGATTTTAAGAACTTTTTCTTTAAACTCATGATACTGTTATTTTAATAATCTTCCATGTAATAATAAGAACAAAGTAAAACTCTATTTTACTTCATTTCATTTACAAATAAACTTAAAAACATGTTACTAGTCAACTTTATATATTCTTGTTATTAAAAAAATAACAGTCAGAGAACCAATTCTTTAAATTGAAAAAAATTAATGTTTTTAGGAAAAAAGAACAAAAAAGACAAATAAATTGTCATTTTAAAATTAATAAGTATTTGTAGTTCTTCTTACTTAGTTATAATTTCGTTTGGGATAATCTTTAACTAAGAAATATTATTTTTACATTTGTTAGTGTAGGAAATACACTATTAACATAAAATGCTTTTTTTTAACAAAATAGAAGCGAATTTTCTCATCTACTTTTTAGAAAATAATCAAATTCATTGCCTATGAATCTAAAACAACATTTAATAAATCTCCTCTGCCTAATGTCAGTGGTATTTTGTTCTTGGCAAGTTTCCGCACAAGGAACTATTCAAGGTAAAGTACTGGATAATACAGGACAGCCTACTATCGGTGCAAGTGTTTCCATTGAGGGAACGTCAACAGGTGAAAGTACTGATTTACAGGGAAATTATAGTATTTCTGCTCCTGCTGGCGAAGTAGTGATTGTCTTCTCTTACATTGGTTTTAAAGAACAAAGACAAACCATAACTGTGAGTAATGGACAAACTATAACGCTTGATATCAAATTAGAAGAAAATACGATTCAAACAGATGAAGTCGTCGTAATCGGTTATGGTGTGCAGCGCAAACGTGACCTTGTCGGTTCGATCGGAACGGTAGAAGCGAAGGAATTAAAGGATGTAGTCGGAACATCTTTTGAGAATAACTTGCAGGGAAAAGTCGCTGGTGTTCAGCTTACACAAACTAGTGGTATTGCAGGTGCAGGATCCGTAATTCGTATTCGTGGTGTGTCTTCTATTTCTGGAAATGGTGATCCATTAATTGTGGTTGATGGTATTGCGATTACGCAAAATAATTTCCTTTTTGGTGAGAATAATGGTCAAAACAATAACCCATTGAACTCGCTCAATCCTAATGATATTGCATCGGTTGAAGTATTAAAAGATGCTTCTGCGGCAGCAATTTATGGGTCAAGAGCGGCAAATGGTGTTATTTTGATTACAACCAAAAGAGGTAGAGGACTTGGATCACAAGGCAGTAGCTGGGATTTGAGTACAAGCTGGGGATCTTCTCAACCGACGAAGGTCTTGCAAATGATGAATTCGGAAGAATGGCTTCAAGTTCGACAGGAAGCTTGGGAAAATGATGGAAATGTAGGACGTGCGCCACTTCCTAATGGCTTGACTTATGATGATATTGAAGGCAATAATACAGATTGGATTGATGAAGTATTACAAACAGGATTGAAGCAAGATTATAATCTTTCTTATACTCGATCTGGAAAAGTAATTAGTGCATATATTGGCGGAACTTACACTAATTCAGAGAGTTATATGAAAGGAAATAGCTTTCAACGAATGAGTGGACGAGCAAATTTGGATTTTAATTTTTCTGAAAAATTTACTGTAAATATTACAAGTTCATTGACTAATGGTCTGAATCGTAAATTGGATCAATCTTGGTCTGGTGGTTTGGGAACTGCCCAAACATCAGCTTTACCTATTTATCCAATTACTAACGCTGATGGTACTTATTATAATCT
>CAKZLL010000101.1 GCA_937125475.1 uncultured Saprospiraceae bacterium | reverse complement strand
ACGACCAAAAACGGATTGCGAAAGCGTGATCAAAAGATTTAGATAGTGTGTTAGTTTTGTAAGCTTTATTTTAGTTACGAGAGGTTCAACGCCTCTCTTTACTTTTTCTTTTAAAAAAATAACGACCAAAAACGGATTGCGAAAGCGTGATCAAAAGATTTAGATAGTGTGTTAGTTTTGTAAGCTTTATTTTAGTTATGAGAGGTTCAACGCCTCTCTTTACTTTTTCTTTTAAAAAAATAACGACCAAAAACGGATTGCGAAAATGTGATCAAAATATTTAGATAGTGTGTTAGTTTTGTAAGCTTTATTTTAATTTCGAGAGGCTCAACGCCTCTCTTTTTTTTTCTTAAAAATGACCAATAAATAGATTTATAAAAAATTCAATTACCTAATTATCGTATTTTTATAAGGGCTTTTTCATAAAAATGTGATTTGCCAGAAGCAATAAGTTTTACTGGGAGTTTCATGATTTGGATGTTTGAAGAGATTGATTTTTAGTATCAAATACAAGTTGATGATAATAAACAAGATAGCTCTAGTTATTTTGAAAATATAGAATTAGTTGCCCAAAGCAAACATCCATTTTGTAGAGATCTAGGGTTAATTTATTTCAAATCTAAACCGAAGATAAATGTTCAGAAAGCCTGGGAAACTTTAGTAAAAGAAGAAAAGGCAGTGTTTAATTTTTTTTTGATATAAATAAATTTTCTTGCCTTATTATTTATTACGCACTCCTTTCACTCAAACTTGATTTCGTATGTTTAATCTAAGATTAGAAAACATTCTCTTATTTTTTCATAAAAAACACTATTTTTATGAGGTATAGTATTATAAATCTAATAAGGAAACCTAATTATCTAAGTTAATAGTATTCCTAATCAAATGCGTAGCAGTTTCAAAATCATGGTATGCTTTATAATATTAGCTGTTCTTAATCCTATTTTTTAAAATAAATATTTGATAATATGGAATTGAAAATCAATGGAAAAGTCCATACCATAGATATTGAAGATAATATGCCTTTGCTTTGGGCAGTTCGTGATGAACTTAATATGACTGGAACTAAATATGGTTGTGGCGTTTCTTCTTGTGGATCTTGCACTATGATTATTGATGGTGTTGCTACTAGAACTTGTGTTTTACCAGCTTCTGCCGCAGTCGGTAAGGAAATTACTACAATAGAAGGTATTACTAAAGAGGATAAACTTTCCGCAGTTCAACAAGCTTGGATCACGCATCAAGTCCCACAATGTGGTTATTGTCAATCAGGAATGATCATGGCAACCGAAGCACTTTTGGACAAAAAACCAAATCCAACGGATGAAGATATTGATACTGCAATTACTAATATATGTCGCTGTGGAACGTATCAGCGTATTAGAGATGCGGTACACACTGCGGCAAAAAGCCGTCAAGAAACAAGCTAAGTATCATTTATTTCAAACCAATTTTGGACTTGAATTTTAAAAAAAAGTCATGGCGAATAAAAGAAAAAAACAAAGAACTCGCGGTCAAAAAATCACTAGACGCGCCTTTATGGCATTGGGTGGTTTAGTCGGAGGTGGTTTAGTTGTAGGGGCTGGCGGTTTAGTATATATAACTAAAGCAGGTAAGAAATATTCTGGAAAAGGTTTTGAAGGGAATCAATTGAATGCTTGGATTAGTGTTTTACCAGATAATACGATTTTGGTTGCAGTGCCGCGTTCAGAAATGGGGCAAGGTGTGAATACTTCTTTACCAATGTTGGTTGCAGAAGAATTAGAGGTCGAGATGTCGGCGATCAAAATTGTACAGCCTCAACCAGAAGGGCCTTATGCGAATAGTGTGATGCTAACCCATAATCCAAGAACGGATTTAAGTTTTGGTAGTACTTTTGACATGAGCAGAATCATGGATAAAGTCACCGCATTTTTGCCATTAGTTGCAACAGGTGGAAGTACAAGTATTGTTGATGGATATAATGTAATGCGTTGCGCTGGAGCAGTTGCACGAGAAAGTCTTATTCAAGCGGCTGCTAAAAAATGGGACGTAGATGCATCTGGTTTATATGCTGAAAAAGGGCATGTAATCAATAAAGCCACTAAGGAAAAATTGACTTATGGTGAGCTGTCAGAGGTGGCTTCAACAATAGAAATTAAAAAAGTACCTGAATTAAAAGCACAGAAAGATTTTAAAATAATCGGAACACCTGTTGCTCGATATGATATTCCTGGGAAGGTAAATGGTTCTGCAAAGTTTGGTTTGGATGTTCGCGAAAGTGGAATGTTGTATGGCGCAGTTCGTCACGCCACTTATCGTGCTGGTGAGATTACAGCCATTAAAAATCAAGCCGATATAGAGAAAAGAAAGGGCATTAAGAAAGTGATCTTATTGCCAAAAGGTATTGGAGCAGTCGTTGTCGCAGATAATACTTGGCGTGCAATCAATGCGTCAAAGGCATTGCGATTTGAAGAAACTGGGGATAAAACAATTAGTTCTCAAGGTGTTGCTAAACAAGCAGCGAGCATTTTGGACGAAAGTAAAATGATTGCTACGCCTTTGAATAAAGGAAATGTCGATGATGTTTTTGCAAAAGGTGAAGGCATAATCGAAGCAAGATATGATGTACCTTATTTAGCGCATGCTTGCATGGAGCCGCTCAATTGTACGGTTTTAGTAAAAGATGGAACTGCTACGGCATGGGTCGGATCACAAGGTTCTTCTCTTGTTTTGGATGCGGTAAACGCTTCAACAGGCATAGATAAAGATAAAATAACGGTTAATATCACTTATTTAGGTGGTGGTTTTGGTCGTAGAGCGGAAATTGATTTCATTACGCACGCTGGATATGTGGCTAAAGAAATGGAAGGAACACCCGTTCAAGTTATGTGGTCGCGTGAAGAAGCGACACGTTTTGATATGTTTCGTCCTTATGTCTTGAGTAATTTCAAAGCAGCAATTAATGCAGCAGGTGAAATTGAAGCTTGGGAGAATAAAATAGCACTTCAATCGGTCGCAAATAATGCAACAACACGAATCAAACCAGCTTTTGCACCTGCTCCTAAAGATGATTTAGCAACACCAGAAGGTGCAGCAGATTTGCCTTATGCAATGAACAATGCTAAAATGGCATTCGGTCAAATTGATAGTCCGATACAAGTTGGAAATTGGCGAAGTGTGGGTAATTCCTATAATGGTTTCTTTACAGAAAGTTTTATGGATGAATGCGCTAAAGCTGCTGGAAAAGATCCATATGAATTTCGTAAAAGCAAGTTAGGAAAAAAATCACGTTTTGCAGCGGTTCTGGATAAAGTTGCTGAAATTAGTAACTGGAAAACACCACTTGCAGAAGGAAAATTCCGAGGTATTGCGATGCAAAAATCATTCGGTTCGATCGTGGCGGAAGTCGCAGAAATCACAAAAGTAGGCGATAAAGAATTTTCGATTGATAATTTTTATTGCGTAATAGATTGTGGTCGAATAGTCAATCCAGATACTGTTGAAGCACAAATGCAATCGGGGATTATTTATGGTATTACTGCTGCGATGTATGGCGAAATCACTTTTAATGAAGGAGAGGTTGAGCAATATAATTTCCCTCAATATGAGATGGTTCGTTTAAAAACTGCGCCACGTATGAAGGTTCATATTATGAAAGTGGATAAATATCCAGGTGGTGTTGGTGAGCCAGGAACACCTCCTGCTCCTGCGGCATTAGCCAATGCATTGTTTGCAGCAACTGGAGAGCGTATTCGTTCTTTGCCTTTTAGCAAGCATGGATATAAATTTGTGTAAACGAGTTATTTGTAAGTGAAATAAATGGAAAAAGGGTATTGGCTATAAAAAGTCAATGCCCTTTTTGTATGAAATTTGTCCCATTTCCTTTTTCTTCATACCATCAAAAAAAGCTACTAACTGTCAGCCATCAACAAAAGAAGTAAAATTTCTTCTATGAAAATACCTTAATTTTGAAAAGATATTTTGAGTGAAAATTATTGATCAATTGGACTAGTATAATAATTCTTGAAATATCACTTTTTAAAGAATATTAGTATTAGACACTACAATTTCATAATTATTCATTACAAATAAAATATCGAATGAAACTACTAAAAGGTTATTTGAAATTACTTCTATTGATTTGTTTGAGCTACTTTACTGTATTACCAACCTTGAAAGCACAAGGACCTTGGCTAGAAAAAAAAGGATCAGGATTTGTCCAGATGCAAACAACTTTGCCTTTAGGTGGTCGGTATAATAGCTTGATTTTAACGAGTTTTGATGAGCCACAAGCGATTAATAGATCGGTTTTTCAGGCAGATTTTAGTATTTATGGTTTGTATGGTATTTCAGATAAATTGACGGTTATCGCTCATTTACCTTTGAAATATGTTGATGTTGGAGCAACAAGAGATTCGCTTCCCAATCCAGTTTTACTAGAAGAAGGTAGTTTATTTGGAATGAATAATCTTTATTTTGCTGCTAAATACAAGATTTTAGACAAAAGTTTGAAAGCTGCTGTATCTGTGCAAACAAGCTGGAATACGGCTAGTAGTGATTTAGATAATGGTTTGGCAACTGGTTATTTAGCCAATTTTTTTGGTGTATTTGCCCATTTGGGCGGTGGGCTTACCCCCAAATTATATGCTTTTGCAGATATTGGTTATAGTGTTGGAACGAATGGTTATAGTGATTATACGAGCCTTTATTTAGAAGCAGGTTATAAAGTTGCGAAGCCTTTATATTTGATTGGGCATTTGAGTATTAAAAATTCTGCAAGAAATGGAGATTTTGATAATTCCACACTTATTCAAACAGGGCTTTATCCGAATGATCAAGATTGGATCGGTTGGGGTGGCCGTTTAATGTATGAAGCTAAAAACGGTTGGGGCATAACGTTAGGTAGTGCTGGTGCAATTGACGCAAATTATGTTGGTTTAGTAAAAGCAATCACAGTAGGCGCATTTAAAAAATGGGGACTACGGTAAAAACTATGGGTAAATATCCAAATGCCCTAGATGGAACAAAATAGCTATACGGAAAGCCTTAGCAGATTTAAACCTCGTGCTTTAAATTTTATCTGCTGAATAGTCATATTGATGCATTCAGCCATAGTATTACTTACCCTATGTTTGGTATAATCAATTAAACCTTGTAAGTGATTTTTAAAAGTTTTGGCAACCTTTAAAAGTGATATGTTTTTAATTGTCTCAATGTTTTTAACCTGGTTATTAAAAAAATCAATTGCTTCCTGTTTATCCGTTAGATTATCTGAATTTTTCAGCCATAAATACTTTGTTCCTTTTAATCTATCGTCGTTTTGAGCGATTAATTTTTTATTTTCTGCTCTTCTCGTAATATCGACAGCATTATTCAAATATTGTACTAAATGAAAACGACCATGTACAATATCAGCACTAGGAATACAAACTTTTGCTGCATTTTGAAAAGCTTTCCACATATCGATAGTAATCACTTTAACTCCTTCTAAATCAATATATTCACCTAGTTGATTGAAGGCTTTCTCGGTAGCTTCTTGTGTTCAATGCTCTACCACCTTCAAAACGGTTCCCGTTTCTCCGTTGTAGAGTATTGATACATAATGATGACCTGTAAATAAGCTTTTTTCATCTATACATACATGGCGGACAGTGTGAAAAGTTGTCTGTTTAAATTCTTTACGGTTGGATAAACCTCGTTCTACCGCTTGAATTTGTATTCGTTTTAATTGTTCTTCTGAAACGCATAATTGTAAAGCACTCCGAGAACGAACTTGTGTTGATTGCAGTGTATCAATAATGAAACTTTCAAATTGCAAAGTAAAACGACTACCAGCTCTTGACCAACTTGGCTCTATTGTACAAATACCGTGTTCTGAGCATTTTACATATGGTAAACATGCGTGTCAATAAGTATAATGATCACAAGTATCTAAATGTCACCAACTACGTAATTTTTCATGATCATGGACAGAACATAGCCTTTTATAATGCTTACAAGGAAATTTGTTCCTAGAAGCATGGGATAACATTATTCTACTGGTTCACCAAGAAAATCAGGTTGGCGAGTAAGACCAATCCATGTTTATTATTTATATTATTATATTCCGAAAAAATAGACTATCCAAGTAATATAAAAGAAAATAAAGAAGAGTTAAAGAGGTTGTTGAAGACAGGTCTTGTACCGAAATTAAGGGAAAGATGCGAGATTCTTTATTGGTTGAAAAGCGGAGAAATATCGACAATGAAGGAAGCAATGGATTTAAAATCAAGAAGGAAAAAATTGAGAAGCAATTAGAAAATCCTAAATTACCCCTATCCAGAGTCAAGGCTTTAACAATATTAAAAAACTTGTTCTTTGATGAATATATAAGCGTTTTAGATAGATTTCAGATCGTTGTAAACCAAAAAAAAATTAAATAAAACAAGCAACACAACCAATGTCTTCTTCATCATCTAGAACATCAACAAGAAAAGAAGATTTTTTATTAGATTTGATACGTTCCATACGTTTTAAGTGTTCTTCCTTAATCGCTATAATACGTTTTGGATGTATCAGTACTGATAAAGGTTCATCTTGAATCCAAGTATAACCTTCTTTTTCATATTCAAGTGCTTGATGAAATAAACGAGGATGTTGCTCATATAGCCAAACCCATTCTATCTTTTGTTGAAAAAAGCAAAAATAACAACCTGGTCGAGAACGAGCGTATTCGCCTTTTTTACCATTCACTTCGTAAGTGATTTTTTCATAATATTTTGGTACACCAACACCACTTTCTCGAAGTAAGTTGAAAATATCTTCTCGAATAAGAATATCATCATTATCTACAACAGGAAACATTTGTTCGTTTGAAAGTGGATAATTTGTAGTTTTTAGAAACTCAAAAACCACTTTATTAAAGGCTTTTACATCTAAATCTAAAAGCAAATCACGCTTTTGATTAAGCGGGAAAGACATTGAAATCGGTTCATCTATAATCTCAAGTAGTCGAGATAATTTATCTGATTGAGCAAACTGTTGATAGTTTTTAGCTAATTGAGAGATATTTTTGTTTGATAATGCTTTCAAAACAACATCCTCACTCCAAATATTCTGGCGAAAAGGAAAAATAGATTGAATATTCGATTTTTTAGAAATATAACCTTCTCTATCTTCATCACCTCTAATTCCAACATAAGAAACTACAGGATCATCACCAACATATTTTTCAAAAGGCTGTAATTTTAATTCATTCGTACACCAACGGGCAAAATGAGAAGGCAAATAACCGCCTTTAAGCTTCAATAAGTAATCAAAAGGATTATTAGGCGTGTTTTTCCCAACTTATAGTTTAGTAATTGATTTGCCTAAATATATTTCAAGGTTTTCGGTGAGTTTATACGTTTCATCTAGTTCTTTTCCTGTATCGCAAGTATAATAATCTAATTTAAGGTTAGGGGATTTATTTTTCATATAAATAGCCAGTGCAGCACTGTCTTTACCACCTGAAATACCTAATAAATGCCTTACTTTTTTGTTGTTATCCATTT
The DNA here is from genome assembly GCA_937125475.1 of uncultured Saprospiraceae bacterium. GTDB lineage: Bacteria > Bacteroidota > Bacteroidia > Chitinophagales > Saprospiraceae > CAKZLL01. The sequence goes on along the minus strand of CAKZLL010000101.1, from coordinate 17,812 downwards.
GATTTTATTTTTTAACACATTTTATTAATGTATTCTTCCTGCAATAAATAGGCTTCAAAATGCTTGTTTTTACTTTTTGTATTTCCAAAAACAACCTGATATTGATCTAAGCTTAATAAATTTTTAGATCGTTCAATAATAATTCCCAACGCAATTCTTTCTCTATCTGATAATTCAAAATAATCTTTTCGATGGCGTTTAGAGATAACTAATGCACCAAAATCTTTTTTGAGTGCGTAGAAAGTAGCGGTTTCAGTTAATAATTCTTGATCTGAATGAGTTACACAAGTAGAACAATGTTCAATTGCTGCATGGTTTTCAAGCTGATTAAAATGCTGATATTCATATATTTCACAAAAGTCAGTAGTGAAAAAACTCTTGTAATTTAGTGTAACATTACATTGATAAGTTGGAACTTGATGAATAAAGTGAGTTCTAAAACCTTCTTTTTTCAAATCTCGCCTAACTGTAAAATAAACTTTTCCATTAGGTTTTAATAACTCTGAAACTGCCATTAATACAAAAGTTTGCTCTTTAGGAAACAAAACATTTAATACATAATGGCAAATAATTGTATCAAATTTTTCAGCGGGATAATGGGGTTGATAAAAAGGATCATACCCTTGAATATCTAAATTCTGAGCGGTTAAGAACTCAACATCTTTGCCCAAACCGCAACCAAAATCTAGTGCTTTTCCTTGTAAAACGCCTTTTTTGAATAAAATTCGAGTTGGATAAGATACTTTATCTCGTTGCTTAACCGTCAAATGTGCGTTAGGATTTTTAGGGGAATGATAGAGTTTCATGGCTTTGTTTGATAAACCCAATTACTTCGAAAACCCATATTTTGAGCAATCTGGGCAAGTGGTTGGATTTGGTTATCTAATTTTTGAATAAAATCATTTTTAGATAATCGGCTAATGTCTTTTATTGAATTGCCAAGTACTAAATAATCTTCTAATTTTTTCTTTTTGTTGAGTTGTACTCCAATATGAAAAGCTTCAAATTGTATTGCACCAAATTTTTTAAAGTAAAGATCTAAATTTGGTAAATGATCACTTTTGCTAGAATTAACACCTGGAATGATCGGAATTAAATTCCAAAGTAAATCGTGTGTAACAAAACTCCAAGGAATAAAATGATCTAACGCATAATCTTTTATTTTAATTAATTCGTCTGAAAAAATACATCTCAAAGGCGTTTGAGTTTCTTGATAAACCATTTTCCAATACTTCCATTCTGCTGTTAAAGTTCGATTTTTAGGATTAGGTGCAAATAACTTTTCAGCAATATTTGGGACATTAGGATTTCGTTTTTGTAGAAAAAGCAATAAATTCCAAAGGCAGTAATCCTTACATACTTTTAAATGTGTTCTAAAATATTCAACCCATTTTGGATGAAAAATGATTTTTCCTTTTTCAAAAAAATAAGGAAGATCTTTAGTTTCATCAATGTCAGAAGCGTAATTTTTTACGACTTTTTCAAAATGACTACTTTTCGTGTGTTTTAGAATATCCTCACACCACGGGCGTAAAAAACGATATGGAACATAAGTATTGAGACTTAGAATATTTTTGGCTAATGTTGTTTTGGGATGCTCTTCTAAAAAAACTAAAATACCTGTTATAATCTTTTGACGGGTTGTTTTTGTTTCAAAATTTAAAAGCTCATCCTCACTATTTGTAATGGCATCTACAATATTTGCTAATTTATCTTGCGCACCGAATGATAAACGATATTTAGAAATCGAAAACCAGACATTTCCTATCATTGAAGCTATCAATTCTTGCTGTGTAGTTTCTAATCGGTTATTTTCGATCATTTGAAGAATAGAGTAAAACCAATAAAATTTATAAGTAGAGGTCGTATTTTTAAAAACTAGATTAAGCGATTTGGTATCAATATGCTGATTATTGGGTAGATGCATAATTTAAAAAACTATTTAGAAATGGAATGAATTTAAAACTTCGGACTATATTCCAAATATACAAAAACAAAAAAAAATCAGCCTAATCATTCTACTTTAATGCTTTAATATGTCTAGTAGATAGCCATGCTTTAATTATTGTAATTATTGACTGCATGTTATTCAGGTTAATTTAATATTTTGGTGAGAAATAAATAATGATCTATTTTTTTTAAATTAGCTGTCAGTGTATTTTTATTTTTTGATTAATAACTTTAATAAACGAAAGATGATGCGTTTAATGTTTTTTTTGATTTTTTCAGCCTTTACAATTGCCGCTTGTCAAAATGCGCCTGAAGAAAAATTATTGGCAGATTATAAAGTCCGTTATATTGCTTCTAGTCAAAATTTGACTATTCAAGCAAAATATAAAACGGTGATTAAAGGAAAAAAAGAGGTCAGTTTCAAACCAGCTTTAGGTGTTGGAGTTTTAGGGAAAACGATGGAATATAAATCAATGCAAGGGGTTGCTCCAGATTATTACAGTTATGATCATCGAACTAAATTTCCAGACAAAATTGCTTTTCAGTTCGAGGATAATCAACATCAATTTGTCGAGCAATCTATTAATTTTAAGCCTATATCTTCCATTCAAATTAAAGAAAAAGTCATTAGACCAGATAGTGGTTTTACGCTTGTTTGGCAAGGTGATACGCTTCGTAAAGATGAAGAATTAGTCATTTTGTTAGAAATTGGTGGTGAAACTGTTTTGAAATTAAGCAAGGTAGGGCAATCCTATGGTAAGAAGGTTTATATTAGAAGAGAGCAATTAGAAAACCTACAACCAGGAAAAGGAACAATAACTTTGGTACAAAAACGCTATCAACGTTATCCTACGGAAAGCTCCGTAAGTGGTTCGTACATTTTAGAATACTATCATCTTCCAATTGAGACAGAGGTGAAAAAAGAGTAGTGCTGAGGAAGTAATTAATAGTTTTTTTTAATTCAAAATCCATTATTTAAAGCTTATGCGTGCAGTTATACAAAGGGTAAAAGAAGCTTCGGTGACAATTGACGGAAATGTTAAATCAAGTATTCAAGGCGGTTTGTTAATATTATTGGGAATTGAAAACCCAGATACAAATGCAGATATTACATGGTTAGTCAGAAAAATTGTGAATATGCGTATTTTTGATGATGAGGCTGGCGTGATGAATAAGTCAATCTTGAATGTTGGAGGAGATATTATTGTAGTCAGTCAATTCACACTATATGCGAGTACCAAAAAAGGTAATCGCCCTTCCTATATTCGCGCTGCCAAACCTGATATTGCTGTGCCTTTGTATGAGGCTTTTGTCAAAGAAATTGAACAAGCTTTGGGCAAAAATGTTGGTACAGGCGAGTTTGGCGCAGATATGAAAGTCGCTTTACTTAATGATGGACCTGTAACAATTCTAATGGACACTAAGCAAAAAGACTGAGTTAGTTGAGAATTAAAAGCTGAAAACTGCCTGAATTGGCGTGTGGCATCATGAAATAATCACATAATTTAATTAATATTAATGACAATAGAAGCAGCGCAAAAGTTGGTTGATAATTGGATCAATACGATTGGTATTCGTTATTATAATGAATTGACGAATACTGCAATTTTGACAGAAGAAGTCGGTGAAGTCGCTCGATTAATGGCTCGAATTTATGGAGAACAATCATTCAAAACCGAAGCACAAGCCCTTACTGCTAAAGATGATTTAGCGGATGAAATGGCAGATGTTTTGTTTGTTTTGGTTTGTTTAGCTAATCAAACTGGTGTTAATTTAACCGACGCATTAGAAAAAAACTTAATAAAAAAATCCATTCGAGACAAAGACCGTCATTTGAATAATCAAAAATTAAAATAAAATATAGTATAAAAGATGAAGACAATGAAAGAGCTATTTAAAACTATGCCGCAAGTTGGAAAAGTTGAATTAGTAACTATTCGGACCGAAAGAAAAGGAGCTGTTAAAGTTGTAGAACAAGCAATGGCAAAAACAGAACATGGTTTAGAAGGTGATCATTATAAAAAAAGTACAGGCAAAAGACAAGTAACGCTTATTCAAGGAGAGCATTTAGATGCAATCGCGTCAATTTTGGGAAAAGAAAGCATTGATCCGCTTCTTACTCGACGAAATATTGTGGTTCGAGGCATTAATATTCACGCATTAAAAGAACAACAATTCCAAATCGGTGAAGCTATCCTAGAAGGTACTGGCGATTGCCATCCTTGCTCTAGGATGGAACAAAATTTTGGACCAGGTGGTTATAATGCTATGCGTGGACACGGCGGATTAACAACGAGAGTGATCAAAAGCGGTCTAATCAAAACAGGAGATGAAGTGAAATTGATCGTTGAGGCAAAAGCAGAATAATAAGAAATTTTGTAACGATTTGAATTTTTCACGTTCCAGTTTAATGATAGAATTAATTACTTGAATAATTCTATCATTTACTCATTTATTCAACTTATTCAGTCATTAAAAATATGCCAACACTAGCATTATCCATGCCTTTCATAATTATAGGAATTATAGCAGCGTTGCTCATTGATGATCCTCAAACAAGGGCTTATTCTGTCGCGGCTTGCATTGTTCCATTGGTTTTTGCTTATATTTTTAGACCGCAAATTGAGTGGTGGTGGTTCACACGTAATCCACCCAAATTGCACAAAAAGATGAGAGGTGTTTTGGATCGTTTTTTTCCAATGTTCTCTAAGCTATCACAAGAAAATCGCCTTCGATTTGAGAATAGAATGGCTTTATATATGCTTTCTAAATCGTATGAAAAGAAGGTAATTGATGTCGTTCCAGAAGATTTGAAAGGCTTGATTGCGGCTAATGCGATACAATTGACGTTTGGATTGGAAGAATATTTATCACCGAAATTTGAAACGATTGTTTTGTATCCAAGTCAATTTCCCTCGCCTACAATTCCAAAATTTCATGCGAGTGAAGTCTTTAAGGATGGAGATTTTGGAGGATTGATCTTTGCTTTAGATCATATTATTCCTGGTTTGCGTGATTCGCAACGGTATAATATAGTGATGCACGAGTTTGTGAACTTACTTTGGATACAAAATGAATGGTCTGAAAAAGCCTTTTTAGAACATGCAACGCCTAGAAATTTATTGCTGTTGGCGAAGATACGCGGAATGTCATTGGCTCAAGTTCAAAAATATTTAGGAAAACCTACCATTAATTTTTTTGCAGTAGCAATAGAACATTTTTTTGCAAAACCAGAGAGTTTTAAAAAATTATTGCCTGATTTGTATAAGACAATATCAAAACAATTGAATCAAGACCCTTTAGAAGAATCTAATCCTGTAATAATAGCTCTTGAAATTGAAGAGAAAACGTCATAATACACTGACAGATCTTGATTTTGTGCCTAAAAAAATGTATATTCTGCGTAAGAGTGGTTAAATTGAAGAGAATCTACTTATTAATAATAAAAATATATTAATAATAGAGTGTCTAAAGTTAAATAAAACAGTCTTTTAACTAATTAATCCTTAATATTAATCATAATTAAGGTTAATTTATATTAAAAATAATAAAAAGTTTGAATTTATAGTAATAAAGACGAACTTTTTTTAAATATTGGTCGTTCATTCATTGAAGGTCAAAAGATTATTAATTAGTTTATTAATTCAAATTAGGGTATGCGTCAACTAAAAATCTCTAAATCCATAACGAATAGAGAAAGTCAGTCAATTGAAAGATATTTACAAGAAATTGGAAAAGTCGAATTATTGACGGCAGAACAAGAAGTGGATCTCGCTCGTCGAATCAAACAAGGCGACGAAAAAGCACTAGAAAAATTAGTCAATGCGAATTTACGTTTCGTAGTTTCGGTGGCTAAACAATATCAAAACCGTAATTTATCACTAAACGATCTGATCAACGAAGGGAATTTAGGCTTAGTAAAAGCTGCTCAACGTTTTGATGAGACGAAAGGTTTTAAATTTATTTCTTACGCGGTTTGGTGGATTCGTCAGTCTATTATTCAAGCATTAGCAGAACAGTCTCGTCTCGTTCGTTTGCCACTCAACAAAATTGGTTCTTTAACGAAAATTCATAAAGAATTTGCAAAACTAGAGCAGGCATTCCAACGCGAACCAACTGCTGATGAGTTAGCCGATGCATTAGAATTGCGTACAGAAGATGTTAAAAGTACATTAAGTGTTGGTACTAAACATACCTCTTTAGATGCTCCTTTCGTAGAAGGAGAATCCAGCTCACTATTAGATGTCTTGCCTAATAACGGAATAGGAAACACAGATAGGAGTTTAGAATACGGAGAGTCATTAAGTATCGAATTACAAAGAGCTTTATCTACTTTAACTGAAAGACAGCGTGGTGTAATTATGTTATTTTACGGAATTGGGGTGAAACATCCAATGACTTTAGAAGATATTGGAGAACATTTCGGTTTAACCAGAGAACGTGTTCGCCAAATTAAAGATAAAGCCATTCATAAGTTACGTACTGCTGCAAGAAGCAAAGCTTTGAAAGCTTATTTAGGGCGTTAATTTTCACTTTTTAAGTTATGGATTTATAATAAACTAAAAGAGCGTACTGATTAATTTCAGTGCGCTCTTTTCTTGTTTAGGGAAGTCAGTGAAAAAATAATCTAATTCAGAACTAGCTCTCTTCAGTATTGCGATAAGGCAAATGATACATCAAAACGGCGATGCCAATTAAAATGAACCATAAGGAATTGGAGTAACTTGCTGATTTTTTAGGAGTATTAGCTAATAATGTTTTGGATTGATGTTGCGATGATTTTTCTAAACTAGAAGTTTTCTTTTTTCTCTTTTTAAATAATTTAAGTTTTTTTGATTTTTTCGGTTTTTTAGGAGTTACCTTGATCTTTTTTAAAGGTTGAGGTTTGATTAAAAGAGGTTTAATTGCTTTACTTTTTAATGGTTTATTGGCTTTTAAAGTTTGATTTTTCTCAAGGTTGTCAAAATAATCGTCATCGGGCAATCCAAAGTTTTTAGTCGAATTTATGGCAAAAGTCGCGTCAGTTCCGCTATGACTTTTGTGTTTGACTTTCAGCGTTTGGGCTTGAAGACCTGTAATGAAACTACTGAAAAGAATAAGTAGAATAAAATTTTTCATATTATATTCGTTTTATTGAATGAGGATTTGAGTATATAACGAAATGATTAACAATATGATACGCTTGAATTGGAGTTTTTTACAAAAATGGTTAGCTGTAACTGTTTTTTTATTTGTACTATTATTCATATTGTCTTTTCCTTTTCCGCAAGCTATTCTGCCAGATATTGGAACTTGGTGTAGTCCGTTTTTTGAGTTTTTTGTAAAATGGTCAGCTCATCATGTTTTTCAAATCGCTATGCCCTTTAATTTTCAAATCATGTCAGATTCGATGGGTTTATATATTCATACCTTTAATTTACTGTTATTTTCCTTGGTATTTGGTGGTATAGGCGCATTTTTCTTAAAAACTTCCATTAATCCTCGATTGAAGTATCTTTTTTATGCGATAATTAGGTATTATTTAGCTATACAATTATTAGCTTATGGTTGGAGCAAGGTTTTTAAATGGCAATTTTACCTGCCAGAACCTAATATTTTATATACGCCTTTAGGCAAAATTTCCCCTGATTTATTGTATTGGAGTACAATGGGCGTTTCGCGTTCTTATACGATGTTTGGCGGTTTTGCCGAAATTTTAGTGGCGTTTTTACTTTTTTTTAGAAAAACTAGATTGTTAGGTGCGATCATTGGAATAGGCATTATGACGAATGTGGTAATGATCAATTTTAGTTATGATATTTCTGTTAAATTCTATTCTTCGTTTTTACTTTTTTTACTAATATTACTCGTTTTACTAGATGCGAAACGCTTGTTTATTTTTTTTATACAAAACAAAAACACTCCTCCAAACATGCTTTGGCGACCGAATTGGAAAGGCAATCAAATTCGGTGGTATCGCGTTTTAAAAACTTTAATAATTGGCGTTATCCTGATCAATTCTCTTGAAATGTATCTTTCTTCTGGCAATTTTAATGATGATAAAGCTGCACGCCCGCCTTTTCATGGCGCATATGAAGTCACTCAATTTGCGATTAATGGAGAACTTATTCCGCCGTCATTGGATTTTAAGAATCGTTGGAAGCGTTTTTTTGTGCATCGACTGGATTATTTTATTATTCAAAATATGAAAGATGAAATGTTAGATTATAAATTGAAGCGCGAAAGTGAGCATCAATTATTAATTACAGATACTCGACAACCCGATCAAACAATGACTGCAACATTGTTTGTAGAAGATGAAATGGTATTTTTTAGAGCTTATAACAATAAAGATACGATTGAAATTGAGGCAATTAAATTAGAAATTGAATGATTTAAAATCATACAAATTTACTTTGTTATTCCGCAAGCTAAAAAAATGGGAATGCAGGCGACACAGACCTCTATCATGTTTCTAAGATAATCGCAGATTAATTTTGGAAGTGTTTCAACTTTTACAAAAAAGTAACAATCTGGTTAATATTGATCAAATAATTTCATTCTAATATCTTGATTGAAATGGAAATTAATCTGCAATTATCAGCGAGCTTTAAAAAATCTGCGTTTCTAGTTTCTTATTCTGCGTCAGCAAAATTTTTTTGCTATCTGTATGATTTTAAAATAGAATGATTAAAATATTAGCTCTAATCTGTCCTTTGATTTAATTCATTACTACTTTACATTCAAACTAACACTTCCTAACCCTTCGGCTGTTGCAGTGATGGTTTGTCCAGTTTCTATGTAAATTGCCGCAGTAGCCGCGCCAGCTAAAATAATATCGCCTTTTATGATATATTCGCCATTTTCTTGTGCTAAACGAGCCGCATCAACTAAAGATTCTAACGGATTTCCTAAAATAGCATTAGAATTTCCTGTACGTACAGCTTCGCCATTTGCATTCAAACTCATGGCAATATCTTGAATATTCGTATTCGCAGGATGCCAATCTCCAATAGTGAAAGCAGCCGAAGAACAATTATCAGCAACAACATCTTCCAATGAAAACTTGAAATTTTGATACCTAGAATCTATAATTTCGATTGCAACTGTTACGCCTTCGACAAAATCTAGCACATTATCTAAAGTCAACGTTTCATTGATATCTTTTGAAATAAGAAAGGCAATTTCTGGTTCAGCGCGAGGATGAATGAAGTTGTTTTTGTGCAAATCACCTCCATTATCATGAGCCATTTGGTTAGTCAATCGACCCCAAATTATGCTATTAACACCCATTTGTTCCATTTTGGCTTTACTGGTAAAACCCATTTTCAAACCTACTCGCTTTTCGCCTCGGATGTATCTGCGACTAATCGAAATACTTTGAACAGCATAAGCCTCTTCTATATTCAAAGAATGAGATAGATTTAATTGAGGAATAGGCTTGGCATTAGATGCTGCTAAATCTAGGGTTTCGGCTATTTTATTATAATTGGTCATTCCTTTATTTTAATGTTTCATATATAGAAACAGAGTTTTATTATTAGTTGTAAATATACATTTTTTTGAAAAATAATAATAATCTCAAAAACAGAATTTAAGCAAGGAAACGCTGTATCTTTTTGTAAAAAATGCATTATAATTTTATTAAAATCATACCTGCCTCGTCAAGAATTGTTTTTACTAATAGCTTCATTTGACTATAAGTACCTATTCAATTCTTACTAAATAAACTTATTTTTTATTACCTAAAAAGTATTACTAATGAAAGAATTGCACTCGTTTTTGCTGATAATGACGATTAGCATTGCCGTTTTTGGTCAAAGTCAACAAAAAATGTCGGTTTATTTTGATACTGATAAACATGATTTGAAAGAAAAGGATCGCCTAGAATTGGATCGTTTTACTGAAAAAATTCCTTCCCTAACTGATTATTCCATTGAAATTTTAGCGCATACCGATAGCCGAGGCAGTTTGTCTTACAATCAAGCATTGGCAAATCGACGCGCAAAGGCGGTTGAAATTTATTTAACTAAAAAAGGCGTGATTATTAGTAAAGTCGAAGCTCGTAGTTTTGGCGAAAGCCAACCTAAATTTTTGAATAATAATGCCTTCGGAAGACAACAAAATAGGCGTGTTGATATTATCGTACAACCCATCAAAAAAGCCTTTGAAGAAGCACCTATTTTAACTCAATTAAAAGCGGAAAAACACCAAGTCTTTACACTAAAAGCCAACAAGAAAAACGTAATTAAGGCAAATGAAGGAACAATTATCACTATTCCTCCCAATGCTTTTGAATATAAAAATGGCTCTAATGAACCTGTTCGAGATGTGACGATTGACTTGAAAGAAGCTTATACTTTTGGCGATATGATCCTGCTGAATTTATCTACAACTTCTGACGGGAAAATGTTGGAAACAGGCGGAATGATCCACATTGAAGCATCAAGTAATGGTCAAGAACTTAAAATAAAAGATGGTAAATCATATAATATTAAAATGCCAACTACTGCCGCTCAATCAGATATGCAATTATTCATTGGAGAACAAAATTCAGTAGATAATAGCGTGAATTGGAAAGCAACAAATGAGCCTTTCGAAGTGAAAAACGTATCGGAAACAGCAACAGAAAATGCATTACGTCCAAAAAGACAGCGAGCTTTGCCAGTCGTTTTGAATGAAAATGGAGAAATCAACAGAAAAGCAACAGATAAACTGCATAGAAGCGGTAAGGATTTAGAAATTAATGAAGATTATGTTCCTTTTTATGAAGATGCTAGAATTAAACTTGATTATGCAAAAAATCGAAACGGAAAGCCTTTGATAATGGGATATATCCCGAAATCAATTAATCAAGCATGGGAAAATAGCTGGAAAACAAAACCTAAGGAAGTTAGGAAAAAAATACTTAGTCCTCCTAAAGAACCTATAAAACCAAAGCGCGAAGATGTTAATTTACCTCTTACTCGAAGAGGTCAATTAAGATTAGGTGAAAAAGGAGTAGAAGCCAGAATTGATATACTTTTCCAACGAAAAATGAGATTTTATCAGGATAAGGTAAAGCGATATCATCATGAAATGGGCTTATATGTAGTATATATGCGTTCTTTGAATGATACTAAAGATAGTACAAATAGTTGGGCAACTAAAAAAGATGCAATTTTGGATCTTATTGACAATAATATCATTTGGGATGAACAATATGGGAAAAGGCAATTAGTGTTTAAGACTAAAGAAGAAAGAATAAATGACTTAGAAAATAAATTTAAGGAAAAAGGAGAATTAGAAGGTTATGAATTGCAATATTATGTGAGAGATATTAATCAGATGGGATACATCAATTGTGATAAATTTCCTAGTTTTTCTTTATTTGGTCGTCGACCAATTATGGTCAAGCAAGAAGCTTCTTATAAGTCACAAACGATGGTTGTAGTGCATCGTTTCAAAAGTGTATTGAACCTAAATTCAATTGGTACTATTCATAAATCTGCCCCTGTTCCTAATAATGTTGATATTACTATTTTAAGTTTTTATACCAAAGATGGGCAGCTTTTTTTAGGTAAGAAAATTACTAAATCAGGTAAGGAAGATGTTTTTGAATTGGAATATCAGCCTGTTTCTCTTTTTGAATTAAAGAAGGAACTGGAAATTTGATGTGATTGATAAAATTATTAGACCTCTTTGATCAAGCTTTGTGATCTTTAATTGTTTGATTGCTTAAATTTAGTAATTAAACAATTATTTTTTTGCGAATTAGGAATGTTGTATTCTTTTCAAATTATATTTATCTTGTTTATAATTAATTCCTTATTCTAATTTTATTACCTATCAAAAAGTATTAATAATGAAACAATTATGCTCGTTTGTGCTGATCATGACGATTAGCACCGCTATTTTTTGTCAAAACAGGCAAAAAATATCTATTTATTTTGATACCGATAAATATGATTTGAAAGAAAAAGATCGTGATATTTTAGATGCTTTTAGTAAAAACATTCCTTCTTTAATTGATTATTCTATTGAAATTTTAGCGCATACGGATAGCCGAGGTAGTGAATCTTATAATCAGGCTTTGGCAAATAGACGAGCTAAATCAGTTGAGACTTATTTAGCCGAAAAAGGCATAATTATTAGTAAAGTTGAAGTCAATAGTTTGGGCGAAAGCCGACCTAAATTTTCTAATAATAATGAATTAGGAAGACAGCAAAATAGGCGAGTTGATATCATTATACAACCGATTAAAAAAGCAAAAGTCAGTGAAGCTAGAAGTATATTTAAAAGTCCTATTTTATCTCAGCTTAGAGCGGAGAAACGGGAAACGTTTACATTTCAAACAGATAGGGAAAATGTAATTGAAGCAAAAGAAGGTACAATTATTACTATTCCACCCGATGTTTTTGAATATAAAAATGGTTCTAATCAGCCTATTGGTGAAGTGACGGTTTCGATAGAGGAAGCCTATACTTTTGGTGATATGATCATGCTGAATTTAACGACAACTTCTGATGGAAGAATGTTAGAAACTGGCGGAATGATTCATATTGAGGCTTCGAGTAATGGGCAAGCACTCAAAATAAAAGAAGGCAAATCGTTTAATATTAAAATGCCAGTTATTGAGGCTCAACCTGAGATGGAACTATTTATCGGAGAAGAAAATGGAGAAGATAATAGTGTGAATTGGAAAGAAACGAAAAAGCCTTTTGAAGTAGGTAAATTGCCAGTGAATTATACAAAGAACGCAATAAAGCCAAATGAAAAAAGGGAATTACCTGTTGTTTTGAACGAGAATGGAACTGTCAATCAGAGTGCAACGGATACATTGCGTGACACTAGAAAAGACCTAATAGCTAATGGAGATTATGTGCCTTTTTATGAAGATCATAGGGTTAAGACTAGAGATATAAAAAAACGTAAGGGGAAGCCCTTAAAAATGGGATATATACCTGAAAAAATGAATCAAGCATGGGAAGAACATTGGAAAATAAACCCTGAAAAAATTAATAGAAAGAAAGTTTATAAACCAAAGGAGCTGAAAAAACCTAACCGTGCAGATGTTAAGTATAATAATATGTCTTTTATAGGTAAATTAAGACTGGGTAAGAAAAAAGTAGAAGCTAAGAAAGACGAGATCTATAAAAAACAAATGAAGTATTATCAAATAAAATTAGAAAAGTATAATAATGAAAACGCATTATACAAGCGTTATTTAAGAATTGTTAGACAGGATCAGAATAAGCTGTACACTTGGGAAAATAAAAAGAGGACTTTATTTACTATGATCCTTAGAAACATGTTTTGGGATGATGAATTCCCACGACAAGCGTCGTTTATGAGGGGTGTTGCTAAAGAAATAAGGATTAGTAATTTAGAAAAGAAATTTAAAGAAACAGGGCGATTAAATAATAAAGAATTACGATACTATGTAATGGACGTTAATCAGATGGGCTTGATTAATTGTGATAGATTTCTTAGTTTTCCTTTAAAAGATCGAGAAATGATTACCGTTAAGCCAAATTTTGTTAATGAGGCACGAACGATGGTTGTAGTACATCGTTATAAAAGCATATTAGGTCTAAAATCAATTGGTTCTATTCATAAGTCAGATCCTGTTCCTAATGATATTGATATTACTATTTTAAGTTTTTATACCCGAAACGGGCAGTTTTATTTAGCTAAAAAAATAACTAAGACAGGCGAACAGGATGTTTTCGAATTGGATTATCAACCTGTTTCCCTTTCTGAATTTAAAAAAGAACTGGAAATTTGATGTGAAAACAATTGCTGTGATTGTGTCGCTTCGCTGATTGTTTGATTGCTAAATTGTTGAATGATAACATTTTAGCAATCTAGCAATCATTATTTTTCGCCAAAAGCAAGATCTCCAGCATCTCCTAATCCTGGAACAATGTAAGATTTAGCGGTGAGTTCGTCATCAATTGCACCTATCCATAATTTGGCATTGGGAAAGTATCGTTTAACGTAGGCTACGCCATCCGTTGAAGCGATTGCAACAGCAAGATGAATGCTAGAAGATTGTCCATAATTAGCTAATGCTCGAATTGCAGCGACCATTGACGCGCCAGTCGCGAGCATTGGATCACAAAGAATTAATGGTCGATTTTCGAGGCTTGGACAAGCGATATAATCCAATTGAATTTCGAAAGAACCGTCTTTGTGATGTTTGCGATAAGCAGAGATAAAAGCATTGTCGGCTTGATCAAAAATATTCAAAAAACCTTGATGCATCGGCAAACCTGCTCGAAGAATAGTAGAAATAACAGGTTGATTTTCAATAATATGACTTGGCGAAAATCCTAAAGGCGTTTCAACATCTTTGGTTACGTAGGTTAAATCTTTACTAATTTCATAAGCCATTATTTCTCCTATTCTTTCCAAATTTCGTCGAAATCTCATTCGATCCTTTTGGATTTGTACATCTCTTAACTCAGCTATATATTGATTAACAATAGAGCGTTGATTTGAAAAGTTGATTATCATAGAATAGGATTTTTATATTGTTTTATTTTAGTAAAAGTGAGGTGCCAGAGGCGAGGGGGCAGGAGTCGGGAGGCTTCGAATAAACATTTTTTAATGCCTAAAATGACAATTATTCGCGTTTTAGGTTGAAATTTCCTGACACCTGACACCTGACACCTGACACCTCGCTTGTTTTTATATTAAAAAAGATCTTTCTTAAATTATTCGTTGACCATTTTTGCAAAATAAGTAACTACTTTTTCTTTGAGTAATTCCTCTTGATTATCAACGCCTTTTTTATTAATTGCCTTGATTATATCATAATGCGGCCAACCTTCTTCATCTCTACCTTTAAATTCATAATAGCCGTCTTGACTCAAGAGTTCACAAACCGCGATATGAATTAAATCTTGTTTTTCTTCTTTAGTAAATGTGGCTTTAACTCGCCCATATTCTTGAATACCAATAAGATATAAAACGCCATTCAAATCTGGAAGTTTATCCAAATTCATCCATTCTTTCACTTTATGACGCACTTGTAGCCAATTAAATTCGTGTTCCCAAGTATTCATTGATAATAATTATTCTAATCTTCTCTAATTAATGGGCTGACGTGTTTAGCGCGTAAAGCGGGCAGCCATGAGGCAATAATGCCGATAATAATAATAGTTAATAATACTAATATGAAATCCCATAACCTTAAACTAATTGGATAAGAATCAACTAATAAATTTGCTCCTCCACCTAGCTTAATTAATGCGACTTGCTCTTGAAAAAAGTAAAAAATCAGTGCTATATATATGCCAGCTAATCCACCTAATCCAGCAAGCAAAAGTCCTTTATTAATAAAAATACGCTGAACATCTTTCTCCAAAAATCCCATAGATTTGAGAATAGCAATATCTTTCTTTTTTTCTAAAACCAACATCCACAAAGCACCAACCATATTAAAAGAAACCAATAAAAGCGTGAAGCTCAAGACCGCGAAACCAATCCATTTTTCTATGTTCATTAACTTGAAAAAGGCTTCATTTTGTCTGTATCTATCCCGAACTTGAAAGTCATCTCCCATGACTTCTTTGATTTTTTTAATGGCGGTCGGAATATTGACATTCTCTGTAAGTTTCACTTCTAATGCGCTGACTTCATCCTCATAAGCTAATAATTCTCTAGCAAAATCTAAGTTGGTCAAGACATATTGTTCATCAAATTCTTGCTGAATAGCAAAAGATCCAATAGGATAAACAAAACGCTTAATAAAGGCATTGGCAAGTATAGATGTTCTTTGGCGTTTTGGCATATAAACATTCATGGAATTGAGGCGATTTTCAACATTAACCGCTAATTTGTATTCCATACCAACACCCAAAACCGCGTAGTTTGTTCCATTGCCGTCTAAGGCATAAATACCTCGAATGATATTAGAATCTACATTAGAAACTTCCTTGAAATTTTCGTCAACACCTTTAATAATACCAAAATTCTGACTGCCTTCATATTCAAAAAAAGCAACTTCTTCGAGGGTTTGTGAAACAGTTTCAACTTCGTCTAGCGCATACAAATCAGCGATTTTAGAAGAATCAACATGAAAGACTTTCCCTTTTTGTGCAGTTATTTTCACATCGGCATTAAAGGAGTTAAAAAGGTCAATAATCAAATCTTCAAACCCATTAAAAACAGATAACACCAAAATCAGTGCAGCCGTACCAACAGAAACACCCAATACCGAAATTCTAGAAATAACATGAACAGAATTGCGTTTTCCAAGATACAATTGATATAGAAATAAGCTTAGGATATAAAACATCACTCCAAACCAAAAACTATAATACAAGAAAAAAAGTGTGAAACCACCCCAAAAGAAGGTTCTTAATTTAAAGCGTTTGTTTTTTATAAATTCCTTAATGAATTGAAATAAAAGTAGTCCAATAATACCATATAATAAGGTATTAAAAGGTAAGGGTAAAGCAAGAATGATGGCAAAAGCTCCTTTAGCTATCCAATCCTCCCAAATTGAACGTTCAATTATTTTAAAAGGCAATAATTGAGCAATCAATACGGGAATACCTAATCGAATATCAATCATCATCAATCCTAAGACGATAAGGGTTAATACTCCATTAATCAGCAAGCCTTTTTTACTAAAAAACTTATCTGTAAACAAATATTGGCTTGCAATTTTAAAAGGTAGGTTCATTCTTATTGGTTAATCGTTGAGGGAAAATAAGAAATGATGAATAAAATTTATTCATCATTTCTTATTAATTATTGCTCTTTTTTGTCATCCTTCATTCTATCAAAAAGATCGTTGAGGCGATACATTTCATCAAGCGTATCATCCAAATATACACTAATATAAGGTATTCTTCTGACGTGCTTTCGGATGCGTTGTGCTAATAACTGCCTTAATCTCGTAAGATTGTCCTCCATTTGTAAAATAACCGTTTGTTTATCCTCTACATTATAAACACTGAGATATATTTTTGCTTCTCCCATATCTGGTGTCATAACTACATTGGTGACGGTCACAAGTGGCTCAACCCCATAAACATACGTTCCTTCCTGTTGTAAAACTACACTAAAATTGCGTTTTACAGTACTTGCCACTTGGCTTTGTCGCTTCGATGCCATATAATTTTTTTTTTAGACTTTGTGCAAAGATAAAAAATAAACACCTGACAGGTAGTAAATAGTTTCATTTTTGAATTGAAAGTTGGAAATTGAAGATAGAAAGTAGAGCGTTATTAAAAATTATTTAACGCATCAACTTGAACCTTTTCCATGTTCCATTTTTAGTTTTCGGTATAAAGTTATGCAGGATATTCCACATAATTGCGAGGTGTTTCGTACAATCTTACGCCAATTTCGTATTTATCTTCTAACTTTTCTCGTAAAATTTTCCAAATAACCCAACAGATATTTTCAGCCGTTGGATTAAGGTTTTTAAATTCCTCAGTATCCAAGTTAAGGTTTTTATGATCGAATCGGTTTTCAATATCTTGTTTGATAATGTCTTTTAATATTTTTAAATCAATTAAATAACCCGTTTCTTGATCTACTTCGCCTGTGACCCGAACTTCTAAATCGTAATTGTGTCCATGATAATTAGGATTATTACACAAACCAAAAACGGCTTGATTTTTTTCCGCTGACCATTTTGGATTATGTAAACGATGCGCGGCATTAAAATGTGCTTTTCTATATACTGAAATTCTCATGAGTTTTATTTTGATAATCAAAGGTAATTTTGAGCAGTTTTGCTCGAGCTATTTTCTAAGTCTTAACTGTAACAACACAAATATTATATAGTTTTTGGGGGTAATTCAATTTTAGTGGTGTCTCAACTAATAATTTGAAGAATAACTCACCTGATGACTACCTTTTAAAATAATTAATGCGAAAAACA
>CAKZLL010000100.1 GCA_937125475.1 uncultured Saprospiraceae bacterium | reverse complement strand
ACGCTCATTCGGGCAGGTGTACACGTTCGAGTTTTTAAGGAAATTTTGCCTTCACTCAATGAAATTTTCATCAAACATGTACCGTCATCGTAATTAAAACGTGTCAAAAATCAATTGCAGATCAAACGTTAAATCAACAAGAAAATGAATAATCTTTGGCTAATAATAGAAAGGGAATACCTCACACGCGTCAAGAAACGCTCGTTTATTCTCATGACCATTCTCACCCCAATCATCATGGTCGCTTTTATCGTGATCGTCAGTTTTATCTTTGCTTATCAAGGCGATAAAACGCGGATTGCCATCAAAAATGATTCGCAAATCGATATTGTTATTTCTTCTGAGGGCAAACAAACCGTCTATGTAAACAAGACAGATCACCTCGATTCTCTCAAGAAAAACTATACAAAACTGGATTTTGATGGATTGCTTTATATTCCCGCAGTTAAAAACATTAAAAATGAACTCCGTGTTCAATATTTTTCAGAAAAACAATTATCCCTTACTTCTAAGGAAATTATAGAAAGAAAAATCGCTCGATTGCTTCGTCAATATAAAATTAAACAACTCAATATCAATGAGAAAGACCTCGAAAACATTGAAGGTACAAGTGTTGCATTGGACGAAAAAAACCTAAAATTTAATGACAAAGGCGAGCTAGAAGAAAGCGAAAAACAAAATAATGCCGCAGTCGCAACGATTCTAGGTGGTGGTATGGGTTTCATGGTTTATATCATTTTATTTGTTTATGGAATGATGGTCATGCGCTCGGTGATGGAAGAAAAAATGAATAGAATTGTCGAGGTTATGATTTCATCGGTCAAGCCGTTTGAACTCATGCTCGGTAAGATTATCGGTGTTGGTGCTGTTGGTCTAACTCAGTTTTTGATTTGGGGTATTCTGACAATGGGATTGATGTTTGTCGCTGGCTTTTTCATGCCCGAATTAGATCCTAATCAAATGGATATGGCAAACGCAAATATGGCTGATGCCGAAGATATCGAAATGCAAATCATGGACGCTTGGACTTTATTAAGCCAACAAAATTGGTTGTTAATTTTCGGTGTATTTATCTTTTACTTTTTGGGTGGTTATTTTATTTATGCTTCTCTTTTCGCGGCGGTAGGTTCTGCAATGGGCGACGATTTGGGCGAAGGACAAACTTTGACTTTACCAATCACTATTCCGATTATTTTGGCGATTTATATCATGTTTGCCGTGATTAATAATCCGAATAGTAGTCTAGCAACTTGGTCTTCGATTTTTCCACTTTTTTCTCCGATTGTCATGCCAGCTCGTATTCCGTTTGAGCCTGCTTGGTGGGAATTAGGGCTTTCAATGGTCGTTTTGTTATGCACTTCCATTTTTATGATTTGGTTATCAGGTCGTATTTATCGTGTGGGAATTTTGATGTATGGCAAAAAAGTCAGTTTTAAAGAGCTTGGAAAATGGTTATTTTATAAGGATTAAAAGTGGATTTTTATAAAAAATTAATTTAAAAAACAACCTTAAGGTCTAAGGATCGGATCTTTTGAAAAGATCCGATCCTTAATTTCCACAATTTTCATTATCACCTCAAATTTAAACAATTGATTTACAACGCTTTAATTCATTCTCAACTCTCAACTTTCAATTCTCAACCACTATAAGTCGCCAAATCTATGTATATTTAACTAGATTTGGCGACTTATAATTATAACATGGAAAAAAAATTTATAGGCAGAAAAAAAGAAAAAGCAGTTTTAGGCAATGCTTTAAGTTCTAATGAAGCGGAACTTATCACTGTTGTTGGGCGAAGACGTGTCGGAAAAACCTACTTGATTAATACGATATATAAAGACAATATTGTTTTTCAATTAACAGGTATTCAAAATGTTTCTAGCTCACAACAATTGGAAAATTTCTCGCGACGCTTGACGAAGTTTGATCCAAATAATACGACTAGGAAAAAACCTAAAAATTGGTTTGATGCCTTTGCTCAATTAGAAGATTTTCTAGAAACGAACAAAAGCGATGATAAGCAAGTAGTGTTTTTTGACGAAGTGCCTTGGATGGCTGGCGTGAAATCTGATTTTTTGAGCGCGTTCGGTTATTTTTGGAATAGTTGGGCAGCATTAGAGCATATTGTCGTTGTTATATGTGGTTCTGCTACGTCTTGGATTGTCCAAAAAATCGTTTTCGATACGGGTGGATTGCATAATCGAATAACCCGATATATTCAACTTCAACCGTTTACATTAGCGGAAACCGAAGCATATTTGACCAGCCGATATTTGAATTTTACGCGCTATCAAATCGTCGAATTATACATGGCAATGGGCGGTATTCCTCATTATCTAAAAGAAATTCAAAAAGGAAAAAGCGCGATTCAAAACATAGACGATATTTGTTTTTCAAAAACAGGTTTATTGAATAATGAATTTGCCAAACTATATCCCGCGCTCTTTCGATTTCCAGATAATCACATCGCAGTCGTTCGAGCATTAGGCACTAAACGAAGCGGCATGACCAGAAATGAGATTGTCAAAACAGCCAAAACACCGAACGGCGGAGCAACATCTAAAGTATTGGAAGAATTAGAACAATCGGGCTTCATAGCTTCCTATCATCCTTTTGGCAAAAAAAAGAAAGACAAACTCTTTCGTTTAACCGATGAATATTCTTTATTTTATTTGCACTTCATGGAAGATAAAACCAATGAAGGGCGAGGCACTTGGCAATATCTTAGTCAAACTCAAACCTATAAAACATGGAGCGGCTATGCTTTTGAAGGCATTTGTTTAAAACACATTGCCCAAATCAAAAAAGGATTAGGTATTTTTGGCGTGTATTCCAAAACGGCTTCTTTCGTAAAAAAAGGTTCTAAAAATGAAAAAGGCACTCAAATCGACTTGATTATTGATCGAAATGATCAAGTTATTAATTTGGTTGAAGTAAAATTTTGCAATAAAACATTTACACTTTCAAAGGAATACGCGAAACAATTACAACAGAAAAAATGGATTTTTGAGGAAACGAGCCAATCCAAAAAATCCATTATGATAACGCTCATTACTACTTTCGGCATCAAAGAAAATGCCCATAGTTTGGGGCTTATTGAAAATACTTTAACTTTAGATGACCTATTTGAACCTGCTCCTTTTGATTAATAAATCGTTACAAAAAGTAATGTTTATTCTTGAATTCATTGTTTTCCTGAATATTTAGCTTAACTTTATGTCACAGTTTTACCCCCTAAAATATAGCTCATTGAAATTACAAGAATCTTCATATTGCAATAACAGCGTTTGCCCGCAACAAGCAAACACATTGTTATGTGTTGATTATCAGTATAAGAAGCCAAATAGGGGTCAGAAAGACCAGACCACACGAACGAGGATTGAGACCGATACAACAAAGGAATATCCCTTCCGCTCTATACAGTCAGAAAGACCAGACCACACGAACGAGGATTAACGGTCAGAAATAGAAAAAGCGGATAGATTTCAATTGAAATCTATCCGCTTTTTCTATTTATTGCTATGCTTTTTTTAAAACAAAATATCTGCATCAAAATCATTATCAATCAGACCAATACTATTGATATTTGGTTTTAAACCTAAAGAAGTAATCATTGTTAGGAAAACTTGTTTTTGGGTTTAAGTACTTTCTTTGAATATTTGAACTTTGTTTTTCAGTTTTTTAGCATAATCTTTTGAAACCGAAAAAATCCCATCATAAAATTTAATCTCAATCAGATTAATCAACCGATCATTTCTATCAATCAGTAAATCAATCTGAACGCCTCGGTTATTATCGTCTGCTTTTTTATAAAAAGAAGTCGCACGCGTATAAACACCAGCAATTCCTAACGCCTTTTTGATAGGAAAAATATGCTTCAAACAAACATTTTCAAAAGCATAGCCACACCAAATCTTATAGGCTTGCCCTTGACTAAGACTTGCCCAAACGCCTTGTGTTTCGGTCAGATTATACATTTTTAAATTAACCTTGTCGTATTAATTTTCAATTGCACCGCTACTTTAGTGCGGTGTTGAGTTAGGTTAAAAAGCGGGTTTTTAACCCAAATCTACCTGTATTTTGGGTTAAAACCCAGATTTGTATTCTACATTACCACAGCACTAAAGTAGCTGTGCAATAGATTTAATGGACGATTTTTACACGACACTTATAAATGAAATTAGTATTAGTGCTTTTTTTAAAATTTCTTGTTCTTCTTTTCTACCAATTAATTCCCTTAACATATTTTTTAGTTTACAAGATCTATACTAAAATAAACACTTTTTGTAATCTAAAAAAATATTACCTTACATAATCCCAATAAATTTTCCACTTTTTGTAACCTAAAAATTCAACTGTGCCTTTATTATTCAAAAAACAAAACCCCTTCCTTGCCATTCTTTTGACATTTTATAAAAATTAAATCCAAAACATTGCTATTTATAAAAAATCGGTATAAATTTGTACAGTGAAAATTCGCTGATAAAATAATTCAGCCCTAGTTTTTGATTTTTTAAAATAAAATTCTGCAAAAACAAGAATCAGCAAATTAAGTGCTATTTATTCAACTTTTTCATTAAAAGTATTGTTGAATAATAACAAAAACAAACAATCAACTATTTTTATATTAATAAGAAGATATTCATTGTTAATCATCAATTACATCAATGTGCTATGTCAAAATTAACAAAAGAAGAAGCGTTTCAAGCCAAATTAGATGCCGAAATCAAGATTGAGCCTAAGGACTGGATGCCAGAAGCTTATCGCAAAACCTTGATTCGACAAATATCTCAACACGCACATTCTGAAATCGTAGGAATGTTGCCCGAAGGAAATTGGATCACGCGTGCGCCTTCTTTGCGCCGAAAAGTCGCATTAATCGCTAAGGTGCAAGACGAAGCAGGGCATGGTTTATACCTCTATTCTGCGGCTGAAACGTTGGGTGTTGATCGACAAGATCTCATTGATGAGTTGCTTTCTGGCAAAGCCAAATATTCTAGTATTTTCAATTATCCAACCTTATCTTGGGCAGATATTGGCGCAATCGGTTGGTTAGTTGACGGCGCGGCAATCATGAATCAAGTGCCGTTGTGTCGTTGCTCTTATGGGCCTTATGCTCGCGCAATGGTTCGCGTTTGTAAGGAGGAAAGTTTTCATCAGCGACAAGGTTTTGAAATCATGATGACTTTATCAAAAGGAACGCCCGAACAAAAAGCGATGGCACAAGATGCACTCAATCGCTGGTGGTGGCCAAGTTTAATGATGTTTGGGCCACCTGATGCTGAATCTCCAAATACAGCACAATCCGTCAAATGGAAAATCAAGCGTAAAACCAACGATGAACTTCGCCAACAAGTCGTGGATATGACTGTCTCACAAGCGGAAATCCTCGGCATAACGATCCCCGATCCTGAATTAAAATGGAATAAAGAACGTGGTCATTATGATTTTGGATCAATCGACTGG
>CAKZLL010000099.1 GCA_937125475.1 uncultured Saprospiraceae bacterium | reverse complement strand
TTCCCTTTTTTGTAGCCTAACTCCAATTCTTTTACTTCTTTTTCTGATAAATTTATATGCTTTGTTTTTCTTCCCATTCTGCAAAAATAGTATTTTTTAGTTTTGTTTAACTATTTTTGCAGGAGTACTTAATTAATCATTTTTATACAATACGATTATGGCGATCATTCACGAATACAGTCTTTATTTAATGGCAGGATTTTACATTTTTGCTGGCTATTCTCACTTTAAGTCTCCGAATTTCTTTCTACGCATCACGCCTAAATGGGTTCCTGCGCCCGAAAAAGTAAATATCTTAGTTGGAGCAATTGAACTTTTATTAGGTGTTTTAGTTATCATTCCTGCGACGAGAGATTATGCAGTTTGGGGTATTATTGCTTTATTAATTGCGGTTTTTCCTGCGAATGTTTATCATTTTCAAAAAGCATTAAAGAAAGGAAAAATGGTCTGGCAAACCGCTTTACGATTGCCAATTCAAGCTTTATTAATTTGGTGGGCTTATAGTTTTTTGAGCGCAGTTTAAAATAATTCTTCTTTTATTAGACTTATACGGCGGCTACTTAATTTGCTGCAACGGGCAAATTTTATTTTGTACTTCGTTAAATCATTAGCCGCTGTATAAGTCCATTTTTATTAAAAAAAACCTATTCATAATGAAAAAACGAACGCGCTGGTTATTTCTAAGTTTTTTTTTAATTGGTATTATTGGCACTTTTTCGTTTAGCTATATCAAAGGTAAAATTGATCGACAAATGGTCGAACAAGCGGCTGATTTGATCAGTTTGGAATTTACCAAAACGGAGATAGATAGTATGATTGGCAATTTAAAAAGCCGTCGAAAAGCTTATGAAAAACTAAGAGCAGACACGATTTTAAATGATGTTCCTCCTGCAATTCCCTTCAATCCTTTGCCTTATGGCTTTAATATGCCAGAACAAGAAATGCCAATAATATTTGCGGAAGCTACCAAAAATAAAATGCCTAAAAATATTAATGACTTGGCATTTTATAGCGTCGTCGATTTGGCAATATTGATAAAAACTAAACAAATCACCAGCGTAGAATTAACGACTTTTTTCATCAATCGTTTAAAGCAACACGATAAAACTCTTCATTGTGTTATCACGCTCACCGAAGAACGCGCGATGGAACGTGCAAAATGGGCGGACGCGGAATTAGCCGCAGGCAAATATCATGGTTTATTACATGGAATTCCTTATGGTGCAAAAGATTTGCTTGCCGTCAAAGGCTATAAAACAACTTGGGGGGCAACGCCTTACAAAGATCAAGTTTTGGGCTATGATGCCGCTGTAATTCAACGTTTAGACGAAGCTGGAGCGGTTTTGTGCGCCAAACTCACTTTGGGCGCATTAGCTTGGGGCGATGTTTGGTTTGGTGAGAAAACCCGAAATCCTTGGAAACCTAGCACGGGTTCTAGTGGTTCTTCAGCTGGTTCGGCTTCGGCAGTTTCGGCAGGGCTTTTGCCTTTCGCATTGGGAACGGAAACACTCGGTTCTATCGTTTCTCCTTCGACAGTTTGCGGTACGACGGGTTTGCGTCCGACCTTTGGAACGGTTAGTCGAGCTGGCGCAATGGCGTTGAGTTGGACAATGGATAAAATTGGTCCGATTACGAGATCGGCTAAAGATGCGGCGGTCGTTTTTAATGCCATTCGTGGCAAATTGGGCAATGATCCTGCGGTGATTGATGCGCCATTTAATTATGATGCGAATTTGGATATTAAGACGCTGAAAGTTGGTTATGAAAAAGCGGCGTTTGAGCGCGATTACGGTTTTAAAGCAAATGACGCTGTTGTTTTAGAAAAATTGAAAGAATTAGGCGTTGAGCTTGTTCCGATTGAGTTGCCTCAATATCCGAATATTACATTTATTTTGGAGGCGGAAGCTGCTGCTGCATTTGATGTATTAACCCGTTCAAATCAAGACGATTTACTGGTTCGTCAGATTAAAAATGCTTGGCCAAATGTTTTCCGTCAAGCTCGTTTTATTCCTGCGGTTGAATATATTAATGCCAATCGAAAACGCACGCAGCTCATTCAAGAAATGGATGAAGTGATGAAACAAGTTGATGTTTATGTTCATCCGAGTTGGGGCAGTTCAAGTTTAGCGATTACGAATATGACAGGTCATCCGTGCATTGTTTTGCCAAGTGGTTTCAAAGATGAAACACCTACCAGTATTTCATTTACTGGTCGATTATTTGAAGAAGGTAAAATTTTAAGACTGGCGCAATTTCTTCAAGATCACACTGATTTTGAAGAACAACATCCTAAGGGGTTTTAGTTAAGAGGTGTCAGGGGCGAGGTGTCAGGCGAGGCATAAAACGCTATAAATAATTGATAATCAATCTTCCTGACACCTGACACCTGACACCTCACTCCTGACACCTCTTTCTCAACAATATTTCACTTATCATTATGAAAAATCAATTGAATAGTCAAGGCTTTTTTAAAGGGCTAAAAGTAGTAGAATTAGCTAATATTTTGGCTGGGCCTTCTGTCGGAATGTTCTTTGCAGAAATGGGCGCGGAAGTCATTAAAATTGAAAATAAAACGACTAACGGTGATATTACACGTTCTTGGAAATTACCTAATGAACCTAAAGACAATAATTATTCGGCTTATTATTGTAGCATTAATTACCACAAAAAAGTCTTGTTACTCGATCTGAACAAAGCCGCAGATTTAGAGGTTGTTTACGAACATATTCGATCGGCAGATATTGTTATTACTAATTTTAAATCCGCTTCTGCTGACAAAATAGGGATTGGTTTTGAGCAATTGCAAGCCTTAAATTCGACTTTGATTATCGGTCATTTGAAAGGGTTTCCAGATGGGGAACGTCCTGCTTTTGATGTGGTTTTACAAGCCGAAACTGGCTTTTTATATATGACTGGTGAAAAAAATCGACCACCAGCTAAATTACCTGTTGCGCTGATTGATGTTTTAGCAGCTCATCAACTTAAAGAAGCTTTGCTCATTGCGCTTTTGCATCAAGCTAGAACAGGCAAAGGTAGTGTTGTTTCTGTTTCTCTTTATGAAGCCGCGATTGCCTCTTTGGTCAATCAAGCCACAAATTGGCTCATGGCAAATCACATTCCGCAAAAAATGGGCACTCAACATCCAAATATTGCGCCTTATGGCGATTTGCTTTTCACTAAAGATGATAAAATGATCGTTTTAGCAGTTGGCACGGAACGGCATTATCAATCACTTTGCAAAGTATTTCCTTTAGATGCATTAAAAAATAAAGTATTCTCTACCAATACTTTACGCGTTCAAAATCGAGATCAATTAGTTGAAATTTTGGCGAAAGCCTTCTTAAAAGAAAACAGCGAAACGATTATGAAGCGTTTGCTTGACGCAAAAATCCCTGCTGGTTTGGTCAGAAATATGAAAGAAGTTTTCTCTGAAAAATCCGCTCAAAATATGATTTTAGAAGAAGTATTTGAAGATGGGCGCATGACTAAACGCGTCAAAACTGTTGTATTTTAGAGTTTTTTAATAAATATTTTTTAAAAAAAAGCAGGGCAAATGTAGATCTACATTTGCCCTGTTTTATAAATCATTAAATAAAAAACCCTCTAATGAATTAATACAATATCAACTTTTCTAGCGTAAGGATCATTCGCTTTTGTTGCGTTACTATCTCCTTGATAATTAAGAATTAAACGATCTGGACGAACGCCTTCTCTCATCAAAAAGTCTTTTACTGCGTTTGCTCTACGTTTTGACAACCTCAAATTGACAGCAGGATTACCCGACTTATCCGTAAATCCAGTGACAGATGCACGCAATTCTGGATGAATAAGCATCAATGAAGCGACTTGTTGCAGTCGATTTTGAAACTCCACATCAATAACTGATTTGCCTACTTTGAAATAAACGCTCGATGTTTCATAACCTCGAATAGCCATGTTTATTCGTGTTTTATTATCAATAACAGGTTTTACCTCTTCTTTGATAATCACCGTTTTTGGCTTCGCATTTTCCATTGCGGACAATTTTGCATTCATGCTGTCCATTTGATTTTTCAGTAAACCCAATGCTTTTTCCTCTGATTTTTTAGAAGCGTCTACATTCGTTTCCATGCTTTCCAAACGTTTTTTCAATGCTTCAATTTCAGCTTGCTTTTTTAATAATGCCGCCTCTTGTTCTGCTTTTAAAATCGTTTTAACACTATCAATCTTTGCGCCCGAATTATCAACAATAATAACTTTAGGCTCTTTTTCAATGACTGTTACTGCTGGTTTTTCAACAACTGGTTCAACTGGCTTTTCAATGTAAACTGTATCTTTTTTAGCTGGAACTTCTACCACAGCTTCTACTGGTTTTTCAATTACAGGCGCAGCTTCTTCTACAACAGCCTCTGTATTTTTTTCTTCCTTTTTCTTATCCCTAGAGCGATTTAGTTTAAAATTTTTCAAACTCAAACGCCTGCGTTTTGCTTTCTTCGCTTTCTTTACTTCCTTTTTAAGTTCAGTAACTTGATTTTCAAGTTGCGCAACTTTACGTTCTGTTTCATATTGTTTAGCCATTGCATTATTGACGGCTGCTTCGTCTTTTTTATTGGCTAAAATCAATTGTGCTTTCAAATAATCAATCTCTTTTTGTAATTGCCCTGTCGAACCTTGAATAGCTACATTTTCAGGCTTCTCCGCATTAGTATTACCTTGAATATTGACTTTATTATTATACTGTTGGTAATTTTGAAAAGCCATTTGAAGCGAATCTAGCTTTTGATTAACTGCATCTAACTTACCTTTATCTGCTTCTTGATTAATGATCAATTGATTGTATTGCTGTGTGACTTTTGCCAATTCCAAACGAGATTGCTCCACGCTCGCTAATAGCTCGTTGTCATAACCATCATCGCCCGTTTGCAAAATTACAATTGTATCTATTTGGCGAACAGGCACATTTTCAACAACAGGCACAACCTCGACAGCTGGTGTATCCAATTTTTCAACTACCTCAGTAACAGGATCAACTACCGCAATGACTTCTTTTTCAACTGCTGGGGTGTCAATTGCCACTTCTTCAATTGGACTTGCTGCACTATCTATTGCTGCAATCACTGGCGCAGTTTCAATTTTTACTGCTGGCGTGTCTGCCCCTACTAATTGCCCATTTTCAGCTGGAATTTCCACTACTTCTACTGCCGTTTCTGGTTCCTTGACCACTACATTTTTATCCGATTTTTCAACATAAACCGTATCTGGAAGTGTAACAGTGCTATTCTCTTCTAAACTAATAACTTCAATTCCTTTCTGTTCTTCTTTCTCAACTGGCTTTTCTTCGACGACTTTCTCTTCGACAGTTTCCTTAATAACGATGACCTCTTCTTCGACCTTCTTCCCTTTTTCGTCTTCTGTAATCGTAATGACCGTATCAATTTTCACTACTTCTTTTTCTTCAACAGCATCGACGACCTTTTCTTTCGGCAAAGTAGGAACATCCGTTTTGTTTTCGACAACTTTCCCATTTCTTAAAGTCGCATCTTTAGAATAAAAAACAGGCGGTAAGAAACTTTCCATTTTATATCCAAAATTGTAAGAAACGCCTAGTGTAAGCGTTCCGTAAATATCATTGAGCAAATCATCTTGTGTACCGCGCCAATTCTGATTTTGGCTATTCGGATTACTAGCGTAAGCTTGAAGGGGATTATCATAATTCGTTGGAAATTCTCCACTCACATCATCCAAATAATCCGTAAAGGTATAAATACCTGTTGCTTCAATATTTACATTAATTCGGTCTGTTAGTCGAAATTTCAAACCCAAATTAACAGGAATACTTAATGTAAACTCATTGTAATCTTGGAGCTCCGTTTTAACTTCTCGTAGATTAGTTTCAAAATTCCCATCTTGATTAATAATAGTCGCGTTAGGCACATTCATTTCACTACCATTCCGAATCGTATTATCTGACCAATAAGAATAACGCCCGCCATTCCCATCGAATAAATCCGCGTAAGGCGTGAACCAAGTGACACCAACACCAACACCGATATAAGGCGAAATGCGTGCTTTTTGGCTAAGAAAACCATTATTATCCGCATAGAAATTAAAACTATACATCAAATTCGTGATGGATGTTCGAACATTCAAAGAACGATCAAAGTTAGCGGCATCGGTCAAAATATCGCCATTCCAATCTATTGCTCGATCATTTGCTTGAAACGAACCGCGCATTCCAGATAATCTCCAGCTCATTGTTTTGGAAAAGAAATTCTCAACACTCAAGCCGTAAGTTGTTTCTTCATATTGATTAACCACATCGAGCCAAGGCGATTGTACATCCAAATAACTATTTGACAAATCGCCATAATAAGTCATTCCACCGCCATGAACGCTAACACGCCAACTATACAAATCTTGTTGAGCAAAAAGAGAGAGTGTGGAGAGTGTAAAAATTAAGAGAAATATTTGTTTCATAATTTCATTGTTCTATTAGTCTTTATTGCTAAATTATTGTTGCTTCGTCCATTGTTTCATTGCAAGATTGTTTCATTGATTAAACAATCTCGCAATGAGACAATGAAACAATGAAACAATGAAACCCTATTTTGCTAATTTTACAGCGACATTAAATTCTGCGCTAATCCCTACAAATGGCACGATTTCAAGGCTTCCAGTTCCTGTATTTTCAAGAAAAGTAGCACCTGCATTGATACGTACAAAGCGATAAGCACGATAACCTAAAGAAGCATAAACAGGAATTTTGAAAATTGGACCTGTGTATTCCACATTGTTTTGATCCGTCATATTCATCAAAAATGCCCCAACAGAAAGGGATGTTTTACTCCAAAATGCCGAACGACCACCTTCTTTACCAAAAGGAATAGACAACCCTAAATATGGTGCTGCTGCATAGTTGAAATTTTGAAAATCTGTATTCAACATCGCTCCACCATATCCTAAATTGATCGGCAAATAGTTTTGTGTACTTTCAGTTGGATAATCATCAATATACTTATCATCAACCATAATTGATAAATCTGAAGAAATATATTGCTCAATTTCTGTGTGCAACATTGTTTTAAGTTCATTCATCATTTTAGATTTGAATGATAAACGTGTATTTCTATCTGATCCTTTCCCAGCTCCTTTTGATAGTTTTAAGCCTTCTAATTGTTTTAGTTTTAACTTAACCACATCAGAAAAACTTTCAAAACTCAACATTGTTCTAGTACGATATTTCGATAAACCTGTGACAACGATCTTATTCAAGTCGTTCAAAGTTTGTTTTTTACTATTCACTAAACCCAATTCGGTATCTGAAATTTTGAATGCCTGATCAACATAAGCATCTAGAGTAGCGTTAATATCCTTATATAATTTACCTCTTTCCCCCTCTGATGTTTGACGATAATATTGGATCAAAACATCATAATCTTTACTTTCTCTTAGCTTGAAATTAATCGGAATATTGAAATTCAAGCTTTTGCTATTCAAATCACGTTTCCAGAAAGTCGTATAAATCGGATCGTTTTTTTCTATTCCTTTTTTAGAAAAAATATCAACCGAAACATAGGCTATATTACTATTCACTACACCCGTAATGATAAAATTTTTGCCCGTTGGCAATGGTTCATTTTCTCCAAAACAAGATTTTTCGTAATTCAATACTAATGTTTTGTACTGTGCTTGTGCCATTGAAGCTATTAATAACATAGCTAATAATAATTGGATTTTTTTCATGGTAACTCGTTAAAAATTAAAGTTTTTAAAATCAAAGATGATGTAATTAAATATAAACAAAATCTACTTTCATTTTTGTTTATATTCTAGAATATCTTAATGACTGTCATTTTTTAAACCGTCACTAAGTTTTATTTTTTTATAAAAAAATAATCCTTTTTTTAACAATTTCTTATGATTTGACTACTGAATTATTTCAATTCACCCAAACATAAAGTTTATTTTTTTTTATAAAAAAACCTTAAAAAAGAATATATTTCAAATCAAAAAAACTTTGGATACAATAATATTAAACTATGGTAGGTACTAAAAAACAGGATAGCTCAATGAACTACAATTACTTGCAATTCATTGAGCATCAATTACTTATTTTTTTTTCAAAACTATACATTTATTTAAATAAACTAAATAATTGTAAAAAATAATTACTTAGTTTTTATTTTTATTTAACTATTATAATTAAGCTACTTGCAATTCACTTGCTCTTTCGATCAAGCGCATTTTAGCTCTTTTTAATCTCATTTTTGTTGCACTCACACCCGATCCGATTGCTTCACTAATTTCCTTAATAGATAACCCTTCATAGTAACGCATCTTAATAACAGTCTGATCTTTTACTTTTAAATTCGCGATCATTCCTTTTAATAAATCGGAGCGCTTCTCCAATAAAATTTTTGAAGCGATTGTATCTTCATCCACCAATATATTACCTAAACTCTCCTCTTCATATGTTTCAAAGTACATTCTTTTCTGCTTTCGCAAATAATCAATTGAATAATTGTGTGCGATAGCTCTAACCCACATTCCAAAACTAGAACGACCTTGATATTGAGCAAGGTTAGAAAAAATCTTTAGTAAGACATCATGTGCTAAATCTTTTGCTATTTCTCTATCTTGTACTATTCTCAAACAGCTATAATACACTTTTTGAAAATAACGTTTATAAATAACATTCTTTAATTCTTCTTGACCTTGATTCACAATTAGGTCAATAATTACACTGTCTTCGATTTTTATTGGTTGTTGACTCATTTTTTTTTTGATGTAAAAGTTAATCTTAATTGATGTTCTTATATCTTTGATACGATGAGATATAGCAAGAGGTACATTTTTTTTATTAAAATTTTTATTTAATGTGACATCGTTTTTTTTAACTTTTTTTTAATAAATGTAACAAAATAGCTTTATAAAAATACAAATTTAATTCATTAAATACTAACAATCAATATTTTATAAAACTAATAAAACTACTTATGTTAAAAAAAGCACTGTTACATTTAGTTAAAAACATTAAAATCTCACTTGTATCTTACACCTATAAAGATGCAAAAAAAATAGAAATGTGACAACTTAAATTTAAATCGTCTTATATAACATTTATCATAAATCATCATTTAATCAATCAAGAACGCAGATATGAGAGCAGTAATTTTTTTCATTTTTATAGTTTTTATGACATCTACCGTTTCTTACGGTCAAATTGTTATTAATGAAGATACCTCTTCTATGAGTCAGGGGCTAAAAAACGGATTTAGTATTGACCTTGAAAAAACAAATCCAAAGGGTTTAGCCAAAAGATGGGCTAAACATTTGAAATCCATGAAGGTCAAAAAGACCAAACGAAATAAAAAAACTAAGGAATATTTTAGTGATAATGCTAAACTTCCGAGTATCAGTACAAATACGGTTGATATATACGCTTTATTTATTCCGATCCAAAATGGAACTCGACTAGTTGTTCATTATGATTTGGGTGGAGCATTTTTAAATTCAGACTTACATCATAGTGGTGCTGCTGCTGGTTCAAAAATTATTTATGATTTTGCATTAAAAATTAAGCAAGATCAAGCACAAGCAGACATCGAAATGCAAGCAGAAACTTTGAAGAAGCTCAAAAAGGAAATGTCAAAATTTTCTAAAGAAGAAGCTAGTTTCAAAAAGACAATCGAAGACTTGAAGAAGCAAATCACTAAATTGGAAGGTAAAATTAAAACGAATAAAACAGCGCAAAGCTCGAAAAAGAAGGAAATTGAGACACAAAAAGGTAAATTACAAAATGCGAAAGAGCATTTAGATGAAATCAAATAAATAGTAGAATTGCTGTGATTATTTCCTTGTCTCTAAATAAAATAATCACAGCAATTCAATTAACCGTTTAATATCCAAAATAATTGAACAATAAATATAAGAAGAATGCAACAGCAATAATTGCAATTACGCCAGTAAAAAAGCCAATTTTGAAAAAATAATACACAATCAATGCGCCCAAAATAATCGCTCCGATTGCCCACACTAAAGTCGGGCCAT
Organism: uncultured Saprospiraceae bacterium; assembly: GCA_937125475.1. GTDB lineage: Bacteria > Bacteroidota > Bacteroidia > Chitinophagales > Saprospiraceae > CAKZLL01. The sequence goes on along the minus strand of CAKZLL010000099.1, from coordinate 3,668 downwards.
CAATAGCAGAAAAAGTAGAGCGCCATCTCTTGATTTTTTTCGTTACTTTTTTATAGAAACGCTTTAAGCGCTTTTTAATTTTTTTAGATGGCTTTTTCTTTGTTGTTTGAATAGGTATAATTTTAGTGTTAGATGTTATATCTAATGGAATTGATGTTGGAGCCATCATTGCGGTGTTTCCGAAGAAAACCAAAATAAAGCAGCAGTAAGTAATTAATAAACGTAGTCTCATTCGTTTGATATTCTTTTAATCCATCCTGATAAGAATCTTTATAGTCGAAAATACAGATTTCAGTTTTAAACAAAGCAGTTTTTAGCAGATAATTGTAGCTAGTCACTAAAAAACCGACAAAGTATAAAATATTAAAAGGTGATTTTGCAAGTATATTAATTTTTATCATTAGAATCCTTAATAACATAGATTATAAAATTATCCCTGCAAGTTACAAATCTATATTAATTTAAAATTATTTCTCATTTCAAGTAATTATTTTCACTTTAAATCATATTAGCTTTTCTTTCTTAAAAAGTCATTTTTAACTAATATTATTCTAACTAAAAACAATTTTATAGTTAAAAATATTGTATCATCGTTTTTTGCTTTTTTAACTTTTTAAAGATTATTTTTTTTTATTAAAAAACACAAATAAAAAGTCTCCCAAAGTTTGCATAAAATGAAAATTGTCTTACTTTTGTGGTGGGCGTACAGTCAGCTCCTGCTGAATCCCCCAGGTGTGAAAGCAAGCAAGGGTAGGTGGTTGATGCGGCTGGTACGCTCACTTTTTTTTTAAAAGCGTTGAATGTTTTAAAACATTCAACGCTTTTTCGATTCTAGCCTAGATTTATTTTTTATTTAAAGAGGTTCATTGACAATAAATCCAGTTTTGGCAAAAATTGTCAAAAATCCTTCAAAGATAATGGAAGAGAATTTTACTTCTAAGGCATGATTAGCATTATTCAATTAAATGATCTATACTTTCTACTTTTTCTTCACTGATGTCTTCTAATTCAAACCACCATAATAGAGTAGATAATATGATAAAACTAACAATATTTTCTTTCCAAAAAGATATTGATAATCTAAATATATCAACCTTATTGAAAAAGGTGTGAAATACATAAAGGGTTATCATCATTAAAATCAAAAGACTAATATTGAGATATATTTTAATGTTAGTCTTTTCCTTTTTTGATTTTGGCCGATTAAGAAGAAGCCTCCAAAAGATTAATATAGCTGGAAAATGAATGATAAGGTTTATTCCCCAATACTGAAATATTGCACCTAGATTTTGAAAAAATAAACCTGGTTTTCCAGCATTAATAAAAAAGTAAGAAAAGATCAAACTAAGTAACAGCCCTAAAAACCAAACTTTTACACTGTATTTTAATGCGATATAGTTTTTCATAATTGATTTTTAAGTGTTCATTATTTATATCTAACTGCCTTTACAGGAGAAATTTTAGTAACTAGATAAGAAGGAATAATCATCGCTAATAAAGTAATAACTAGCGTCCCAAGATTAAGCAAAATAATGAGCCACCAATTAATTTCAACGGGCGCGACAGAAACGTAATAGGCCGACTCTTCTAATTGAATAAAGCCAAAGTATTTTTGTAATAAACAAAGTGAAATTCCAATAAGATTACCCCAAAACAAGCCTAGACTAATAATATAAGCCGCATAGTAGAGAAATATTTTGCGAATTTTCCAATTAGTGCTGCCCAAGGCTTTGAGAATGCCGACCATATTTGTACGCTCAAAAATGAGGATCATCAGCGCGGTCGTCATATTAATAATAGCAACCAAAACCATTAGCAAAAGAATAAACTGAACGTTAAAATCTTGCAACTCAAGCCAACCAAAAAGGTTTGGATACATTTCTTTGATGGTTTGTGCAAAAAGATCTGTACCGAGCTCTTCTTCATAAATTCGCTTCCAATACAAATCCAAATCTCGAATATCATCTAGGAATATTTCAAAGCCACCGACTTCATCTGCTTCCCAATTATTGAGTTTTTGGATTTGACGAATATCTACAATAGCAAATTTCTTGTCGTAATCCTCTAAACCTGTTTTATAAATACCTGAGACACGGAATGGTCGAAAACGTTGTTTATCTCCTTCTACAAAATTGACGGTTAGTTTTCCACCAATTTCTAATTTTAAACGATTGGCGGTTTGCCTTGAAATAAGAATACCTCTCGAAGCAGTAGAATCTGAGAAATCTAATACTTCGCCTTCCAAAAGATAATCTTTGAAAAATTCCCAGTCATAATCATCACTAACCCCTTTTAGAATAATTCCCTCTAAATTATCTTTAGTTTTGATAATCCCTGCCTTTTCGGCAAAAACCTGAACTTGACGAATACCTCCGATACTATTTTCTTCTTTCGAGAATTGTGTTAATTCATTTAAAAAATAAACAGGTTTTTTATAAGAAACCGATCCAATCGTATCTAAACGATGATAAAAAGCAGTGTCTCGTTTAATTGGAACGACTTCAAACGAGCGATTTGACTCGAAATGAATGACTTGAATATGCCCCCAAAAACCAAAAACTTTCTCGCTGATTTCACTTTTAAAACCTGCTACTAACGAATTAGCCACGATCATTACCGTTACACTCAACGCAATAGCAGCGATGGCAATACGGATAATAATCGAAGAAAAGCTTTTTTTTCCAGAGAAAGCAACACGTTTCGCGATATAATAGGGTAAATTCAAAGTGATTGTTTTTTCAATCGTTCATTAATACAACAAAAGTAACTGCTAGAAGTGAAAGTAAGAAATAATTATAGGGATTTCCTATAATAGGTATTTTCAAATGCTAATCGAAAAACAAGGAGTTTTAGATATGATCTATTTCTTTTCAATTTTATTACAAAAAAATGTTATTCCAATTGAATTATTTCACGACATATGTTCGTTATTTATAATATATAATACTATAAACCATTTCGCTAGTACACAAAATAAGACAATCTATGAAAACCGCAACTTCTTTGATCACCTCTATGCTTGCTAAGTTGGGGATTGAAACCAAAAACAAACTCGTTCAACATCCAGCTTACACCAAAATTAAAGCTGGTAAATTCTTATATGATAGTCAATATCCAAAAAATTATATTGTTCGAAGTAAGGATATTCAATGGGATTTTTTGGATCATATTGGTATTGAATTAACTTCCAAAATCGAGTGGTTATCCGATTTAGAATATAAACTGACTTTAATGAAAATTAATGATGATGAACAGATTCACCTAAAAGTTGGTGATACACTTCATGCTACAATCATTGATATTACCCATGATTTTTATGTCATTGAATCCAATTATAAAGAAACCATCAAACAAACTGAGGTTTGGTTCGTTGAATAGAACAAATACAATTCAATGAAATTTAAATGGCTACTTTTTGATGCAGATAATACATTATTAGATTTTAGTAAAGCGAGTAAAAAAGCTTTATGGGTTGCTTTTTCAAAATTCGACCGCCCCTGTAATGAAGAGATTTATCAATTGTATCAAACAATTAATCATAAAATCTGGACAGCATTCGAGCAAGGGCAAATTAGCGCCGAAGTCCTTCGAGTAGAGCGATTTAGGCAATTGTTTGAAGCAATGAAAATAGAGCATATTTCTCCGCTTATTTTTAGTCAAACGTACTT
>CAKZLL010000098.1 GCA_937125475.1 uncultured Saprospiraceae bacterium | reverse complement strand
CCTTTGATTTTCAAACAATTATACATTTGTTTTAATTGATAAAATTCAGTTCTGGCAAAAATTGTCAAAGAACCTAAAAAAAGAGCAATGATTTTTATTTCATTGCTCTTTTTTAGTTTTTAATATTTGAAGGCTTTTACGGTATCAACGAAAACTCGTACATTATCCAAAGGCGTATCAGGATAAACTCCATGCCCTAAGTTACAAATGTGTCTTCCGCCAAATCGCTTCATCATGGCAATCGTTTCTTCTTCAATATCTTTCGGATTACCATATAATTGACATGGATCAAGATTTCCTTGAAGTGTTTTGCCAGCACCAATAATCTTTTGATTTTGCGCGACATCCATATTCCAATCCAATCCAATCACATCACAATTTAATTGAGCAACTTTATCCATTACGAAATAAGCGCCTTTAGCAAAAACCGTTTTAGGCACTTCGTCAATTGCATCACAAATCTGAGTGATATAAGGCAAAGCAAACGTTTCGTATTGTTTGCGGGTCAAAATACCAGCCCAAGAATCAAAAATTTGTACCAAATCAACACCAGCTCTGATTTTACCTTTCAAATAGGCGATAGTTGCAGTGGTAATTTTTTGTAATAAAAGATGAGAGACCTCAGGATGTTGGTACAACATTTTCTTAGCTTGCGAAAATGTTTTACTTCCTTGACCTTCGATCATATAAGAAAAAATCGTCCAAGGTGCGCCAGAAAAACCAATCAAAGGCACGCGTCCTTTCAATTCTCTTTTCGTCAAACTTACGGCATCATAAACGTATTGCAATTCACTTGCAGCGTTTTCGCCAGTAATCATTCGCTCAACATCTTGAGCTGTTTTAATTGTTTTTGGAAAAAATGGGCCTTTACCTTTAATCATTTCATAAGTCAATCCCATTGCTTCTGGAATCACCAAAATATCAGAGAAAATAATAGCTGCATCAACCCCCAGTTCATCAACTGGCTGAATAGTCACTTCGCAAGCTAATTCAGGCGTTTCTACCAATTCTTTAAAACCTGACAAATTAGCCCTTAACGCTCTATATTGAGGCAAAATTCTTCCAGCTTGACGCATGAGCCATACGGGCGGACGCTCTGTTTGTTCGCCTCTTGCTGCTCTTAGAAATAAATCGTTTTGTAATTCCATTATTTATTTGATATGAAAATGATAAGGATAAAACCTTAGCTGTTTCAGCATTTTTTGTATTAAAAGACAATAGTAACGGAACTACTTCAATTTTACAAATCGAAACTGAAATATTTATGTCAATTTTAATGATATTCCGTATATTTTTGCTCAAAATATTACTTATATTTAATCTATCTCAAATATTAGTAATATATAAAACATGAGAGAACAACGATTTCAATTTTGGAGAAGGTGGTTGACCTATGCAAATGTCATGGCTTTGGGGGTTGGTTTTTTGGCGGCATTTGCTAGTAATAGCTTTATTTTTGACCTTTATAATAACCATACAGAAGCCGTTTTTTTTAATGGTGAGCCTTTTAGTCCTGAGGTTATAAAATTTAAAACTTGGATCTTTGCAGTGCTTGGCGCAACGATTATTGGCTTTCATGTCTTAATGATTTTCATATCGGAATATGCTTTCAAAAAAAGAGAAAAATGGTCTTATTATGCGCTTTGGACTGGGCTGATGTCTTGGTTTTTAATTGATACAACTATTTCCGCAGCTTACGGCGCTTTTTATAATATTCTCATGATTAATGTAATGGCATTGATTCTTATTGCTGTGCCTTTATTGGCAACTTGGAAGGTTTTTATTAGAGGAGCGAGAAGCGAGGTATAAGTTAAGTTTTATAAAAAATAACCTCTTGCATTTTCCACAATAATCATCAAAGTACTCAAAAATATTCCAATGAAAAACAGTGTTTTTTTGCTTTTATTTTTCAATATAGCTTGCCAATTCCAAAAGAGTGACGATACAGATTATCAGATTCGAGCTTTTAATATCAATCAAATAATCACAGTAGAAGAGTTTGAAGCAACAACAGGTCAAAAAGCGCCTTATTCTAATGGGGAAATTATTTATTATCAAATAGATATTCATAACCTAGAGTATGATAGTATGGAATTACGTACCTATTTAGATACTACATTAATCAGCCCATCAACTAATTCTTCGTATGATTGTGATAATAATTGTATGGGATCTATGGGAATTCTAGAAGGATTTGGTCTTCAACAGAATAAAGTGAAACTTTATAAAAACGATTCAATACATCTATTTTTTCCTGCACCTATTGACACAACGATGGAATTACACAAATTCGACTTTAATTATAAAGCCAATAATCAAGAAAGGAATAGCGATGTTTATTTTAAACTTAATTCTGATTTAAATATAACACAATTGGACTCGATAGATTGTAAGGTAAGTTGTTTGTAATAGAAAGGGCTTAATTCTAAAATATTTTAGAATTAAGCCCTTATTAAATCAATGGTTATTGAATTAGTCTTTTTTTCTAAAATCAGGATTAAAAACTACTCCAACCTGTAAATAGTCCTTTCCAAAATCATTAACACGCTGGCGCAAATATCCTACCTGAACTTGTGTCGTTTTACTAAATTGATAACCTAGAGCAAAATAAAGGCGGTTTCGATCAAAAAATGTTTGCTTGGTATTCATAAAAATCTCATCATAAATCCCAAGGAAAACAGTGCCAGTTGTAATTGTTGGTTTATTAATTGGAATAAACGCCATTAACCGATAACGAACGCGATTTTTATAATCTGAATTGACCCATCTTTGCTCTATTCTATAACGATGTTCAAACTTAATTCGACCGACTTTATTTGTTAAAATCAATTGCTGAAATATCCGACTTTCGACCGATTCTGGTTCTTTTGGTGCACTATCAAAATCATGAGAAGCAATATATCCATATCCCAAAGTAAGAATTGCGCTTTTGCTTAAATGGTAATTCACACCAGTTCTTAATAGCAATTGTTCAATATTGACAGGAGCAAGCGTGTGATTTCGGTATTGAATTTCGGAATGAATGCTCCAATCATCAGCCACTTTATTTGTACCAAAATACATGAGCCAATTCCCAAAATCATTTTCCTGTGCGAATAAAGGATTAGACAATACAGATAATCCTAATATCAAGGATAAGAAGTAATATTTTTTAATCATGGTTTCGTTTAATTTGATAATGATAATTATTAGACTTGTTCGGGAGCAACTTAATGGACTGCGACGGGCAAATTTTATTTTGTACTTCGTTAATTTTTTTAGCAATAGCTATGGCTATTCCGAAAAAAATTGCCTCGTTCAAAACAAAATTTCCTGCCATCTCGCTCCATCAGCTCCCCCCGAACAAGTCTATTATATAAAAAAAACAATTTCCCCAAAAAAACTACTTTTTGAAGGAAATTGTTTTTAAAAATTTACTATAGTGATGGTTAAGCCACTTTTTTTAGATGACTAACTAATGCGTGTTCCATTTCTTTCACTTGATTACTCACGCCTTTTCTTTCTCGCTCAATAATCTTTAAGTCAATATCTCGATGTTTCGCATTTACCTCAAATTCGTCGATGATTTCGATTACATCCAAATCAATATTGATAGATTTCGATGCATCAATAATAACTCTTGAACCATCAGGAATTTGACTTAATGTTCTTTGAATACTTGCTTTATTAATAAAGGTCACGTCTTCGGCTAGAGCCAATCGGATCACTCCATCTTTAATATCTTCCTCCTTCTTGAACAAGAATGGTTTCTTATAATTATTATATAATACATAGAAAACCGCGACGACCAAACCTAATCCAATCCCCATCAATAGATCCGTAAAAACAATACCTATAATCGTGACCATAAATGGAACGAAATGCGTTTGTCCGAAACCATACATTTTCTTAAACAATGTAGGTTTTGCTAATTTATATCCTACTAAAAATAAGATTGCAGCCAAACTTGCTAATGGAATTAAATTTAAAACAAATGGAATTGCCATAGCAGAAACCAACATAATTATACCATGAAAAATAGCGGATGCTTTCGTTCTTCCGCCTGATTGTATATTAGTAGAACTTCGTACAATCACTTGTGTAATAGGTAAACCACCAATTAAACCAGAAACGATATTTGCTACACCTTGCGCTTTTAATTCTAGATTTGCAGGAGTTACACGTTTGAAAGGATCTAATTTATCTGTTGCTTCTAGACATAATAATGTCTCTAAACTCGCGACTACTGCAATTGTAATTCCAGTAATCCAAACCGCAGAATTACCAATTTGACTAAAATCAGGGAAAGTAAACTGACCTAGAAACCCACTTAGGCTATCAGGAACAGGAATTTTGACAACTTGCTCTGTTGTAAGTGCTAATCCTGGCGTATTTTGAAAAATAAGATTAAGGACAATTCCTAAACCAACTACGAGAAGCGGTCCTTGTATAATTTGAAAAAGTCTAATTTTTTTCATGAATGGCTGTTCCCACAAAATCAGAATTGCCAAAGAGATTAGTGTAATTAGAATTGCACCTGTACTCGTTGCTTCAAACATATAGAAAAGCTCTGAAAGTGTATTATGTCCATCAGGTTGAGCAAAAGCTAAACTTCCTTCATAATCCTTATCATATCCAAATGCATGAGGAATTTGCTTTAGAATAATAATAATACCAATACCTGAAAGCATGCCTTTTATAACGGAAGATGGGAAGTAATAACCAATAATTCCAGCTTTCGCGAAGCCTAATACTAATTGAAAAATACCACCAATCACAACAGCTAATAAGAAAATATCAAATGCCCCTAAATCATGAATAGCTGTCAAAACAATTACCGCTAATCCTGCCGCAGGACCACTCACTCCTAATTGAGATCCACTCAATGAACCTGCAATTATACCTCCAACTATACCAGCGATTATACCTGAAAATAAAGGTGCACCTGATGCTAATGCAATACCTAAACACAATGGAACTGCTACTAAAAACACTATCAGCGATGCAGGTAGATCATACTTGAGATTTGCAAATAAACCGTTTTTCTCTGGACTCATCTTGAATTTAATTTTGAACTGTAACAAAAATAAAAGGCTAGTGCCTATTAATCTATTTTTTAATGATTTTGAACAATAGTTTGCTTTTCAATTAGTGCAAATATAAAAAACTATTATAAATAATAGTAAAACTACCATTAAAAATATTCAAACACTTTTACATAAAAACAAAACTATAACTAAAAATACTTAAACTTGTTCAAAATAAAGTTTAATTTTTTCTAAAAAAACTATTACTATCTTAAATAATAGAGATATTTTTTCTAAAAATCAGTAAATAATAGGAGACTCAGCATGGAAATATGTAATTTCATATAGTAGACTTTACAGATTGGACAGCAATCATTTCAGAGTAAATACTCCCCTATTTCATTTTAAATTCATATCAATGGACGTATTATTTTTTGAAGATCAAATACTATTCAGAGCCTGGTTGAAAGATAATCATGCTTCACAGAAAGAGTTATGGGTTGGTTATTACAAGAAAGCAACTAAAAAAGCTTCTATGACTTGGTCGGAATCTGTGGATCAAGCGATTTGTTATGGTTGGATTGATGGTTTGAGGAAATCAATAGATGAAGAGAGTTATAAAATCCGATTCACACCACGCAGACCTACTAGTTTCTGGAGTACTGTTAATATTAAAAAAATAGAGGAACTAACAGCTAAGGATTTGATGCAACCTGCTGGTATTCGAGCTTGGGAAAAGCGCAAAGAAAAGAAATCGAAAATCTATGCCTATGAACAACTAACAGCTTCTCTCCTACCCGCCTATGAAGCAGAAGTTAAAAAGAATGAAAAGGCGTGGGCATTTTTCAGTAACCTTCCACCTGGCTATAAAAAACAAACCATTTGGTGGGTCATGAGTGCCAAAAGATCGGCAACACAATTAAGGCGATTAGCGGTTTTGATAGAATCAAGTGAGGCTGGATTGAAAATACCTCAGTTGAGAAAGAGATAAGTTGAGAGTTGAGAGTTGAGAGTTGAGAGTTGAGAGTTGAGTAAAATGATTTTAAAAATTATAAAACCTAAATTTTCGTAAAAATATTTTTTCAATTAATTCTCAACTCTCAATTTTCAATTAATGGCTGGATGGAATATTCGTCATTCTACTAGCTGCTGTAATAATATTTTGATTATAAATATCCGTTTCAACTAGACCATCTCGGAGACGAATGATACGATGTGCATGTTCTGCAATATCAGGTTCATGCGTCACTAGAATAATTGTATTTCCTAATTGATGAATTTTTTCAAAGATTTCCATGATCTCAATGGACGTTTTAGTATCAAGGTTTCCCGTAGGTTCATCCGCCAAAATAATAGATGGCTTATTCACTAATGCTCTTGCGATAGCAACCCGTTGACGTTGCCCTCCAGAAAGTTCATTAGGTTTGTGATGAACACGTTCTCCTAGACCGACAGACGCTAATACTTCTTGTGCACGAGCCAGACGTTTGCTCCTACTCCAACCAGAATAAACCAATGGAAGCGCCACATTTTCAAGAGACGAAAGTCTTGGTAAAAGATTAAAAGTTTGAAAGACAAAACCAATTTCTACATTGCGAATTTCGGCTAATTCTCCATCGCTTAATGTACTGACATTCTTTTCATTCAAAATATAATCGCCACTTGTTGGCGTATCCAGACAACCCAATAAATTCATTAAAGTTGATTTGCCCGAGCCAGAAGGTCCCATTAAAGCAACATATTCATTTCGATTAATATCGATAGAAACAGACTGGAGCGCATTAATAATTTGCGACCCCATGACATAGGTTTTCTTTAAGTCTTTGACTGAAATAATTGGTTGCATAGGATTTTATATTTTGTGATTAACGATGAAATTAAGGAATATAATGACAATTAATTTCCTTTATTTATCGATTACTTTTGGTACTTTAAAATATGTATTATTATGTTTTGGCGCGTTTCTCAAAGCTGTTTTTACATCAACTTGACCTTTAACTATATCTGTTCTAAGGCTATCCCGATTATTAGTCAGATGAATAAGCGGCTGAATACCTGTGGTATCAATTTCTTCTAATTTTGAAATCATTCCCAACATATCATTCAATTCTCCTTGAAGTTGTTTTCGTTCTTCTTCGGACAATTCCAACATTGCCAATCGTTCTAATCGTAAAATTAGGTTTCTATCTATGGTCATAATAAAATATTAGATGTTTGATACAAAAAAATCGTTTAAAGTCAGTATAATTTTCATTTTGTTGATAAAATGCTCTTTAATTCCTTGCAAAGATATTTTATTGTTGTAAATAAATAGCCTAATCAGTTAATAAAAATGGTTCATTGAAGATTAAAATAACAATAAAAAAGGTTGAATACCTTTTCAGATATTCAACCTTTAATTTTTTTATTCACCTTGATTTTGGAAACTATGTAGCTAAATTTGTTGTGTTTTACTGTAAAAAGGGGAAATTTTATCTACACGTTTTTTGATTATAATTCAACTTATGGTCTAAGCTGGATACCAAGATTAATACTTGTTCCATCCATTGAACCGAAAGTATATTTTAAATCAGAGAAAACACTTAATTTAGGTGAAACTGTATAACGAGATCCTGCTCCAACATTTAACCCCATTTCTATTCCATGAAAATTAGAAAGATTAATACCTAACATTGGATACATTTGAAACTTTCCTTTGTTAAGTAAAATGTACCTACCATCAAGATTAAAAGCATAAGGTGTGTACAATTGATCTCCTTGATTATCCATGTAATAGTTGAAATCTCCAGTTAATTCTAAGTTACCTTCAATAAAGGTAGCTCCAAACATATAACCAAAACTTTCATTAATAACTGAGCTAGCATTGCTATAAGTAACTCCTGCTTTAATAGCTACTTCTTGAGCTTGTGTAGAGAAAACGCTAATCATGACGATTAATACAGAGAATACAATTTTTTTCATTGTGATTAAGATTTATAGGTTAAAAAAAACAACAAACATATAGCAAATATAATAATATATTTTATATTATAAAAACTTTTATTTGTTTTTTACTTACAAAAAAATGACAGGAAAGCGTTCTGTTATTAAAAAAATCTAACCTTTCATATAAAAAAAGGCTTTTTAAGCGACTTTAGGCACTTTTATTAAAAAAAGTAAAAGGTACAAAGTTCAGTAAACATATTATTAAAAATAATAATATGTTTTTTCATAGATGCGTAAAAGACACTAAAAACATTATTTTTTCACACCTAAAAATAGGTTTATCAAAGTACGAAATAGATACATTGACATGATCATTAATCCAATAAAAAAGCCTCTAATACTTGTGAAGTATTAGAGACTTTTTCTTAATTGAGTATTAATTTGTTAGGCGATTTTACAATTATTCCCTTAGAATAGTTAAACTTCCTTTTTTGATAAGTGGTGGATTCCCATTAAGTCCTCCACAAGTAAAGATGTAGAAATAAGCACCACTTGGTAATGGACTACCATTGAAATTAACTCCATTCCAATTATTTTCATAAGAATCATCCTTAAACACAATTTGTCCCCAACGATTAAAGACAATTAATTCCGATTGCCCTTCACATTCATTTCGAGCTATTCTTTCAAATATTAAGTTATCATTTATCTCATCCCCGTTAGGAGTGATGGTATTAAAGACCTCTAGGCGTTCGTCTTTTAATTCAACAATACCAGATATTTCACAATCATTAGAATCTATTGCAATTACTAAATATCTTCCTGCATCTAGATTATTAATAACATTATTATAAATGGTTGTATCTTCAAAACTACCTTCTTTCTTGATTTTATATTTAAAATCACCTTCTCCGCCTTGAGCATAAATCGTAATACCACCAGTTTCTTGACCATCCAAAATAGGCTGAGGAACAAGTAATAAACTTAGACGGTCAGGCTGCGTAATTGGAATTGTTACCGTTTGACCACAACCTACATTATCTCGTAAATGTTGGACTTGAAGTCCTGCTGGCAAACTGTCTCTAGTAGCAACAACAATAGAAGAAGAAAGTGTTAAATGAACTTCATACGCTCCATCATCTCCACCATAACAACTAACATCTCGTATCTTAAGATAAGAAATTGTTCCTGAATCTGGATTTTGAACTGTGGTCAAACGATGATCCTGACAACCAACACCGCCTGAGGCTTGTATAACTACATTATATTCTCCGCTATACAAGTTATCAAAAACGTTAGAGTTTGACCAAGTTATACCACTATCAATACTATAAACCACACCTAGATTTAGATCAGTTCTAGGACTAATAATAATAACCGCATCATTGGCATTACAGCTAGTCGGTTCTATTATTTCGATTGTATCTATCATATTATTATCCAATGCCGTAAGTTGATAACCATTAAAGGTCACATCACAATTCAGACCGCTTCGAGTAATAATATTATAAATTCCACCTCCAAGACCAGAGAAAGTACTCGAAGTTTGCCAAATCTGACCATTATCAATACTATACTCCATGATTCCTGTTCCTAAGATCGAAGCATTTACAATAATTGCTCCATCCGTTATTGCACAATTTGATGGTTGTATACTTGTAATACTATCAATCACTACTGTCGGAAATTGCTCAATCACCACAGGAGGAGATGTCACTCTACAAGAAGTATCCGAATTAGCAACCATGATATAATAAATATCTGGTGGCAATGTATTAAAAGTATTAAAGGTTGTCCAAGTCATTCCGCTATCAATACTAAATAATAATGCCCCAAAGCCTCCTGTTGCCGATATGACAATTGCTCCATCGTTCAAATTACAACCCGAAGGATCTGTTTTGACGACATTAACAATAGATGGACTACTTGGATTACCGATTTGATGCGGATTATTGAGGTCACTCACTTCGCATGTACCTCCGATATAGCGTACTGTAACGTAATAACTACCTGCCTGTAATCCCGTAAAGTTCGGACTAGTTTGGTAATTAATACCTCCATCAACGCTATATTCTAAGCCAAGAGACGATGATGTCGTTGCTTGAATATCAATACCACCATTACTCACACTACAATCCGTAACATTTGTCGTAGCAACGCTATTGATTATTGGTGCATTCGGTGAGGTCAGTGTCATAGTGGAAATATTCGAGACACAAGTCGTATCTTGATAAGCAATCTGAAGATTATAAATATCAGGACCGAGATTAGTAAACAAACTCGACAACTGCCAAGTCGTTCCACTATCAATACTATACAATAAACTTCCTATTCCCGAAGCAAATATCTCAATAGAGCCATTATTAATATTACATTCTGTAATCGGACTAGAAGTCGGTGAAGCCACAATTGTTGGTGGCACTTTATCTATTAAATTAATTATTGCGGCATAAACTTTACAAGTTGTATCCAAATTACTCGCCATAACTGGATAGCTTCCTCCTGTTAATCCTGTAAAAGAAGCCGTTGGAAACCAAGTCAAACCACTATCAATACTATATAAATATCCATTTGAACCGCCTGTTACGCCAATGTCTATAATTCCATCTGCAATACCGCAATCTGATGGAGATGTTTTGTAAACATGATCAATACTTGGTGGTATTGGCGCGTTAATCGTTACTGGATTAGCTGCGAAAGTATTCAAACACGTACCATTTGAGTTTCTAATAGAAACAAAGTAAGTACCTGATGGAAGTTGGTTAATCGTATCGTTTTGAAACCATACCAATCCGCCATCAATGCTAAATTCTACATTTGTAGCAACAGTATGAATAATCAATTGACCATCTTGGATATTACAATCTGATACTGCAATCGTATTTACAGAATCAATTTCTGGTGGTAATGGCGCGGTAATTTGAATAGTCGTATCTCCAATGATACAAGTATTTCCTGCATTCCTAACAAAAATCGTATAATCTCCAATCGGAAGATTAGTAAATGTATTCGTTGATTGCCAAGTTGTAGCACTATCAACACTATATTGTAATACCGTCGATCCCGTTGCAAAAATACTCACAACACCATTAGATAAACCACAATTCGTTGCACCAATGACTAAAATACTATCTAAAATTGGTTCAGATAAATTACTAATCACCACAGCAGCATAAGTTGCTTCACACCCTGTAATTGTATTTCTAACCTTAGGATAATACGTGCCAGAAGCTAAGTTATTAAAAGTATCCGTCACATAATAAGTCAATCCATTATCTATTGTATATTCCAAATTCGTATCCGATGCCGTGGCATTAATGATGATTGAACCATCTGCCAAACCGCAATTTGTCGGATTAGTCTGGACTACATTTGTAATCGTTAATGGATAATAAATCATTGTATCCAATACCACACTATCACAACCATATTGATTGGAATAAACGGTTGTTTGAATGCCAGCTTGATTAGCATCACAAGTGATTGACGAAATACTAACCGTATCACTAGGTAATAAACTAACCGTTTTAATAATCATGCTATCACAACCATATTGATTGCTAGTGATTGTAGTAAATACGCCTACAACGCTCGGATCACAAGTTGTAGCAGTAGTCAAAGTAGTATCAGCTTGGCTCGGATTACTCAATATCAATGGATTATTGACATGAATTTGCTGACAAGTACTATCTAAATTTCTAACTAATACATAATATGAACCTGAACTTAATCCAGTATAAGAACTCATCGTATCCCATGACAAACCGCCATTGATAGAATAAGAATAAGCCGTTCCATTCGATACAGCAATATCAATCGAACCATCAACAACGCCACATCCTGATGGATCTACTGCAGTAACTCCACTGATAATTGGTGCTATTTTTTCTTCTAAAACAAGCGTCGTATCACTCACTTCACAACTTCCGTCTAAGTTACGGATGTAGATTTTGTAAGTGCCTCCACTCAAACCAATAAAGATATTAGAATTGCTCCAACTCACGCCCGTATCAATCGAATATTGTAATGGCGTATTCGTAATTGAATTGGCTTGAATAACAATTGTTCCATTGACTAAACCGCAATCCGTTGGATCAGTTTTAGTCACATTAATAACAACTGGCGGAATTTTATCTTTAAGTGCTACAGTTTGTCCAAAGACAGTACAAGTACTATCCAAATTTTGAATAGCAACGATATAATTACCTGCTTCTAAACCTGTGAAATTATGACTCGTAGTCCAAGTTGCTCCACTATCAATCGAATACAAATAATTAGTAGTTATATTATTTGTAAAGATATTAATTGTTCCATCTGCTACGCCACAATCTGTTGGATCTGTTTGACTAACAGTTGAAATAATTGGTGCACTCGGCGCAGTCAATACTATTGAATTTCCATAAGGAACAACACAAGTACTATCATCATTTCTAACTAAAATCGTATAAGTATTAGAACCTAAATTAATAAAGTTGCTCGAGTCTTGCCAAGAAATACCCCCATTAATGGAGTATTCTAATCCTGCGCTTCCCGATGCATTAATATTAATTGATCCATTACTAATACCACAATTAGAAGGATTATTTGAACTAACCGTTCCAATTGTTGGTGCTATTCTATCATTTAAAGTAATCGAACCTCCATTAAAGGCACAAGTACCATTAATATTTTTGACCCAAATCGAATAGGTTTGAGGTGGTAAACCTGTGAAAACAGGATTTGTTTGCCAAGTCAAACCGCCATCAATCGAATATTGTAATGAACTCGCTCCTGTATTAATGACAATTTCGATTGAACCATCATTCACATTACAGTTCGTCGGATCATTTGATATTAGATTGTCAATTGTTGCCATGTTTGGCGCACTCAAAACAGTCGTGCTATTATGAGCCACAAAACAAGAACTATCTATTGCGTTTCTAATCGCTACTTGATACGTTCCTCCGCCTAGGTTTTGGAAAAGATTAGAAACCGACCAAGTTGTTCCATTATCAATAGAATATTGAACAGATAAGCTATTCGATAAAATCGTAATAGAACCATCAGTCGTACCGCAATCGGTCGGATCATTCGTTAATACGTTAACAATTTCAGCCGCAATCGGATCAATTAAAGGAATACTTGCTCCATTTATAACACACGTTTCATCACTATTTCTAACTGAAATATTATATGTTCCGCCTGCTAAATTATTGAAAATATGAGTAGCGAACCAATTTGCACCACCGTCAATTGAGTATTCTAAAGTGCTTGTTCCTGTTGCAATAATCGTAATCGTACCATTTGCCAAACCACAATTTGTTGGATTAGTTGGATTGATATTTGAAATAATTGGCGCACTCGGTGCATCAATTACAAGAGGATTATTCGCATAAGCAACAATACAAGTGCTATCGCTATTTCTAATTGCTAAATTATAAGTTCCATCAGACAAGCCTATGAAACTACTGTCAGTTTGCCAAGTTGCTCCGCCATCAATCGAATATTCGTAAGTACCAATACCGTCGCTTGCTGAAATAACAATTGTTCCATCATTTCCATTACAATCAGATGCATTTGTATTATTAACACTAACAAAACTCGGAGGAATAATAGGATCTAATGTTCTTATACCGCCATTTACCACACACGAACCATTTCCGTTTCTAACTTGAATTTGATAATTATTTGGTGGTAAACCAGTAAATATATTGGTCGTTTGCCAAGTCGAACCATTATCAATTGAGTATTGTAAAGGACTTACGCCGCCCGTTGTAATGACCTCAATCATTCCATCATTCAAATTACAATTGGTCGGATGTGTCAATACAATATTAGCAACAGTTGCCATATTTGGCGCACTTAAAGTCGTCACACTATCATGAGCCACAAAACAAGAACTATCAACCGAATTTCTAATGGCTACTTGATAATTGCCTCCGCCTAGATTTTGGAAATTATTTGAAGTAAACCAAGTCGTTCCATTATCAATCGAGTATTCAACTGACAAGGTATTTGATAAAATCGTAATTGAACCATCATTAGTACCACAATCAGTTGGATCGTTGTTCAATATGCTCATAATTTGTGGTGCAATCGGATCAACTAAGGTAATACTTCCTCCATTTGTAATACACGTCCCGTCACTATTTTTAACTAAAACATTGTATGTTCCGCCTGTTAGATTAGTGAATATATGAGTAGAGAACCAGTTTGCACCGCCATCAATCGAGTATTCTAAAACGCTTATTCCAGTTGCTATAATGGTAATTTTACCATCAGATAAACCACAATCCGTTGGATTAAGCGGCTTGACAGATGCAATAACTGGCGCAATCGGCGCATTAATTAATACTGGGTTATTCGCATAAGCAATAATACAAGTGCTATCGCTATTTCTGATAAATACACTATAAGTACCATCAGCTAGAGCTGTAAAATTGCTATCTAATTGCCAATTTGTTCCACCATCAATCGAGTATTCATAAGTACCAATACCGCCAACTCCTGTGATAATAATCGAACCATCAGTTCCATTACAATCAGAAACATTAGTAGCAGCCACATTCGTAATACTTGGCGGAAGTACCTCATTTAATTTTTGTAAACCGCCATTGACTTCACATGAGCCATTTGCATTTCTAACCAAAACTTGATAATCATCTGCTGACAAGCCCGTAAATATATTCGTTGTTTGCCAATTCAAACCGCTATCAATTGAATATTGTAATGGGTTTACGCCGCCCGTTGTCTGGATTTCGATTATTCCATCATTGATATTACAATTCGTAGGATTAGTTAATATGATATTGGTAATCGTTGCTGAATTTGGCGCACTTAAAGCCGTTTGACTAGTGTGAGCCACAAAACAAGAACTATCAACCGAATTTCTAATGGCTACTTGATAATTGCCTCCGCCTAAGTTTTG
>CAKZLL010000097.1 GCA_937125475.1 uncultured Saprospiraceae bacterium | reverse complement strand
TCAACGATTTGTGGATGCGAGAGTGCCACAAGCTAAATTTTTAGGTTTGACAATGCCTGACCCTGATTTGAAATGGAACGAAACGACTGGTCAGCATGATTTTGGTGCAATTGATTGGGAAGAATTTTGGAATGTGGTGAAAGGAAATGGCCCTTGTAATCGTCAGCGTTTGAAAGCTCGTCAAAAAGCAGAAGAAAACGGGAGGTGGGTCAAAGAAGCAGCAATGGCTTACGCCAAAAAGCGCCAAAAACGCCAGCAACAAATTCGAGCGAAAGAAGCAATTAAAGCGGCTTAATTATAGATTGTTCCTTTATAAAAAAAATATAATGAGTAAAAAAAACTGGCCTTTGTGGGAGGTTTTCATCCGAAGTAAACAAGGTTTGAACCATAAACATGTTGGAAGTTTGCATGCGACCGATGAACAAATGGCAATCGAAAATGCAAGAGATGTTTATACTCGACGCATGGAAGGCGTGAGTATTTGGGTCGTAGAATCTAAACATATTCATGCAAGTAGTCCAACGGAGCAAAGCGAGCTTTTCGAGCCTGCGAACGATAAAGTTTATCGACATCCAACGTTTTATGATATTCCCGACGAGATCGGACACATGTAAATAACTCCTAACTTGAGTTAAATAAAAGACTATTTTAAACTGAATAAATGAAGTCAGCGCTATTCGACTATACCCTCCGATTGGGAGATTCTAGCTTAATTATTGGTCATCGCCTCTCTGAATGGTGTGGTCATGGGCCTGTTTTAGAACAAGATATTGCTTTGATTAATATTGCTTTGGATTTGGTTGGACAAGCCAAAAGCTTTTTAGAATATGCAGGCAAAGTAGAAGCAAAAGGAAGAGATGAAGATGCATTAGCTTATCATCGAATTGATCGTGATTTTAGAAATATTCTTTTGGCGGAACAGCCAAACGAGGATTTCGCTTTTACGATTATTCGACAATTTTTGTTTGATGCTTTTCAATATCCTTTTTATCAACGATTAGCCAAAAGCAAAGATCCACAACTGGCTGCAATCGCTCAAAAATCACTCAAAGAAGTGACTTATCACCTTCGTTTTTCATCAGAATGGACAATTAGATTAGGAGACGGAACGCCCGAAAGCCACGAAAAAATGCAAACCGCAATCAATGAATTGTGGGCATTTACAGGGGAGTTATTCGAGATGACCGAAACCGATGAAATCTTAATTGAACATGGAATTGCGATAGATTTGAACGAAATCAAACCGATTTGGGAACAAAAGGTTAAGGCAATTTTCAAAGAAGCCACACTAGAAATTCCAACTACTAATTGGATGCAATCGGGTGGAAAAAAAGGTATTCACACAGAATATTTAGGTTTTATTCTAGCCGAAATGCAATATTTGCCAAGGGCTTTTCCAGATGCAAAATGGTAAATCTATTGCTTCATTCTTTGACTGAGTTCGTGTGGTGTTTATAAAAATAAAACATTTTCTTAGTTCGTATTTATATTCCAATAATGAAAAAGATCACAAAAGAAGCGATTTTAGAAACACTAGAAAAAGTCACAGATCCAGAAATTCCCGTTTTGTCTATCGTGGATATGGGTCTAATTCGAGACATACAACTCACTGAAAATCAGATAGAAGTGGTAATCACACCAACTTATTCTGGCTGTCCTGCTATGAATGTGATCGAAATTGAGATTTTGGCAACACTTCAAATGAACGGTTTTGAAAATGTGAAAGTAACAACCGTCTTATCTCCTGCTTGGACAACCGATTGGCTCACCGAACGCGGCAGACAACAATTATTGGAGTACGGAATCGCTCCGCCTGCTAGAGGTACAGTAGATAAACACGTGCTTTTTCAAGAAGATCGAGTAGTCGCTTGCCCGCAATGCAATTCTATTAATACCAAAATGATTAGTCAATTCGGCTCGACTGCTTGCAAAGCAATGTATAAATGCAACGACTGTTTAGAACCGTTTGATTATTTTAAATGTATTTAAACCATTAATCAATGAAATCAATCCTTTTTTCTATTGAAAATAATGTGGCGAAAATCACACTCAATCGCCCAAAAGTCTATAATAGTATCAATCGCGAAATGGCATTAGCGCTCCAAGAACACCTCGATGAAGCAGCAACAAACGATGAAATCCGAGCAGTTTATCTAACTGCTACTGGCAAAGCTTTTTGTGCTGGGCAAGATTTGGCAGAAGTCATTGCGCCTGATGCTCCACCTTTGTCCAAAATTGTTAAGGAACATTATAATCCAATTATTTTAAAAATTAGACAATTAGAAAAACCTGTGGTTTGTGCTGTCAATGGCGTTGCGGCTGGTGCTGGCGCTAATCTCGCAATGGCTTGTGATATCACAATGGCAAAAGAAAGCGCAACTTTTATTCAAGCATTTAGCAAAATTGGTTTGATCCCAGATAGTGCAGGAACGTTTTTTTTACCGCGCATTATTGGTTTGCAAAAAGCAGCCGCTTTGCAGATGTTAGGCGATAAAGTTTCCGCGAAAGATGCCGAAGCAATGGGCATGATTTACAAAGCAGTTCCAAACGAAACCTTCGAGGAAGAAACACTAAAAATCGCCAATCGCCTCGCTAAAATGCCAACAAAAGGACTAGGTTTGACAAAGCGTTTGCTCAATCAAACTTATTCTAATACTTTGGAAGAACAATTAGTACAAGAGGGAATTTGTCAAATGACAGCAAGTGAGACAGCCGATTATAAGGAAGGTGTAAGTGCATTTTTAGAAAAAAGAAAACCCACTTTTACGGGTAAATAAAAAACATTGAATGGATAGAAATTAAGATAGAAGGACAGAAAAACATAACCTAAGATTGTTTCTTTTGGGATGATAAGCATTATTTAAATAACAAGCCTATTTATAAACTAAAAACATATAACATGAAACATTTAGTGTTCTTATTCCTTCTTCAAATTCTGATTAACCCATTATTCGCACAATCAACCGATTTTACAAAACTCTATCATCCTCAGATTAATCAAGCTGAATTAGCATTGATCAAATCTGATTATTCAGCGGCTTTAAAACATTATCAAACGGCTTTTGCCAATGTAGAAAAAGGCTTCGCAAGTGATTATCATAATGCAATCACCTGCATGCTAAAATTGAAAAAAACAAAAAGCCCCAAACTCTATGATTACATTGAAATGCTGATTAAAAAAGGCGTTAATTATTCTTATTTTGAAACGGATTTATACAACTCGATTAGGAATAACAAAAGATGGGATTGGTTATTTAAAAAATATGAATTTACAGCTGGTCGATGTTTAACTTTCATTAATATCGAATTATACAATGAGTTAAGAAATTTTGCAAAAAAAGATCAAAAATTTAGGATAAAAGAGGGTTCTTATGAGGTTCACGGTGATACAATCTATAAGATAGATTCGATTCTAATGGAACGTTTTAAAACTATTGTTCAAGAATATGGCTATCCTTCAGAAGATATTATTGGCATAGAATATCCAGAAGAAAATAGAATACCTTATAGTATTGTGATGCATCATTATTTTCAAAGAAGAAGTAATAAAGAATGGAAATATTTAACTGATATGTCTCCTATGATTATCAGTGCGATTAAAAAAGGCGCTTTAAAGCCTCAGAAAGGCAGTTATTGGATTGCTTTGCAAAATGGCGATTTTCATTTAGGGAGTTTAACACTTACTAAGTTCCAGAGTGACGATCAACTTTTGGACGGTTTGTATGTCGAAAAAATTAGTATTGATAAACTTAAAGAGATTAATCAAAATCGGTTGAGTATTGGTGTTCCGTTGCTTCAAGATTTTTATAGAAAAGCGATTTTTTTACAAAATAATAAAGAAACAGCATATCTCCTTTCACAGCGCGGTGGCATAGACACTTGGCACGGAGACGCTGCTTTTATAAATGAAATTTTACCCTATTTCTCAAGGTTAGATATAGAAAACAATTAATAAATGATAAAAATAGGCATTTTAGGAGCTGGTTCGATGGGAAGTGGTATTGCACAAATTGCAGCAACCGCAGGGCATGAAGTGATTGTTTTTGATGTGAATACTGCCGCTTTGGAAGTGATGAAAAAGAAGTTGTTAAAAATTCTTAACCGCTTAATTGAGAAAGGCAGAATTAATGAAACGACGAAAAATAGTATTCTTACCAATATCAAATATGCGGATAAAATAACCGATTTTGCAGATTGCAGTTTGATCATCGAAGCGATTGTTGAAAACTTAGAAATTAAGAAAAAAGTCTTCGCTCAATTAGAAGAAATCACGGCGGATGATGCTATTTTAGCGTCTAATACTTCCTCGCTTTCGATTGCTTCTATCGCTGCGGCTTGCCAAAACTCTACTCGGGTTATTGGTATTCATTTTTTCAATCCTGCGCCTTTAATGAAGTTAGTCGAAATCATTCCTGCTATTCAAACTAGCGAGAAAACGACTGAACAAGCTAAAGAAATAATCAAAAGTTGGGGCAAATTAACCGTTCTAGCTAAAGACACGCCTGGTTTTATTGTCAATCGAATTGCCCGCCCTTTTTATGGTGAAGCGTTGCGAATTTTGGAAGAAGGCATTGCAGATATTGCAACGATTGATTGGGCAATGAAACACGTTGGTGGTTTTAGAATGGGGCCTTTCACTTTGATGGATTATATTGGTAATGATGTAAATTACGTCGTAACGGAAACCGTTTTTAAAGCATTTTATTACGATCCACGTTATAAACCTTCTTTTACCCAAAAACGCTTATCCGAAGCAGGTTATCACGGTAGAAAAGCAGGTCGAGGCTTTTACGATTATAGTCCAGATGCGCCTAAACTAGTGCCAAATCAGGATGAAGCATTGAGCCAAAAAATCGTTAATCGCGTCGTTTGTATGTTGATTAATGAAGCAGTTGATGCACTATTTTGGCAAGTTGCGACAAAAGAAGACATCGAAACAGCTATGACTAAAGGCGTTAATTATCCAAAAGGATTATTGCAATGGGCAGATGAAAAAGGCTTAGAAAATGTATTAAAAACGCTCGAAGATCTTCATTTTGAATATGGCGAAGACCGTTATCGTCCAAGTCCATTATTAAGAAAAATGGTCAGAACTGAGGCAAATTTCTTTCAATAAAAAATTAATACAAATTCATGAACGGAAAAGAAAAAGCAACAAAAATAGTTGATCAAATGTATAATAATGATGCATTTAGTCAATGGTTGGGCATCGAACGAATAGAAGAAGATGAAGGAAAATCCATCCTCAGAATGACCATTCGTCCCGAAATGCTCAATGGTTTTGGTATTGCTCATGGAGGAATTACCTTTTCTTTTGCAGATTCCGCCTTTGCTTTTGCTTCGAATTCTCACGGTCGAAAATCCGTTTCTATTGAAACTTCGATTTCTCACACTGCTCCGCTTAGGGCTGGCGATGTCATTACAGCGATCACGAGCGAGGAGAGTTTATCCAATAAAATTGGTATTTATTATATCAAAATCATCAAACAAGATGGGCAGCAAGTCGCATTATTCAAAGGCACGGTTTATAGAACAACTAAAGAATGGTAGTTTAATTGATAATGGATAATTGAAAATTACCGAGTTGGTGCAAATTTAGATTTTGCGACTTTGGCTTTAATTATTAAAAAACTGTATCTTGAATATTTCGGATACAGTTTTTTTACGTTTCAATTAAAAATTATGTCATTCAAATTTACTTATTTTACTTTGCTTCTCTTGTTTTTGAGTATGAATGAACTCGCCGCTCAAGTCAATTTACAATCATCTAACCTACCGATTATTGTTATCAATACCAATTATTCTATCGTAGATGAGCCAAAACGTCCTGCCACAATGGGCATTATTTATAATGATAATAATCAACGAAATCAAATTACTGATCCTTTTAATCATTATAATGGAGATATTGGAATCGAATGGAGAGGACAAAGTTCGCAATGGTTTTTTGATAAAAGATCTTACGGAATCGAAACGAGAAATCAAGCCGAAGAAGCATTAAATGTATCTCTTTTGGGTTTACCCGAAGAAAATGACTGGATTTTGTACGCTCCATTTTCGGATAAAACGATGATGAGAAATGTATTAATTTATCAATTGAGTAATGAAGCGGGGCAATATGCAAGCCGAACGAGATATTGTGAATTAGTGCTAAATGGCGATTATAAAGGTGTTTTTGTATTGATGGAAAAAATCAAACGAGATAAAAATCGCCTCGATATTGCCAAATTAAAACCAGAAGAAACAACAGGGGAAGATCTAACAGGTGGTTATATTGTTCGATTGGACAAATATGACGTTTATGATCAAAATATCTGGGCATCAACTTTTTCTGATCCTAATATTAGAATGGAATATCAGGTAGTTTATCCGCGTCCGAAAAATTTGCAAACCGCTCAATTCGATTATATCAAACAGTTTATCTATGATTTTGAAACGGCATTAACAAGCGAAGCATACAAAGATCCATTAGAAGGTTATCGAAAATATATTGATGTAGAGTCCTTTGTTGATTTTTTATTATTAAATGAATTGGGGCGCAATCCTGATGCTTATCGAATAAGTACTTATTTCTATAAAGAAAATGATAGAGATGGCGGAAAACTAAAAATGGGTCCGATTTGGGATTTTAATATCGCGATGGGCAATGCTGATTTTTGTATGGCTGGCGGTCATCAAAATTGGATCCTGAATTATAATCAAACTTGTCCTGATGATTTTTGGTTGATTGGCTATTGGTGGGATAGGTTATTGACTGATGAATACTTTTTGAACAAAGTCGCGGCTCGATGGGCAGAATTGCGTCAAACAGCTTTCAAACTGACTAATATTTATTCAATTATAGATGAGAAAGCCCAGCTTTTGCAAGAGGCACAAGAACGAAATTTTGACCGATGGGATATTTTAAATTCTTACGTTTGGCCTAATCCTCATATCGGTGGTTCTTATAGCAGTGAAGTGAAATACTTGAAAGATTGGTTCTCGAATCGTGTGAGATGGATGGATGAAAATATAGAGCTTATTGGTGGTCAAGTCAAAGGAAAATATAGCTCAGCTAATGCCAAAATTTATCCTAATCCGATGGGAGAAGAATTGTATATTGAATTTCAACAAGAAGTACAAGGCATTGATTTACAATTCAATATGTATAATTCGTTAGGGCAGCTAGTTGTTACATCTCAATTAGAACCTAGCTATGGTGTTAAGTCTAAATTTCGAATTCCTCGAACAACAGTTCGCTCTTTGTCGAGTGGCATTTATTTTTATAATTTAGTGATTAATAAAGAGATTGCTTTAAAAGGAAAGTTATTAAAAGAATAGCTGAGATTATCAATTTATGCGTTATTTTTACAAATATTATTCAACCAAAAACATAAAAAAATGATAGCTAATAGCATTTTACAAAAAATTGAAGAAGCAAGAAAAGAAGAACTTCCTTATCTTAAATTGTCAGATAGAGGATTAACTGAGTTTCCAAAAGAATTAGCAAAACTACCACATTTACAAATTTTAGACCTTGAGATTAATGAAATTTCAGCAATTAATTTGCTCGAACCAATCCCGAATTTAGAGCATTTATACCTTAGTCATAATCAGATTTCAGGCCTTAGTTTTCTGAAAAATCTACCGAATTTAAAGACTTTAAATCTTAATCTCAATCCAATTTCTGATTATAGTGCTTTAGAAAAATTGCCGAAATTACAGGCTTTACATCTTTGTCGCAATCGGATTTCGGATATTAGTTTTTTAGAAAACCTAACCAGTTTAGAAACTTTACTTCTTCACATCAATGAGATTTCGGATATTAGTATTTTGGCAAATTTAACCAATTTACAAGTTCTAGAGCTTAGTAATAATCAGATTTTAGACTTTAGCCCGCTCAGTAATCTAAACAAAATACACACTTTAGATCTTAGTGAAAATAAAATTTCGGATATTAGTCAATTAAATTCATTCGCGAAGAATAGCAGAACTTTAATGAAACGTTTAGATATTACAAAGAATGAAATTAAGGATTTAACGCCCCTTTTGCCTCTAATTAAAAGAGGTTTTCCTGTAAAATGGGACTTTTTTGAAGAAGCAATATGCGTTCAAAATAATCCAATTGAAACACCGCCACTTGAAATTATTGAACAAGGCAATCAATCTATTATTGATTGGTTTTCAATGAATAACGAAATTTTGTAATTTTTTAAAAAAATGTCCAGACAATTTTTTTAATCATCTGGACATTTAATATTTTTAATACATATTATCTTTAAATGGGGTCTTTTTTTTCTTACTACTTAAAACCTCATATTGTATAATATCAATCGACTTGGTTTGATCTAAAAGAATGATTGGAATGTCTTTCAAATTCATTGAATAAGTATATTGATTCTTTTTTTCATTGAATAATGTTTTCTTAATTCGATCTAAGCCTAATTTTTTCTCAGCAATCAATTTTTTTTCACTATCATAAAATTCGACTAAGTAATAGAATTCATGCTTTCTTTTTTTCGCTACAATAGTATTCATAATGTATCGAATAGACTTTTCAGATACAAATTCTAAATGATACGCTTCATATCCTAGCCCGTAAGCAAATGAATAATAATCGTCGTCAATTTCAATTAAAGTTTCAGTTACACTTCGTTTAATGATAAGTTGCTGTTCTACATTCATTGATGAATCTTTCGTCGAAAACGAAAATTGAGTAGCAACGCCTCCTAACTTTTCAGAAAGGGATTGGGCTTGAAGTACAGAAAAGGTAAACAAGGAAAATGCTATACACAATAGCACTAGACGAGCGGTTAATAATATGTTTTTCATTATAAATTAGTTATGTTTCAAGGCTCTCTCTTTTGTTACTCTTATTATTTTATTACGGACAAGTTACAAATAAGTTAAGGGATTAGGCAAAAAATTACTTATTTTATTTCTGATTATTGTTCATCATTATTCAATAATAAACAGAAGCCTGTTTGGGACATAAAATGTGTTATATTTAAACCTTATTTGTATTTTCTATACCAGTTGTCACATTCTTCTAATACCATCATTTATTACCAATAAGGCAACCATTTTTTTAACTAAAAATAGACAAAAATGAAAATAATATTACGACTGTTTTCTACCCTTTTCTTAATCAATATTGGTACATTTTCTTTTGCACAAGATTTCTCTGTTTTTTATGAAAATGATGATAGAGAAGCCACTAAGCATACAAAATATGGTTATGACCTGACATCTAGCTCTATTTCAAAAGCAGAACAAACATTTAGTGCGATAGATCAATCAAATACCATTGATATTAATTTTGAATTTTTCTATGAAAAAGCACAAGAAAAAAACACCACACTTATTATTAAAGTAGGTAATAAAAAAACAATCGAGTTCACGGTTGATCTTGCAAACTCATCCTCAATTAGTATTAATGGACAGGCTAAAAAAGAGGCTTATTTCGTAGATCTTGCAACATATCGAGAACCATATCATTCTAAATCCGTCGTTTTAAGAATTGCTAAAGATCATCTACGCTCTATCAATATGGGAGAATTAGGCAATACATTTACGAGCGAACGCTATTCGATTGATAGTAGAAATTTTAGTGTAAGGGCTATTTCCAAAGGAAAGACTTTTGTAAAATTAGGAATGAACACGAGCTACATTAAGAAGTTAAGTTCGTTTGCTCAAAATGGGTTAAAAGTTAGAGCTGAACCTAATTTAAAATCTAAACAAATCGGTTCAATTCCTTTTGGAGAGCAAGTTTATATTTTAGATGATGTCGATGATAAAAATATTGATTTATATGGTATTCCAATTAATACAAAGGGAAATCTAAAGGTTGGGAAATTATCTAGCAGAATGATCAAGGTCATGTATGGGAATAAAATTGGTTATGCTTATGGCGGTTTTTTGTTTCCAATGACACGAAAAGACGCAAATTATGATGAGAAATATGACATGAGTTTTAACGGTTGGATGATGATGCAAATAGGTGCGGATAAGATTTTTCGTAATAAAAAATTCACTTATTGGCATGGAATTATTGATTTTGAAAATGATTTTTGGAAAGGTCTTGATGAGACACAAAGAGATTTTTTAGCCCTTACTTTATTTTCTGATGCATTAACTGAAAATAATCTTACCAATTTTCAAAAGCAAAATAAAACACAATCGGTAGAGAAAGTCATCAATGGTTTTGATGTTCGTTGTGAAGTGACAATCAACAGAGGAAAAACGACCAAAATTCATTATAAAATGGCTAAAACAGGCTTTTTGAAAAGCTTAGAAAGCCATTCAAATGGCTATATTACGGCTAGTAATCTCAATATGAGAGCTTCTTCTAATACGCAAAGTAAGGTTATTACTAAAATTCCTTTTGGCAAAAAAATTAGCATTATAGATCAATCTTCGAGTGATTTTAAAGTGATTGGAGGTGTTCGAGGAAAAATGATAAAAGTTGCTTATAATGGCAATACAGGTTTTGTATTTGATGCTTATGTTTCTCCAGTTCAACCGATTAAATTAACTAATCAAAAAGAAACCCCAAGTACTAATTTTGGAAGAGCAGTTTTAGGAAAAGAGTGGGAAGTTTTGGATTTAAATAATAGCTCAATTAAATGTACTGTCCCTTCTTATAATTCTGGTTGGCTGATTGTGCCAAGTAGAGATAAATTTCAAGCCATTAAAAATCTATCAACAATTTGTCCGATTATCAATGACTTATCTTTTAAATGGAACAAAAATCAAGAAACATATCAAGTAACGTCTTCTAATTCTAAAATTGAAATGACTATTTTGCCCGATAGCTGGTGCATTGTCATTCCTAATCCTAAAAGTGATTATGAGAGAACTATTATTATGGTCAGAACCTTAGGCAAAAACTTCCATAAAATCAGCGTCGCTACTGAATTTATGGGTGATTAAATATCAATAGACTTGTTCGGTGGCAGCTTAATGGGCTGCAACGGACAAATTTTATTTTGTACTTCGTTAAAATTTTTAGCAATAGCTTATGGCTATTCCGAAAAATTTTGCCTCATTCAAAACAAAATTCCCTGCCGTCTCGCTCCATCAGCTACCACCGAACAAGTCTAATAAATAAAAGTAAAGTTGAATGAGGAAATTAAGCCTTTCTCATTCAACTTTTATAAATAAAAAACAATGAAATTCCATATTCCATTATCCGAATCTCAATCTAAACTAAGTCAAAGTTCTGCCGAATTTATCAATTTATTTCAACACGGTTCGCTTGCAGTCGAATTATATCAACCAGATCAAATTGATAAACAGAAGCCGCACACTCGCGATGAGGTTTATGTCGTTGTTGCTGGACAAGGCACTTTCTTTTATGATGGTATTCGCAAAGAATTTAAAACTGGCGATGTTATTTTTGTGCCTGCTCAAATCGAACATCGTTTTGAAAAATTTAGCGATGACTTTATGACTTGGGTCTTTTTCTATGGACCAGAAGGCGGAGAAAGCAACCCAGAATAAATATCTTTATTTTGAAAACTTTCTAGCCTCAAAACAAGCATAATTGTTAGAAGTAGTGGGCTGGTCTATATTTTTTTCAAATTCTTTAATACAATCAATTGACTGAAAACCAGCTAATTGAAGTAGATCTAAATGCGTGTTTTTTTCTAAACGACCTGCTTCATATTCAAATTCAACTAAATCTGGTTTAATAAAATCGCCATTTAAAAAAATGCCATTTTCAATTAATACTTTTTGCGTATTTTGATAAACAGATAGAATATTATCCGCATTAAAAAGATCATGAAGCGCCCAAGTTGTTACAATAGCTTTGGGCTGACGAATAGCATTAATCCAATTAGGATCAGTCAAATCGGCTTGCGTAAAAGTCGTTCGATCCTTAAATTCGCTTAATCTTTCCGCTGCTAAATCAAGCATTGGCAAAGCATAATCAACGCCTTCATAAGTGATATTTTCCAATCTACTCAACAAAAAATGCGCTAAATAACCTGGACCAATTCCTAATTCTACAATATGACAACTAGAATCGCCAAGCGTTTTGATGCGTTCTAATATCGTTTCAAATAATTCAATTCTCGGAGGCGTTGGCGTAAATCTATCCGCCCATCCTTTCGAGAAATCCTTATTGTGAAATTCGTGTAATGCTTCTATTTTCATTTTAAATTTCAATTTATATTAATCCGTGAATTTTAGCATGTTGCAATAGCATGATTGTCTTTCCATCTCTAATTTCGCCCGAAGCAATCATCCCAAAAGCAGCATCAAAATCCAACTCCAAAACCTCAATATTTTCTTGTTCTTCTGCTACTCCTCCCCCATCGCTGACTTTCATTTCTTTGGTATATTCTGCCACAAAGAAATATAAAATCTCAGTAACAGAACCAGGAGACATATAGGCTTCAAATATTTTATGCACCTTTGAAATCTTATATCCTGTCTCTTCTTCTGCTTCTTTTTTGATGCAATCTTCGGGATTATCTTTATCCAATAATCCAGCACAAGCCTCGATTAACATACCGTTTTCATTGCCATTTACATAACTTGGCAACCTAAATTGCTCAGTCAAAATGATCGTTTTTTGTACTTTATTATATAATAAAATCGTCGCGCCATTCCCTCGGTCATAAACTTCTCTTGTATGCGTTTCCCATTCGCCATTTTTTTTCTTAAAATCGTAAGTTATCTTATGTAAGAAATACCAATTATCCGATAATAATTCTTTGGCTTTGATTTTAATACCTTCGTTATTCATATTTAATTTTTTATCAATCCTTTATTAAAAAACGTTTGAGAGACAGCTTATTCCTTTTTGTTTAAAAAATTCTTATTGATGTTTTCCGAATACCTGATCAAAAGTAAAGTAGATTATTACCAATAAAATTCATAATATTTTCCATATTTGTAATGAAATACTTTAAATGAAGTATTTTTTTAAAACAAACAATAAGCTATTCTTAGCTGTTCAATTTTAAATTTCACAAAAAAACAATTTAACCATTAAATATATTGATTTTTCAAAGTAAACCAGAATAGATGTATTTTTAATAAAAAAATAAAATCATATAATATATGTCAATTAATAAAAAAACGATTCGAGTAGCCTCAGAAGTAGGGCGATTACGTAAATTATTGATTCATCGCCCTGATGGCGTAATTGGGCGAATTATTCCAGAAAAAGCCGAAGAATGGCTCTATGATGATATTGTTTTTAGAGATAAAATGAGATGGGAATATTATCATTATGTCTTATTGTTATTGTTCTTTTTGGATAAAGCCAAGATTGATGAAGATATAGCCAAAGAAAAAGAAAGTGTTATTCTTGATTTTTTGGAAACGCCTTTTTATTTAATAACGGAAGATGCAGAAAAGCGCGAACGGTTGTATAATTTTTTCAACCCTAATCCAATGGGCAAATCTAATGAATATCATAATTCTAAAGCTGTTTTAGATGTTATGGTTTTATTGCGCGATTTGTTGGATGAAGAGGAATATCCTGGGATGAAAAGTACAATCGTGACTTCGGTTTGTATCTTGGAAGGAATTTCGGATAGAAAAAGGGTCGAATTGATGCAACACGATCCGAAAGAATTAGTCAAAACACTCATTTGTGGCGATGAATTGATCAAAGGAAGAACAGGAGAAGAACGCAAACATAGAACGCTTTTTGCCCCTGTTCCTAACTTGATTTTCACTAGAGATATTGGCGTAGTAACTAACGATCATATCCTAATCACGAATGCTGCAAAACGCGCTAGACAACGCGAATCGCTGTTTGTAAAATACATTTTTAAATATCATAATGCTTTCAGTGGAAAAGATGAGGTCAATGAAAATGTACTTGAATTGGCAGATGATGAAGTCAATTTAGATAAAGATCTCTTTTTTGTACAAGAGGCAGAAGAAACCGACAAGCCAAAAAATCTTGAAAATGAGCCAAAAATAGCTGTTGAAGGCGGTGATGTCATGATGGTTAATGGAAAATATATCCTCATCGGGACGAGTGAACGAACGAATGCTTATGCGGTTAAAAAAATCGCAAAGGAAGTTTTTGAGCGTAATACAGGAATTGAAAAAGTAATTAGTGTTCAAATTCCTAAAAATCGTTCTTCGATGCATCTCGACACAATTATGACGCAAGTTGACCGATATGATTGGGTTATTTATAAACCGTTTATTGGCGATAAGCCAACAAAAACAACGATTTATGATAAAGATAATTACAATACAAAAGCTAGAATAGAAAAACAAACCATCACACAAACCATCGAAAGAGAAATTTATGGAGCTAAGGCAGAAAAGGTTCGTTTCATTTATTGTGGAAATGGAGAATTTCCATATGACCGAAGAGAACAATGGACAGACGGAGCTAATTTAGTCGCTCTTATGCCTGGAATTTGTATTGGTTATGATAGAAATACAAAAACTGCCGAAGCCTTTCGAGACAAAGGTTATGAGGTTTTTCAAGCAAAGAAATTCCTCTATCATGTCATTAAAAATAACTTAACTGCGGATGATTTTGTGAATAAAAAAGCCTTGTTGCTCTTACCTTCTGGCGAGCTTTCTCGCGCTAGAGGTGGTTCTCATTGTATGAGTATGCCGCTTTTTAGAGATGATTTATAAACAATATTAAATCAAAATAATGTTAAAAGGCACGTTATCTTTAAAATAAGAATAACGTGCCTTTTTATAAGTTTTTTAGCTCTTTGATAATTATTCTAGAAAAGTAAACTGCTGTTTTTAATAAAAGCCTATTGAGGGGTCAGATCAATAAGCTATTGCTTATCAGGTTTTTTCTGACACCTGACACCTGACACCTGACACCTCGCACCTGACACCTGACACCTGACACCTGACACCTGACA
>CAKZLL010000096.1 GCA_937125475.1 uncultured Saprospiraceae bacterium | reverse complement strand
TTAATGCTTATAATTGAACCAGATTGGAATTGAAACTAGGCGGCGTGCGGGGTCAGTTGATTAATATTTACCTTATAATTGAACCAGATTGGAATTGAAACTACGAGTCGGCAAAAACATTAAATTTAGATACATACTTATAATTGAACCAGATTGGAATTGAAACTAATATTTTTTATTACAAAATGTAATTAATATCTTTCTTATAATTGAACCAGATTGGAATTGAAACCCGTGAAAAGCTTCAAAGAAATGAAGTGGGTGAAACTTATAATTGAACCAGATTGGAATTGAAACTTTTTTATTCTTTTTATATAGTTCTCTAGTTCTTCAACTTATAATTGAACCAGATTGGAATTGAAACTGAAATTTGGGAATTTTTTCGATGGCTTTTCCTCCCTTATAATTGAACCAGATTGGAATTGAAACTCGACTATAAAAGCATAAACTTCTTTATTTTTACTCTTATAATTGAACCAGATTGGAATTAGAATTAACAAAAAAATAGAGACGTAATAATATCACGTCTCTACCCTTTATCGAATAAATTGGGAATGAATAGATTATTTCATTCCCAAACCACCCATAATAAACCGAATTCTAAATTCTAAATCACTAATCGTTTGCTCCGTCGATTTACCAGAACCATGACCACTATCAAAATCCATATATAGCATAAATGGACTGATTTGTCCCACATTATTTTGAATAGCTGCGACAAATTTTTTCGCGTGAAGCGGATCAACTCGCGTATCATTTTCTCCTGCTGTGACCATTGTCAGAGGCATATTCACACCATAACGAATATTATGATACGGCGAATATTGCAGAATATTCTTAAAATCCGTTGGCTGTTCTGGATCGCCATACTCAGGAATCCAATAACGCGCAATCAAAAATTTATGAAAGCGAATCATATCCAATAACGGCACAGCACAAACCGCAACACGGCATAAATCAGGGCGTTGTGTCAATATCGCACCAATCAATAAACCGCCATTACTACCGCCATAAATCGCCAATTTTTTATTGCTGGTATAGCCTTCTTTGATCAAATATTCGCCTGCGGCAATAAAATCATCAAAGGTATTTTGCTTATTAAATAACATTCCATCTTCGTGCCATTTTTCACCATACTCATTTCCACCCCGAATACCAGCTTGCACAAAAACACCGCCTCGATTGATAAAAGTCGCCCAACTCCCAACAAACGATGGAGAAATTCCAATATTGAAACCACCATAACCATAGAGCAAAGTTGGATTTGAGCCATTCAACTCCAAGCCTTTTTTATGTACAATGAAAATAGGAACTTTTGTGCCATCTTTTGATGGATAAAACTCAATTTTTCCTTCGAATTCATCTGTATTAATTGGCGTTTCTTGTTCGTAATATAATTTCCAGTCCAGTGTTTCGGCTGCTAATTTTTCGGGATCAAGTTCAAATATTTTGAATGGTGTGGTAAAAGAAGTCATACCAATATAAAATTGATCTACATCGTGATTGTAAGAACACCAAGCGACATTTCCAATTTCAGGTAATTCTATTTTTTTAATGAAATTTCCTTCTAAGTCATGTAATAATAAGCGACTTTGAACGTCCTTTTTATCTTGAATAACCAAGTATTTTGGTGTAATAGTAAAACTCTCTAAAACCGTTTCTTGTTCACCATAGAGTTCTTTCCAATCCTCAAAAGTCGGATTAGAGCAATCCGCGACCATGAGTTTAAAATTAGGTGCTTCATGATTAGTAAATAGATAAATTTTATCGTCAATTGCGCTTGGTGTAACGCGGTATTTTGTATTTGAATAAATTTCAATGGCATCGTCGGTCGATCTTGTTTTTTTGACTTTTAGAGTATGTGTAGCGTAGAAATCGCCTTGGCTAGAGAAAGTCAAATCACTTCGACGCGAGTCATAAATCCATGCAAAATCCTTAGCATCTTTAGGCGCAATAACAAATTGATCCAATTCGCGAGCTGTTCCTAATTGATGTAAATACGTTTTTACTGGAATTTGTTGGTCGATCATTTCTTGGGTACGAACACTAATATAAGCGTGTTTTTCGTCGGCAGTCCAAGAAAAACCACGCAATCCTTCGATAGGTTCACCAATTTGTTGACCTGTTTTTGTGTCAATAATATAATAAGTTTGAATTTCTGCGCCTTTGAATTGCACACCAATCGCGACTTTTTCGGCTTTTCGGGTGTAGCTTCTGTCTGACATAGAAGATTTTCCACTCGGATCAATTTCTAATGGATCAAAAATTAACACATTTTTGCCTTCTAATTTAGTATATAATTTAGCTTGAGCTTCGCCTTTTTTCTTGATGGTAAAAAACTGTCGATTGGCTCTTAACTGCATCGGGCTAATCTGATCACGATCAATATAACTCGTCAATTCTTCCTTCAATCCGTCAATCGCGGGAAAAGATTGATTGACATAATCGAGCGTCGCTTCATGTTGTGCGCGTGTCCATTCGATTACTTTTGGATCTTTTTTATCTTCTAACCATTGATATTCATCCGTCAATTTTTGACGATGCAATTCATTCGTAACGGGGATTTTATCTGTCTTTGGAAAAATAAAAGGTGTTTGTTTTTCATTCATTTTTATAAAATTATAAGTTCGATCAACCAAGTAACAAATAAATAATAACTTCTACATTGATACTTTTTATTTGCTCGTTACTAATCGCGTTATTTTGTTTACGCAAAATAAGAAAAAAGGCTAATTCTCGCAATTCCAAAGCATATCAGAAATCGCTCTAGAAACGACTTTTCCTTTGTAAGAATAATGCCACCATTCGGTTCTAATATGCTTAAAACCGTACTTTCTTAATGTTCTACGAAGCAATTGCCTGTTTTTCACAACTTCTGGATTATCGAATTTTGTATAGGTTTGGTGTGCTTCTTTGCCAAAGAAATCATAAGGCGTTCCCATGTCTAATTCTTTGCCATCCTTATCGACGATTGTCAAATCTACCGCTACGCCTTTGTTGTGTTCCGAGCCTTTCCACGGACGCGCGACATAATTCGGATTAGGTACTTTATCCCACAATTTTTGCTGAACAGGTCGTGGGCGATAACAATCATACATTTTCAAAGCAAAACCCTGTTCTTGAAGGGCTTTATGTGTTTCTACCAATTTTCGGGCAGCTTTCGGACGCATGAAACAACGACCGCATTCATACATTTTTTCCTCTACAAAATTATTCGCTGTTGCATACCTTAAATCCATGACAATAGTCGGATCTAAATCCGCAAGATCTAGCCATTTTGTTGTATCGTAATCAAATTTTGGCACATGAACAGGAATAGTATCTTTGACTTCAATCGGAGGAGTTTCCGCAATAGTTTCTTTTTGATTGGATTGGCAATTGACTATAAAAGCAGCCATACAGCACAGTATAAAGGTTTGAATTTTCATGAATTTGAGAAATTTTTAAATAAAAAAAGTGTTTTGAATTTTTATAAAAAACTCAAAACACTTTTTCTAAAATGCTAAATATAATAATGAAATCACCATCGACAGTACCGCTCCCAATGGTATTCCTTTAATAAAACCTTGTACATGAGGTCGAACTTTAGTATAATAATCTGTGTCTGGCAGGTTCAAAAATTTGGGATGCCACCAAACTATCAACATTAAATCAATGACTACCAAGTCAAAAATATGAATGACCATGAAAGTCAGAAACGCGTTCCACCAAAGCAAATAAAAATCAGGATTTTCTACAATTTGGGCAAAACTAGCATTGCTCCACCAAATAATTCCCACAAAAAAGCCCAGCATAAGACTAAGTCCGAAAATACCTTTCGGCGCAATGCCTTTTCGGAATTGACCTTCTTCGTCTCGAACGGCTTCAAAAATCTTCGTTCGACTAATAATAACTAATATCAAAAAAAATAATACAGAACCGATTGCCCCATAATTTAAGGCATTGAAAAGCATATCTTCCATATTTCTCTATTATATTCCCATTTTTTTAATCCGATCTAGTTCGCGTTTGTTGTCTCGCTCTCTGATCGAGGCGCGTTTATCATGGACTTGCTTTCCTTGTGCCAAAGCAATTTGGAGTTTCACAAAACCGCGTTCCGAAATATACATTTTGTAAGGTACAACCGTAAAACCTTTTTCTTCTACTCGCTTTGACCATTTTTTGAGTTCGCGTCTTTTGATTAATAATTTTCGCTCTCGTCTTGGTTCATGATTGTTGTAAGTTGCTAATTCATAAGGAGCTATATATATATTAGAACAATATAATTCGCCTTTTCTAAAAAAGCAAAAACCATCAGCCATATTGACATTATTAGCTCGAATGCTTTTTAATTCAGATCCTTTTAGCATTATTCCTGCTTCTAAAACTTCCTTAAAATGATATTCAAATTTTGCTTTTCGATTAACTATATGTACTTTTTTCTTAAAATCCATGTTGATTGATTGATAATTAACATTAAGAATAGACATTAAAAATTATTCCCTTTTACTACTATTCCTTCCTTTATTCGCTATAACGAGTAACGCAAACTTTCTCTGCCAAGTTCATCGAGACATCAAC
This sequence comes from uncultured Saprospiraceae bacterium, assembly GCA_937125475.1. GTDB lineage: Bacteria > Bacteroidota > Bacteroidia > Chitinophagales > Saprospiraceae > CAKZLL01. The sequence continues at coordinate 10,302 of CAKZLL010000096.1, read as the reverse complement.
AACTTTGCCTTGTTGTTTGATTTTCATCTGTCCATTCTTAAACGAAAGTATGAAAATTTTACTAGTTGGCATTAATCCTAGTTTCCAAAGCGCAGCAGAAACGTGTTCATCGGCTTGTTTTTCGTCAATAGTTGCAATTTGATTTTTTCCGATTTCACTCAATTTGAATGCGCGTTTTTGTTGTTTTTTAGGAATAGGTGAGCCGTGCGGATCAACTTCTGGATAACCTAGTTTTTGTTCAACTTCATCAACTAATTCATCCGTTAGAATATGTTCAAAACGCTCTGCATCTTCGTGAATTTGTTCGCTACTCAAACCAACTTGCTCGACCAAATAGGTTTCCCAAAGGCGATGTGCACGTACTAATTTAGTGGCTTGTTCTGTCCCTTTTCCTGTTATAATGAGTTTCTTTGCAGTGAAATTTACTAAACTTTTTTGATGTAGTTTATTCAAATAAGCGGTTGTTTTCTTTGCAGAAAATCCTAATCTCTTGCTTAATGTATTTAAAGAAAGATTATTTTTCTCATGCAATTTTAACGCCTGTTTTAATGTGTCTTCAAGTTCAATTTTTCGTTTAGCTTGAAATTGATGCCATTTTTTAAAGACCAAACCGCGCTTTGGCGAAAAGAAAACCGCAATGATATAAAACAAAGTTGCAGTTACTGCCATTGCTGGACCTGGCGTTGTTTCAAGCTGTATTGCTAAAATTAACCCTAGAATAGCAGAAAACAAGCCCACAAAACCAGCAATTATAATCACATTTTGCAAACGATCACTAAACAATAATGCGGTAGAAGCTGGAGTTATCAACATTGCAACTACCAAGATAACGCCTACTGTTTTTAAAGCTGCTACAACCGCAAAAGACAATAAAAGCATGAGATAATAATGGACGGTTTGCACCGAAATCCCCATCGTTTCGGCAATGACCGATTGAAACGTAGTGGCAAATAAATAACGATAAAAAACAATCACACTCGCAATCACATAAACCATCACAAAACCAGTGAGGTACAAATCTTCATTGGAAACGCCTAATACATTTCCAAACAAAAAATCATGTAAATCCAAATGCACACCATCTTGACGGCTAATTCGAGAAATTGCCATCACTCCAATCGAAAACATCGCAGTAAAAACGATCCCGATTGCTGCATCATTCTTAGTTTTTACGTTTTGTTGTATCCAAGTAATTCCAACTGCCGAAATCAAGCCTGCGATAACCGCGCCTGTAAAAAAGCCCATCACGCTATATCCAGCCACGACAAAACCAAAAACAACCCCAGGCAAAATCGCATGAGATAAAGCATCTCCGATCAATGACATATTTCGCAAGACAATAAAAACGCCTAAAATGCCGCACATTACGCCGACCATTGAAGAGGCGATTAATGCCCTAATTGCCCATTCATATTGTAGAATTTCTAAAATTTCCATATTAAGTTACTTAACTTATATTTCTCCTGTTTTGTGTAAAATAGTCAATTGACCGCCATAAGCTTTGCCTATATTTTCTTCTGTAAAAGTCGTTTCAATGTCTCCATGAGCGATTAAACGTTGATTAATCATAATGATTTTATCAAAATATTCTCGAACAGTAGAAAGATCGTGATGGATGACCAAAATGGTTTTGCCTTCCAATGGTAATTTTTTCAGCATCGAGATAATTTTCTCTTCGGTCGTCACATCAATCCCAACAAACGGCTCATCTAGCAAATAAATTTCGGCTTCTTGACACAACGAACGCGCCAAAAATACCCGCTGTTGCTGACCACCAGACAATTCTCCGATCTGTCTATTTTTCAAATGTGAAATGCCCATATCTGCCAAAGCTTGATCTGCCATAGCTCGGTCAGAAGCATTCAAACGCTGAAAAATTCCCTTATGCGGATAGCGTCCCATTAGAACCACATCAAAAACCGTAGCTGGAAATTGCCAATCAATATCGCTTTTTTGAGGTACATAAACGACCTCTTTTCGGTGCTTTTTAATATGACCACCTTTGACTGTTATTGTACCAACATTAATATCAATCAAGCCTAAAATTGCTTTGAATAATGTTGATTTCCCAGCACCATTTGGGCCAATTACACCATAGATTTTTCCTTCTTCTACCTCCAAATAGATGTTTGTCAACACCATTTTTCGATCATAAGAAAAAGAGAAGCCCTTTATATCAATAATATTTTTCATTCTTTTAGGTATTGAACTAAGCATTCATTTTTCGGAACATCACGAACGCGCCGCCTACTAACAAAACGCCAAAAATGATAAAGAAAATTATATTGCTTTTTCCACCGTTTTCTGCGTCGTTGCCTTCTACTTCAATAGATGATTTTCCTAATAATCCATTAACAATATTTTCGGTATTGGTCAAAAGCATACCTGTGTAAGAACCACCTGGACTGTCAGGCTCACCCAATGAATCAGCGTATAATTTTGCGCCGATTTTAACTTTTGTGTCTTTGGCAATTTGCTTCATCGTCTGCGGATTGATCGTACTTTCGATGAAAATCGCAGGTACTTTGCTTTCGCGAATGACTTTATAAAGGCGATTAATATCAGAGGTTTGTGCTTCCGAATCGGTTGATGTTCCGAGGATAGATTCTAAGCGAATACCGTATTTTCGACCATAATATTGAAAAGCATCATGAGAAGTAATCAAGACGCGTTTTTCGTCTGGAATACTTTGAATAAGGTCTTTCATTTTTTGATCTAATGTTTCTAATTCTTTTTTGTATGCATCGAAGTTAGCTTGATAAAATGCTTGATTTTCTTGATCAATTTCGGATAGAGCATTTTTGATATTTTCTGCATAAATAATCCCATTTTCTGCATCCATCCAAGCATGTGGATCGGGAGAATTGGCGTAAGTGCTACTCTGAATTGGCGTAATTCCAGTCGTGGTATTAATCATAATTGCCTTAGTACCAGAGTTATCTATAAATTCAGTGAGCCAACCTTCAAGCGTCAATCCATTTACTAAAATCAGTTGAGCTTTAGAAATTGTGATTGCATCTTGCGGAATCGGTTCATATAAATGTGGATCACCTCCAATCGGAACAAGGCTCACGACATCGACTTTATCACCGCCGATTTTGTTAGTAATATCTTCAATTATCGTAGTCGTTGCTACAATTTTAGGCAAACTTGCAATTGATGTATTGGCTAGAAATAAGCTTAAAAATATAACTGCGGTCAATATTTTTTTCATTGTATTAAAATTCATATTTTGTCTATTTTAATTAAAACTGCGCTAACACATTTTCAACTTTCAATTCTCAACTAAATAGGTTTTACAAATAGGTTTTTAGCTACTTTATTCGATATAATTTGTTCTTTATTATCATTAATATTAATGCGTACAGAACCATCATAATCAATGACTTCGATGATTTCAATTGATGTGCCGAGTGTCAAAGAAAGGCGATCTAAGTATTGCAAAAATTGGGTAGAATGCTCATCAACACCAATAATAATTCCTTTTCCTTTTTTGAATTCAGAGAGTTGTACTTGCTTTCTAAAAGTAAAATTTCCATGCTCATCAGGAATAGGGTCGCCATGTGGATCGAATTTTGGAAAACCTAAAAATTCATCCAAATGCTGAACTAATTTTGTTGATTTGATATGCTCTAATTCTTCGGCGATTGGATGGATTTCATCCCACGAAAAATTCAATTTATCCACTAAAAACACTTCCCAAAGTCGATGTTTACGAATTAAATTAGTCGCGATTTTCTTGCCTTCTTTGGTGAGCGTCACGCCTTTCCATTTTTCATAAAGCACCAAGTCTTTTTCTGCTAATCGCTTAATCATATCCGAAACCGAAGCGGCAGAAGTATGCATTTCTGTTGAAATCGCATTGGTACTTGCTGGCGCAGTTTCTTTCTCTGAAATTTTAAAGATTGCCTTTAGGTAATTTTCTTCTGTATTGGAAACCATTTTTAAATAATTGAAACGTGTAATTCTATTTTTAAAGAACACTAATTATTAAGAACTGACACAAAGATATTTATTTTTAGACTAACCTAAAAATATTTTTTGACTTATTGGTTTATAATATTTTTAACTGCTAATAAAACTATTATAAAACGGCTAAAAAGATATTTTTACTTAGAATATTAGCTCTGATTTCTTGTCGGATATTTCTTGTGATTAGCCGATAAAACTGGCAAAATAGCGAAAAAAGAGGTATCTTATAGATAGAAATTAAAGATAAAATTATAATAATGACAATAATTAAGGCAAGATTTTTAGGTCGTTTTTATTTCTTTTTAGTCTCCTTTTTATTATTAATTCCTGTCTCTTATGGCTTGGCATCTATACACGTTTTGAATGAAGTGGCAGAAACTTATATTACATATGATGCGGAAGGAGATCCTGTAACTAACTACAAATTAGAAACAGTAAGCGAGGAAGAATGGATATTATTAAAGCAAGAACAAGGAAAATTGATAGATATTATAGGAGGAACAACTGTTATTTGTAGTATGTTTTGGGGCGCTTCTTTTGGAGAAGATGTCATTATGAACAATCAATCTCCGAGTCATGCTTGGGATAAGAGAAGTAGCATGATGTTTTCTTGTTCTTTATTAATCGGCACGTTCATTTGGCATATAGTTTTTATAGTGAATATGTATGGTTCTAGTACTGTAATTGTACCCAAAATTTTAATTGGAGGATTTATAAATGTTGTTGTTGCTTTGGCAGGTGCTGGTAATTTGTCGGCACATATTGGTGAACCTATTATTCATAAATTATTAGCATTACACAAAATTTAGCCGTAGCAAAATAAGAAAAAAGTACTTTTTTAAATTTAGTATTAAACAATAATAATGACTGTAAGTAAAGCGAAATTTTTAGGTCGTTTTTATTTCTTTTGGGTCTCCTTTTTATTATTAATTCCTCTTTCTCATGGCTTGGTGTATGTATATTTTGTAGACGAAGTAGCGGAAACTTGGATTATTTCAGAGACAGAAAAAGACACTCTAAAATGGTACGATTTGGAAACAGTAAGCAAAGAAGAATGGATTTTATTAAAACAAGAGCAAAAAAAGTGCTTAGATATTGTAGGCGGAAGTGTATTAATTTGTAGTTTATTTTTTGGGGCTTCTCCTGGAGAAGATATAATTATAAACGCTCAATCTCGTAATGATGTTTGGAAAGATAAAGGTGGAGATATGTTTTTATTTTCTTTATTAATTGGCGTTTTTATTTGGTATTTTAGTTTTATAATAGGTATTTATGGTTTTAATTCATCAATCTTAAGAAAGGTTTTAAACAGAGCATTTATAAATATTTTTATATCTTTTGTTGCTGCTCGGAATTTAGGGCTATATATTGGTGCGCCTATTATTTATAAATTATTAACATTACACAAGAACTAGTCAAAAACAACCTATAATAATCTAATTATCAATATTTTATAAAATAAAAAACAAGTACTTTTCTTAGTTGTATCTAGTCGAATATTTCTTGTGATTAGCCGAGAAAACTGGCAAAATAGCGAAAAAAGTGGTATTTTATAGATAGAAATTAAAGGTAAAGTTGTAATAATGACAAAAATTAAAGCGAGAAATTTAGGGCGTTTGTATTTCTTTTTAGTGTCATTTGTATTGTTAATTCCTGTCTCTTATGGCTTGGCATCTATACACGTTTTGAACGAAGTGGCAGAAACTTATATTACATATGATTCGGAAGGAGATCCTGTAACTAACTACAAATTAGAAACAGTAAGCGATGAAGATTGGATCGTATTAAAGCAAGAACAAAGAAGATTGATAGATATTGTAGGAGCAGCAGCTTTTATTACTAGCATATCTTTAGGAGGTTCTTTTGGGGAAGATGTGATTATAAACGATCAACCTGCTAGTTTTACTTGGGATGAGCGGAGCAGGAAAATGTTTGTACATTCTTTATTGGTTGGTGCTTTGATTTGGCATCCTATTTTTATCATGAATAGATATGGTTTTAGTTTTGTAATTGTACCGAAAATTTTTGTTGGAGCAATCATAACTACTCTTTTCGCTTTTGCAGTTGCTGGAAATGTTGCAGTACACTTTGGCGAGTCTATTATTCATAAATTATTAACATTGCACAAAAGTTAGTAACAAGAGAAGGATTATTTTTTAAAACACATAGGCACAAAATGGATGTCTATGTGTTTTAATTTTGTATGGCAATTATAAAATCCATTTGCAATTATTCATGGACATAATTATAAGTCAAAGTTAGTGTATTACCATCAAGATAAGTGCGAATTTCTTTCTTTGGAAAATCTAAACCATTGTATTCAAAAGTAGAAGTATAACTCTGATCTTGTACTATTTGATTATTCTGATCTCTTATTTCCACTTCAATAATGCTATTATTATTATAGTCATTCAAAAAAGGTAAATTTACTTTTTGATAAGCGCTATTCGTATTATTTACTACGAATTTACTCTTTTTTAACAGAATACTATTTTCATTATAATTAGTTAAAAGCGTACTACAATTATTGCCAATATTAGTAGTAGTATAATAATATAGTAGGTTATTACCTGATGGATCGTAAGTGTATCGACCTTTAAAACCACAAGTTAAAAGTGCATCAAAGAAATACAGATCATACCGTTCAATTGTCGAATTTGGTTCGGTATAATTATTTCTTCTCACGCTATCCGACGCAAAATAAGTGAAAGTTGAAAGCGAGATATACGCTCTATTGTTATCCTGAAAAATTTGTTCTATCAGCTCATCATTATTATTGTAATTTCGTGTTTCTTCCTTTTCGATCTTTCCAAAATTATCATAATGCGTGATATTTGTTACACGCTTTTTATCATCATATTCGTATTCATACAAATAGCTAGAACCCACTTTAACCGATTCTAAATAAGTCGTTTCTTCTCCGCTTTCAATTTCTTCGCAAGCATTAAAAACGAAGATCAATAGGATTAAAAAAGTAAATTTTTTCATTAGTAGTTTTTTGCTTGAATGGCTTGATATTTTCTTTTAAAACGTAAAGAGATCGTTTTAAGCTGTTTTATTAATTGTTAGGTTTCAATTAAATATTCAGTAGCTATTCTTAAAATTCCCAAGAAGGGACAAGAAAAAGTGTTTTGTACTTGTTTTTTAATTTCTATAATCAAAATTTGATACACAAAGCACTAGAAACGCTACTATTTTTGTACTAATAGAACACACACAAACAATCAGAATGAATAAAATAATAATCGTTTATTTGGCGTATCTTTGGGTAGGGCTACTTCATAGTTGTTTCGCAGGTATTTCCTTGTACGCGCTCTGGGGCAAACAGCTCAAACAATTGCCTAAAATTGTACCAATAAGTATTTTATTTATATTTTTAGCTTTATTAGAAATATACTGGATTCCTGTATTCTCATCCCTTGGTTTGAGTGTCACGACTTCCAGTACAGAATTACACCAACATTTTAACATCTCAGCAAATACGGATATTGTCACAACTTTAAAACCTAATATAACGATGGTTTTAATGTGGTTTTTTCAAACATTCCTAGCCTTCAAAGTAGGCAATTTTATTCTAAAAAGAAATCAATCAGTTACATAACTATTTCATTTGATAAACAGCTCTTAATCAATAAGATCAATGAATTTACAAGATAATAATCGCTCTTTTTTATGGCGAATGTATAAATATCAAGGCGAGCGTTTCCCAATTTTGGGGCATGGTGTTTTGATCGCAGCTTTTAGTTTTTCGGCAATTGCTTATTCTCGAATTTGCCGTGGCGCAGAAGGTTTTGTCGATTGGTCAACTTACTTTGTTGGGATTTTTACGACTGTTTCATTATTTCTATTGGTTCGTATTTTTGATGAATTCAAAGACGCAGAAGACGATGCAAAATATAGAAAAGAATTGCCTGTACCGCGTGGATTAGTCACTTTGCGTGAATTAATGTGGGTCGGAATCGTGGTTGCAATTCTTCAAATTATAGTTAATCTCTACTTTTTTCCTAAAATGTTACTGATTTACGGGATTATTATCGCCTATTTATTATTGATGGGCAAAGAGTTTTTTATTGCTGAATGGCTCAAAAAGCATCAATTCTGGTACATCACTTCTCATATCTTTATCATTCCGTTAGTTGATATTTATGCTAGTGGTTTGGATTGGCTTTTGGAAGGTGTGGCAGCTCCTGCGGGTTTAATGTTCTTTTTTGCGGTTTCTTATATGAATGGAATTGTTTTAGAAATCGGTCGGAAAATTCGCACACCAGAACAAGAATCAGAAGGCGTTTTGACTTATACTTCTATGCTTGGCACAGCAAAGGCGGTTCAATTATGGATTGTTGTTTTGTTCGCTACACTTTGCCTAAGTTGGACAGCGGCTCATTATGCTGGTTATGGAATTACGGGCTGGATTGCGTTAAGTATTGCTTTTGTAATTTGTGCTTTGCCTGCTTTTTTATTCCTAAAAAATCAAACACCAAAACTAGCGAAAGGCATTGAAATCACTTCTGCACTCTGGACTTTATTAATGTATTTGACCTTGGGAGGTATTCCAATGCTTTTACAATTTTAATAAAATTCAGATTGATAACTACAAGCGATTAAAAACAAAAATATGCTTCATTTTATTAAAAATACAGATCAACCAACTAATAATATTGGCGGAAAAGCTCGAAATCTTTATGCTTTACAAGCAATGGGTTTGCCTGTTCCGAAATGGCTGGTTATTCCGCAAGAGGTGCTAAAGTCGGTGATTGCCACACAAGAAAACATTCATCAGTCTATTGATAATTATGTTATTCCAACTGACTTTATTAATGAAATTGTTTCGACTTTCGATACAGGTACTTTTTTCGCAATTCGTTCATCAGGAATTGATGAGGATGGTTCTGATTTTTCTTTTGCTGGTCAGTTTGAATCATTGCTTTTTGTTCCTGCGAATGGTTTAGAACAGGCAATTAAACAGGTTTGGAAATCGGCTTTTTCGGAACGTGTTTTGGAGTATCGTAAAAATAATGGCTTAACTACTTCAAGTGGTATTGCAGTGATTGTTCAAGAGATGATTGACGCAGAATCTGCAGGTGTGGCATTTGGGATGAATCCAACTAATGGGAATCGAAAAGAGCATGTTATTAGTTCGGTTTATGGTTTAGGCGAAGGGTTGGTTTCGGGAGAATTAGATGCAGATACTTTTTTTGTTAATCAAGAAACTGATGAAGTCAAGACCATTTTAAGTAAAAAAACGCATCAAATTGTTTTTGAGAAAAATAAAAACGGTGGTATTAAAAAAGCCGCTGTTTCTGATGACTTTACGAACAAACCTTCTTTACAAACATCAGAAATTCAGGCAATTAGTAATGTTCTAACGATTTGTTACCAATATTATGGAAAGCCACAAGATATAGAATTTGCAGTTAAAAATGGGCAAGTTTATTTATTACAAGCTCGCCCAATTACTAATTTAAATAAAGTTCCAGATCAAAACGATGCTTATACTCTTTGGGACAATAGTAATATTATTGAGTCTTATCCTGGCGTTACGACACCATTGACTTTTTCTTTTATCAGTCAATCTTATGAAGGTGCTTATAGATTGTTTTCTGAGTTTATGGGCGTTAGCCCAAAAGTGATTGGTGAGCAAGAACGAATTTATAAAAACACGCTCGGTTTGATGAATGGGCGCGTTTATTACAACCTAAAAACGTGGTATCAAATGCTGGCTTTATTGCCTGGTTATAGCATCAATGCGCGATTTATGGAAAAAATGATGGGCGTGAAAGAACGCTTTGATATTCCAGAAAGTTATCTATTGTCAAAGGGCGCGGCTTGGTGGAGTATTGCCAAAATGGTTGTTAAAATGTATCGTCGTTTTCGGGCTTTACCACGAAAGCGAAAGGCGTTTATGGAATTATTAAATACAACAATCGCCGAATATAAAAGCATGGATTTAACTCAAAAGAGTGCCAATGAATTGATGCAATTATATTTAAATTTTGAAAAAAAATTACTCAACGAATGGAAAGCGCCGTTGCTGAATGATTTTTTTGCGATGATTTGGTTCGGGCTTTTAGAAAAGCGTTGTCAACAATACGAAATTAGTGATAATCCGAATATTCACAATGATTTGTTATGTGGTAGTAGCGATATTATTTCTACTCAGCCCATTCACAGAAGTATCGAATTAGCGACGCTGATTTCGGATGATCCTAAATTGAAAGCATTATTTATTAATGAAAATGCAAAGAACATTTGGAAGCAGTTAAACGCGACTAAACACGACAATGAAGTTCAGCTTAAAACTCGAATTGACGAATATATTTATGATTTTGG
>CAKZLL010000095.1 GCA_937125475.1 uncultured Saprospiraceae bacterium | reverse complement strand
TTTGGCAATAAAAGTCCAATATCTAACAGGAATACTCACAAAGAAAAATAGATTTTGTGAAAGATAGGCTTTTCTTAGAAAAACTTTCTATATCAAATCCTACTTTCGCAATCCTTACTACACTTTAATATTCCAATATTCCCAGTCTTAACGCATACAACTCGTTGAATATTTTTATAAATAGCATTTCAGTTCATAAAAATATCAGAAAATGCTTTTTAAGCGGCTTCTCTACATATTATAATAAACTAATTTCAAAAAAGTAGTTGAATAAAATGAACAAAGTATTCATTCTTTTCATTATGTTTGTATAATATTTCTTAGTGTAATAAAAACACTAAGGGGTAAATCTTACTCTTAAATACTATTATAGATATATTTTTTTAGATAGGAAACGATTGAAAAATTTTACGGATTAAATGACTAATAGGAAATCAATGTTAGTTATTCAAATTTATTTTGAATGACGCTTTCAATCGTTCCTATCATTTTTTTATTGAAAAAAATTAAATCAACCTCATCATTAAACAATTAATACTAATATCTCCTTTTTTAATATCAATAGTTTTTATGTATTCCATTAATCAATGTTGGTATGGAAATAAGTTGAAACAAGGAGCTTTAAATGTCGATATTAGGACAGTACTATACTTTTAGTGGTTAGATGACTAGTTTTAAGAAAGCTATAACGATCAATATTCAAACTTTCGGGTTTATATTGATCGTTTGTTGTTTTATATGGTTTACGTAGTGTGACTTTAATTATTTTAAAAAAATATAATAATGAAGAAGAAATTAGTCTTATTTTTTGTTTTAATCGGATTGACGCAAGTTTATGGTCAAAACGTTGATTATAATGATTCTGGTGGTTATCTGGCTGGCGGTTATGATGTTGTGGCTTATTTTAATAAAAGTCCGAAAAAAGGAAAAAATAAATTCTCTATAAAACATAATGGAACAAAACTTAAATTCGCTTCTCAAAAGAACTTAAAGACCTTTACGGCAAATCCTAAAAAATATCTACCTCAATATGGCGGTTGGTGCGCTTATGCAATGGCCATAAACGGTGAAAAGGTATCAATCAATCCCAAAACCTACGAAATTAGAAATGGAAAATTATATTTATTTTATAACAAATATTTTACAAATACGCTAGACAGTTGGAAAACAGAAAAAACAGCAATGTTGGTACAGAAAGCAAATACGAATTGGAAAAAGATAAAAAATAAAGATTAAAAAGATGATGAGATTATTAATTATTGCGGTTGTTTTTATTGGGATGACTTTGTTTTTTTGGGCTTGTGGAGGGAGTAAAGTGGAATTGTCGAAAGACAAGAAAATAATAAAAGCTGCGATTAAAGCACATGGAGGTGAATTATATGAAACAGTCGAGTTGTCATTTGTTTTTAGAGAAAGGAGGTATACAGCCAAAAATAATAAAGGATTGTATGAATATACTTTGACTAAAGAAAAGGATGGACAAGCATATTTTGATGTATTGACCAATGATGATTTTACAAGAGAAATTGATGGAAAAATGATTGAGCTGAGTGAAGAGGATAAATTAAAATATGCTGGGTCATTGAGTTCTGTTATTTATTTTGCACAATTGCCTTATAAGTTGGAAGATCCTGCGATTATTTCTGAATATAAAGGTACAGTTGAGATTAAGGGGCAAACCTATGAAACGATTGAAATCAAATTTAAAGAAGAAAATGGTGGGCAAGATCACGAAGATATTTATTATTATTGGATTAACGAAAAGACAAAAACGGTTGATTATCTAGCATATAAATTTTTAGTAAATGGCGGAGGCGTGCGTTTTCGAAGTGCGTATAATCCAAGAGTAATAAATGGTATTCGATATCAGGATTATATTAATTATAAAGCACCTTATGAAATGGATTTGAAAACTTTGCCACAAGAATATGAAGCTGGAAAGCTAGAAGAATTATCTAAAATTGAATTGGAACAAGTCAAATAATATTATTTTTCATAGATGAGCAAAAATGGTTGCTCATCTATGAAAAATGAATAAAAGTCTATAATTCTCTGATCCAAACATTTCTATAACTCACCAAATCGCCATGATCTTGTAACATGATAGATGCTTTGCCATGAGCAATGTTTTTAGGTAAGCCAATATACTCGGTTGTCCCTTGAATTTCAATATTATTTTGAACTAAGATATTATTTTGTAAAACCGTCAAACGACCTGCTGACACACGAATACCATCTTTATTAAATTTTGGTGCAGTATAAATAATATCATAAGTTTGCCATTCGCCTGGTTTTTTACAAGCATTCACCAAAGGAATATATTGCTTATAAACCGATCCTGCTTGACCGTTAGGATAAGTACCATTTTCATGATTATCAAGGACTTGCACTTCATAGCGCTCTTGCAAAAATACGCCACTATTACCACGAAGTTGCCCTTTCCCTTTTACAACGGCTGGCGTTCTAAATTCTAAATGTAATTGTACATCAGCAAATTGACGTTTAGTTTTGATATTTCCCGAACCACCCAAAACAGTCATTGCACTATCTTTTAATGTCCATTTGACTGGCGCATTATCCTTGATTGAAGTCCATTCATTGAAGTTTTTTCCATCAAATAAGACAATAGCATCAGAAGGTGGAGCAGTGCCATCTCCTGGTTTAACTACCTTAGGAACAGGATGATGTACCTCCGTAGCTTTTGGATCTGTGATTTGCCCAGAAACACTACAATTCGTTAATAACGAAATGATTAACAATAAAAAAATGGATCTCATTGGTTAGGTTTTTATTCAAGAAAATAATTTATGAACGTTTTTTCTTTGCAGCAGAAAATTTCATTACATAATCCACATCAATTTTACCTTTTTTGATATTTTCGAGTTTGCGACTCATCAATCTTCGTTTAAGCGGGCGAAGGTGATCGGTGAATAAAATACCTTCTAGATGATCATATTCATGCTGAATGACACGCGCGTTCATTCCATCATAAGCGACTTCGTGAAGCTCAAAGTTTTCATCATAATATTCAATAAGGATATTGGGTTTACGAGAAACATCCGCAGTAATATCAGGAATACTCAAACAACCTTCTTCATAATTCCACGCTTTGCCAGATTCCTCTATCATAATTGGATTGATAAAGGCTTTTTTTACGCCATTTTTGAAAGGAACTTCATTATTAGCGATTTTGTCAGCGGTTTCTTCCTCATCATCTTCCAATTGAGTGGTATCAATGATAAATACTCGAATTCCTTTACCAATTTGAGGGCAAGCCAAGCCGACACCATTTGCAGCATACATTGTTTCAAACATATTTGCAATCAATGTATCTAGTCCTTCAAAATTCTCATCAATTTCTGCTGCTTCTCTTTTTAAGACAGCATGACCGTAACCATATACTGGATATATCATTATTCTAATCGTTAAATATCAAAATGATAAGATTACAAAATATCTCTATTTTCTAATTCTTACCAAAAATTTTCTTCCATATAATCTTGCAAAATAATAGCCGCACTAATTGTATCGACTAATGCTTTGTTTCGTCGCTTTTTCTTCTTTGCCCCACTTTTAAAAATTGCTTCCTTTGCACGAAGGGAAGTAAATTGTTCATTAAAAGTAGTTACTTGAATGGTCGGATGTTGCTTTTTAATTGTTGCGACAAATTTATCAATCAAGTTTTGAATCGGCGAAGCCTTCCCATTTGAACGCTGCGGATGACCGACGACAATAATTTCGACGGTTTCTTGTTCAAGGTAGGTTTTTAAAAACGTATAAATCTCTTTATTTGGAACGGTTGTTAGTCCAGATGCAATAATTCTTAATGAATCTGTTACTGCAACTCCTACGCGTTTTGTTCCAAAATCTATTGCCATTATTCTACTCACCCTGCAAAGATAATAAACTTTATTTCACTAGTCTTTATTGACAAAGATGATTTTGTATGCTTCCTAACTTATTGTCAATAAAGAGGGGTAGAGAACTACCTTTTTATCTTAAAAATGAGATAATTTATAAAACTTTCAATAAAAATTGAAAATTGATTTATTTTTCCGCAACTTAGTGTTTCTTATCTTTGTTGTAGGAATGTGTTTAAATAACCTTGTTATTTTTTTAAAAAAGGGATATGACTATGAATATCAATGACTTATTACATAGCGCTTTGCGATTAGAATCTTTGAGTGCCGAAGAAGGGGTTTTTTTATTTGAAAATGCGCCAATGACGGATTTGGTCTATGTCGGGCATCAATTGCGTAAGCACCATGTACCAAATGATGTAGTGACTTGGATTATTGATCGAAATTCTAATACGACGAATGTCTGTATTGCCAATTGCAAATTTTGTAATTTCTACCGTAAACCAGGTCATGAAGAAGCTTATACAACGACAATCGAAGAGTATAAATTAAAGATTGATGAGCTATATAAATATGGTGGTAATCAATTATTATTGCAAGGCGGTCATCATCCAGATTTAGGTTTGGATTTTTATGTCAAGATATTTAGCGAATTGAAGCAGTTATATCCAGATTTGAAATTACATGCTTTAGGCCCACCAGAGATTGCTCATATTGCAAAATTGGAACAAGCAAGTCACACGGAGGTTTTGCAAGCATTAAAAAATGCTGGTTTGGATTCTTTGCCTGGAGCAGGAGCAGAGATTTTGAGTAATCGCGTTCGTAGATTGATTTCTAAAGGAAAATGTACTGGGGAAGAATGGCTCGATGTCATGCGTGCGGCTCATCAATTGAATATCACAACTTCTGCAACAATGATGTTTGGACATATTGAGACAAACTTGGAACGAATGCAACATTTAGTGGATATTCGACAAGTTCAATCCGAAAAACCAAGCGATGCGAAAGGTTTTATTGCGTTTATTCCTTGGCCTTTTATGGATGAATTTACGATTTTGAAAAAACTAAAACGCGCTAGAAACGACGTAAGTAGTGAAGAATACGTCAAAATGATTGCGATGAGCCGAATTATGTTGCCAAATGTTACAAATATTCAAGCATCATGGTTAACGGTTGGTAAGCAAGTTGCGCAAGTTTGTTTGCATGCTGGTGCGAATGATTTTGGTAGTATTATGATTGAGGAAAATGTGGTTTCTGCGGCTGGTGCAAAATTTAGATTTACATCTGATGGTATTCAAGAATCCATTCGTGAGGCAGGTTTTAAAGCTCAATTGAGAACACAAGAATATCAATACCGTGAATTACCTGCTAATATTCAACAACAACAGCTTAATAAAGTCGAACTGATTGTGGATTAATTACCAAAGATAGGCGGTTTGAACTTGTAAAATGAGGCTTTTAATGACTGCAATTGGCGAAAAATCCTTTGATAACCATATTGGCTTTTTGCATTTGAAAACCGATTGGTAAAGCAATATTCGGAACATTCTGTCCAGTTAGGCAGAATGTTTCGCTACATTTAGTACAATGAAAATGAAAATGTTGGTCTTTGGGCGCACAATTACAAGTTTCTAAACATAAAGCATATTTCTTCATGCCTGTTCCATCATCAATCTGATGAACTAATCCTTTTTTCTCGAATGTGATTAAAGTTCTATACAAGGTACTTTTATCTGACTTATAAAATTGCTCTTCTAATATTTTAAGTGAAACTGCTGCGTGATGCTCCATTAAATATTGTAAAACCAAAAGCCGCATTGCAGTTGGTCGAATAGCCCTATTGATTAACTTATTTTCTAAATGGCTCATTATTACTAATTAAGTTGCTGAATAATTGGATTATAATTTTTCACAAAAATAAGTAATCCAACCTGCAACTCAATGGCAAAAGAAAATGCGTAATTATTCAATGATTATAAATTTAGCCAATAAGTAAATTTAGCCACAATCGCTCTTTCCTTTTTTTGAAAATCAGAAGCATAATAATTGTCGGTATAAACCAAAAAGAAATCCGAAACTGGTTGAAAACGCCATTGCAAACGTGCGTTAACATTAAAATTATCTGCCTGATTATTGTATTGAATAAAAGTAGTTAAGAATAATTTTTTACTAAAAGTGACATCAATCCTTGACCCTAACAAAACAAGAGAAGAAGTAATGTCAGGCAATTGAATATAATTATAATTATAATTGAACGAAATCGCGCCAAAAGGTCTAAACTGATAGGTTAAATTTCCTTTTATATTCGCTCGCCTCCCATTAAAGTAAGATCCATAACTAGGTGCAACTTGATAAGAGAATTTTTTTCGCCTATCAGAAGTATAGGAAATTTCTGTGCTATAATAATCATAATCGGAATTGATAGGTAAAGGCATTGTACCAAGTCCAGATGGGTCAAATTCGTCGGTTAATAAAATATAGTTGTGGCGAAATAACATTTTTATTTGACTACTATTTTGAAATTGAACATTCCAGAAAAAATCAGAAATTTGGTCAGTTCGCCCTTCTTCGGGTTGTACAAGAACTTCAATATCAGTTCCTATACTATGTTGATTGATCGTTTTTCTAGGATAAAAATAAAATTCGAGCTCAGGACTAATCCGTAAAAAATTCTTACGGGGTACAAATCCAACCTGTGAATCAAACCCATCTCCAACATATTGATACATCATTTCAGCTCGCCAACTATTGACCTTGTAATGAATATGAAAACCATGTGCGCCTTTAAAATTCACGTCTTGATTGGGCGTAATTGCTTGATGATAAAATGCCTTTCCAAACCATGTATTACTCTGATTCGCAAAATTATAATCCATTCCAATCACTCGATTATAATGATCATAATCTGTACTGTCAGAGTTAGTCGCTTGTTGATTAACGAAAATCATCCCAATATTAGAGCGTGTAAAAACTTTCCTTTGCACTGCTGCAACAGTATAATTGATAGCGGGAAGGTTATCTTCTATATTTTCGCCAGTTTGCATATTGAGTAATCCGACACGCCAATCATTGTCAATTTTACCACTTAGTTTTGCACCATAAATAATTGGGTTTTCAATAGTAGTTCCCGAAGTATCAGAAGCCAGCCCAATCCTTCGAGAGAAAAATGGACTAATCCGCCTTGCTCCAAAAGAGGTAAATAAATCGGCATTTTCAAGAAAAAATTGACGGCGCTCTGGGAAGAATACCTCGAATCTATTTAGATTAGTTACTTGTTGATCTACTTCAACTTGCGAAAAATCTGGATTAACAGTTAAATCTAAGTTTAACCCAGAAGTAATGGCAATTTTTGCATCTGCACCTACTGAAGGCTCTAAAGGTTCATTGCTAGAATTGCTATAATTTCGAGCTGCCTTTGCTTTTACATAAGGAATAAAAGCTATATTATTTCCTGCTTTTTTTAAAGGTTCTTCCCAAACCATATCGCTCATAAAGGCTAAATTGGTAATCCCTTGATTTCGAGGAATTCTAGTTAGAGAGCTAATTTCATTAAGCTGAGTATCAAAGCGATAAGAATTAAATCGCCATACCCTTGAGCCAGATTTAAAGCGGATGGTTTTAAATGGGATCATCATTTCGCAAGTCCAGTATGTATCATAGATTTTAGATTTTCCAGTCCATTTATTATCCCAAGATGTCGAGAAATTAGAGGATTTTGTACCACCATTTGAGATTAATCCTTCTCTTTTCACTCCTAAGGGATTAATCCCAAAGAAGAAAGCATTGGTTTGATCATTAAAGGTATCAAAAATTAGAGTGATATTATCGTTACCTCCAGCTTGATAATCACGTCTAAGTGAAGGAATAACATATTTGTCATTCTTAGCATAACATTTTACTGCGACATATAATGCTTTATCATCGTATGTCATGCGAATCTCTGTTTGAAGTTGAGCAGAGACACTATCAGCAGGAAAATATTGCCAAAAGTCTTTGGCGGGCTTTCCTGTACACCATGACTCTTCTTTAATCTCTCCGTCGATTTTAATTTCATCGATTGATCGATTTAAAGAAATAGGCAGATTCTGGCTATACCCAACTAGAGGCAAAACCATTATCCATGAGATAATTGTGGTAAGTGTTGCTACTTTCATTAATCGGTTTATTTGAAACTTAAAGCAGTGGGTACTAGCATTTTAGCATAATTATTATGAAATAATTACGTTAAATAAACGAGTTATAGTTAGTTCAATTCATTCAACTCAACTTGTAGCAATGCAAGCAAAGTCTTTAGATTTTTATCAAAATGAATAAACTTAACTATGTAAATTTGTATTGTGTTATTAAATTCTGTTATTAAATTTATTTGACTGTAACTTAATAGAATAAAAGTGGACAAAACTAAGTTGGCCTGTTATAATTCATTAAATTATAGTCTAACAAATTTTCTTAGTTAGCTTTAAGTCATGAAATTATTTGGGTATCTTTTTTGTATTTGTAATAGTGCTTGTGTACTATAAATACAAATTTAAAATATAAATTTAATTTCTTAAATGAAATAAAAATACTTGTAATTGCAGCGATGTGAAGAATATAGTGGAGAGCTATAAAATTTATAATGTTTAAAGGCGTTTAAAATTTGCACTTTTGTTATATACGGAAAATTTTTAAAGTTGTTCTATTTTTTTAAAAAATTGATATTCGGTTCATTTTATAGCTTTTTTGTATAAAAATAGATGGTATTTTCATTTTTATCGTTTATTTGACAATCAAAATTATCATTTTTTTATAAATTCTAAATAATTTTCACTTTTAAAAAAAATCAAAAAATTCAAAATATTATGAAGTTTCATATTCATACATTATTTATTTTATGTCTTTCGCTTCTTATTATTCAACCTCTTGATGCTAAAGAAATTACAATAAAAGGAGAATTAACTGGTTGTCGCTCTAATACTGTGACGATATTTAAGCATGATGGGGTACAATTGAAGCCAGTAAAAAAAATCACAGTTTCTAATAATAGCCTTAATGCGAAGGTTGATCTTCCAGCAGGTTTTTATTTTATAGGGGAAACAGAAAGGAATTATAAAATCATCGTTTTAGATAAAGATAAAGAGATTAACCTTAAAGGGGTGTGTGGTAATTTTAAACAATTGCAAGTGAATTCAACCGAAAATATTCTTTATCAAAATGTTATTACTAAAGTTAATGAATTTCAACGGGATTTTCAAAACTTAATCAATCAGTCACGTAAAGCACTCAACAACCCTGCTTTAACGAAGGATTTGACTAAAAAGTTGGCTGAACTTGATGAAAAAAAGATTAATTACCTTAATCAGTACAAGATAAGTAATCCAATGTTGTACCGAATGATTGCGGTTCAGACGTATTTAAGTTTCCAAAATAAAGGTAAATCAGGGCAAGGTGAAGCAGATTACTTTGGTCAAAATTATATTTCTCAAATTGACTTTACCGACAAAGAATATGGATTAGTACCTCATTTGATGGATAGAAGTCGTAGTTTTTCGACTACTTTGACAACTATTGGTTTATCAAATGAAGCACAAATTAAATATGTCAAGGCATTTTATACTAAATTTCCTAAAGGTTCTGTTGCTCGAAAATCAGCTTTAGCAGGAGCTATGTTTGGTTTTATTGACAAAAATAATAGTGGATTTGCTGCGCTTTCTGATTTATATATAGCTGAATTTGGTAAAGAAAACCCACAAGTTAATAACTTCATTAATGGGAAGAAAGCAAGTATGGCTTCTTTTATCATTGGAGGAGAAGCACCTGAGATTGTTCAAAATTCAATTACTGGAGAGCCACTTAGTTTAAGTTCTTTACGTGGAAAGGTCGTTTTGATTGATTTTTGGGCGAGTTGGTGTCGTCCTTGTCGTAAAGAAAATCCTCATGTGAAAAAATTATATAGTCAATATAAAGATAAAGGATTTGATATCTATGCCGTGAGTTTAGATAGAAAACAAGGAGCTTGGGCTAATGCAATTAAAGTAGATGGTTTGCCGTGGCATCATGTTAGTGATTTGAAAGGATGGAGCAGCGGAGCAGCTAAATTATATGGCGTGACTTCCATTCCTCAAACGGTCTTAATAGACAGAAATGGAAAAATCCTTGCTAGAAATCTAAGAGGACCAGCATTAGACCAGAAATTAGCAGAAATTTTTGGTGCACAACCTTAATCTTTTGTACGAAATTTTTTTATGCTAAAAATGGGCTATTTCAAAATGAAATTTTAATTAAAACTTCATTTTGAAATAGCCTTTTTTTTAGAAAAAAGTCTATAATACAAAGTACTTTTTCATTTAATCATTACATTTATGTGGATAGAAACTAACAATCAACTTAGTCGAACTTTTGAATTTAATAATTTTGTTGAAGCATTTAGCTTTATGACAGAAGTTGCTTTTCATGCCGAACAACAAAACCATCATCCAAATTGGAGTAATGTTTATAATCGAGTGGTTATTCAATTAAATACGCATGATGCAGGTGGAATCGTAACAGAAAAAGATTATAAATTAGCGAAAAGTATTGATTGTATTTTTAAAAAATTCTAATTAAACTAAGAACCTAGTGGTAGATTACAGGTTATTATGGTAATCTTTCCCAAAATAGTTCTTCTATATTTCCAACTGCTACACCAAAAATTCTTTTTTTTGCATCTTTAGAGAAAACAATACAAAATAATACTTTCCCCATTTTATGTAAGAGCGCCTTATTCTTTCACACTTTAGAAGGAGTTTTCAAACCATAATTTCTTCTTTATTAATTCAAATACAGGACATATGAAATTTTTCAAATTAATACTTTGCTTATTAATTGTGCAGCCGATGTGGGCACAAAGCCCAGGGCAAAATGTCAAAACGGCAATTAAAGAAGTTAAAATTTATATGCAAGGCGCGGAAATGATCCGTACTAAGGATTTAAATTTAGCTAAAGGTAAACATCAGCTCATTTTTAGTGGTTTATCTCCAAAAGTTGATCCTCGAAGCATTCAAGTGACTACCTCTGATAATACTTCTTTGCTATCCATTACCAGCAAAACCAATTTCTTGAAACCTCAACAGCAAAATCCTAGAGCTAAGGTTATTCAAGATTCTATTGATTTACTTAATATTCAAAAACAGGACTTTGCGAATATCAAACGCGCATTTCAAAAAGAAGAAGAAATCTTACAACGGAATCAAGATTTAAAAGGCAAAGACAAGAACTTAACCACTGATGAATTGATTAAAGTGGCGAATTTTTATAGAGAGCGATTTAGAGAAATCTATAAAGAAAAAACAAAAATTGATCGACAAACAAATAAAATTGCTAGAACAATCAATCTACTGAATCGCCAACGATCACAAATGAATTCGGGAACTTCTCCAACTTCTGAGATTTATTTGGAAGTTAAGGTCAAATCTCCTGCAACGACTAAAATTAAATTGAGATATTTAGTTACAGGAGCTGGTTGGTCGCCTATTTATGACTTATATGCTGGTGCATTGAATGAACCGATTAATTTGAAATATCGTGCATTGGCATATAACAGTACAGGAGTTGATTGGAATAATGTAAATATTGTACTTTCTACGGCCGATCCTTATCAAAGTGCTTCGAAACCAATGCTTTCGCCTTGGAGATTGAATGCACAAACTTTAGCAAGTAATCGGTTTCAGGTGCAACAAGGACGTTTAAATAGTAATGCACAGATTTTGAGTAATACAATGGAAGATATTAGTCCAGGTCTGGCTAGAGATAATAGCTCGCCTTTGCCAACAGGAGCAAGTAATATTCGGATGGAACAAATCGAAATTAGTGAATTGAGTAATGATTTTGTCATTGATGAGCCTTATGATTTGCCTTCAGATCAAAAACCATATTCTATTGATATAAAAACGAGCAAACTTAATGCTTCATATCGTCATTATGCTGTGCCAAAATTAGATAAAGATGTCTTTTTGTTGGCTCAGATTACAGGCTGGGAAGATTTGGATTTAATAGATGGACCAATGAATATTTATCATACCGAAAGCTATATTGGTCAAGCTAATTTGAGTACTCGAACATTAAATGACACATTAGATCTGTCATTAGGGCGAGATAGAAATGTAATTGCAACACGAGTGAAGCAAAAAGAATTGAGCAAGAAAAAGTTCTTCGGTTCTGATCGTAAAGTGACGCGTTCTTACAAAATTGATATTAAGAATAATCATAATCAACCGATTAATATTGAAATTCAAGATCAAATTCCAATTTCTAGTGATAAAGAAATTGTAGTGACTTTATTGGATCGTTCAAAAGCAAAATATACTGAAAATACAGGTAAGTTAGAGTGGCGTTTTAATCAAATTCCTTCTGGGGCGCGTCGTTCTGTTGTATTTAAATATTCAATTAAGCACCCGAAAGGAAAGGCAATACAATTGGAGAAAAAACGAAAACAATGGGTTCCTAGATATTAATAAATGATTATTTATTAAGGGGCGAGGTGTCAGGTAGGAGCAAATTGAAAAATGCTCTAACTTGACACTTCGCTCTTATTTTTTTAGAAAAATGGCAAATAAGTATATAATTTAAATAGCTTAATAATCGCGACAATGACCATTATTATTAATAAACGATGAACCCAAACATTGGCTTTAGGATGTTGTAAGGCAAACTTGGCAGCAAGCCAAGCACCGAAACTTTGTCCAATTGCTAAAGTAATTCCTAACTCCCAATGTACTTGACCTGCGATCACAAAAATAATTAGGACAGGGATAATAAAGGCAAAAACAATAATGAGTTTAATAATATTAGCATCAATTAAACTAAATTTTGCACGAAGAACTAAAGCCGCTAGAAAGAGAATACCCATTCCCATTTGGATAAAACCAGCATAAAAACCAATTCCCAAGAAAATCAAATAATTCAGTGGAGTGTTAATATTTTTTTCAATATTAGTTGCTTGAAGCCAGCGTTTGGGTTTAATTAAAATCAAACCTAACATTAAGACCATCAAGCCACCGATGACCATTTCTAACATATCTTTATCAATGTTCGTCGCGACTTTCGCACCTATCAGCGCACCGATTAAAGTAATAATCAAAAAATTAAAGCCTTTTTTAGCTAAAAATTGAAGCTTACCAGAATTTCCAAAAGTCAATAAGGCTGTTCCTGATTGTGTAATAGCTCCAATTCGATTAGTGCCGTTTGCAACATTTGCGTCAAGCCCCAAAAAAAGCAGTAATGAAAGCGTCACAACAGAACCGTTCCCCGCTAAAGTATTAATAATTCCTGCGACAACACCAGCCAAAACAATCAGAGGATAGGCATACCAAACATCTAAATTCATTGGAAAGAAAATTTATATAACCCGTTTATAATTTAAAAAATATTAGGAAGTAAAGGTAAGCATTGCTTGGATAGGTCAATAATAACTTTTAGGAATTAATATTTATTTGATAATAAATAATTTATGAAAATTGAGTGTTAATAATGGTAATCTTGTCCTAAATTAGAATAATTAAAAAAGCTATTTTTAATATGAATTGGCAAATTTTAAAAGTTTTTTCATAAAAATGTCATAAACTACCAACCCTTTCGTTATGTTATACGTGTAGAAACAAGTGTTGGGTAAAATTATTTGAACATTAAATTTAAATATTATGAAGAAACTACATGTAATTGCAATCTCCAGTCTAATGATTTTTAGTCTTTGGTTGATTCAAAGTTGTACGTTCGATAAACTTCCTGCAGATTATGCGACTGTAGGAATTTGCTTTGAGACAGAAATCTTACCGATCTTTATAACTAACTGTACTGGATCTGGTTGTCATAATTCGATAGATAAAGAGGATGGATATGATTTAACTAGTTATGATAAAATTATTAATGATATCGTTCCTTATGATGCTACTAAAGGGCATATTATGGAGTCGATTAGAGATAGCGATCCAGATGATGTAATGCCTCCTCCGCCTGCAAGCCCACTTTCTGCCGCTCAAATTACATTATTAGAAGAGTGGATTAATAAAGGCGCACCTAATACAATCAATTGTCAAACAGCTAGTTGTGATTCTGTTGCTAACGTTTCTTTTGCAAGTGAAGTGATGCCAATTATTCAAACAAATTGTGCTGGTGGTGGTTGTCATGACGCAGGTACTGCTGCTGGAGGATATAATTATTCTGATTATGCAGGAGTGAAACTTTCTGTAGGTAATCGTTTCATTAAGTCGATTAATCACGACGCAAGTGTTCCTGTTATGCCGCCTTCTTATCAAATTGGTGCATGTGATATCACAAAACTTACAACATGGATTAATGAAGGAGCTTTGGATAATTAGAATAACCCGAAAGGTATCTTTTAGAAAAATCTAATTTTTTCTAAAAAAATCAACATTACGACCGAAGTAATGTTGATTTTTTGATTCTATTAGAATCTATTGATTTTATTATATTTGTTATTATTTATTTTTATAAAAAACATTATTTTGATAATAATAAGAGGCATTTCATGGTTTATTGGTCGAATATTTATCTTAATTATCCAATTTTATAAATTGGCAATCTCTCCACTTGTCCCGCCAAGATGCCGTTATACTCCAACTTGCTCAACTTACAGTTTAGAAGCCATCAAAAAATATGGCGCATTCAAAGGTGGCTGGTTAGCAATCAAACGAATTACCTCTTGTCATCCATGGGGCGGTCATGGTCATGATCCTGTGCCTTAGTTATTAATTTTTTTAAAAAGTCGTTTCAAAACGAATTATCTATATTAATATGATATAATTATTTTCTCAGTCGTTCATTCCTTCATTTTTAAAAAGTAGGTTCTTTAACTTTATTTTTTTGACATTCGTCTTAATCTTATCTCATTCTTTTGATATTCCGCTTATAATTTTAATAAATTTATATACGTTAATATTTAGGTCTAAATATTGCATGTAAAGAAATATACATCTAAATACAACTAATCAGGCTATTTTTTAATGAAAATTACCATATTTGGTAAGGCTTGTTTTCAGATATGTCAATTACAACACAGTAGAAAAAATATATTTATGAAGTTCATCAAAATTCATTTTAAACAAACTTCTCGTGTACTTCTCTTAGTCATGGTTGCTTATCTCGGAGTGGCTACGACTAACTACAAAGAAGATAATAAATACTTCGAGATTTCTAAAAACATTGAAATCTTTACTAATCTATATAAGGAAATTAATACTTTTTATGTCGATGATCTTGATCCATCTGGCTTAATGCGCACAGGAATTGATGCAATGCTTGAGTCGCTTGATCCTTATACTAATTATATTTCAGAAGCCGAAATCGAAGGATTTAGAATGATTGTGAAAGGTAAGTATAGTGGAATTGGTGCTTCGATTAATAAATTAGCAGGGGACGAATATCCTTTTGTAACGGAACCTTATGAAGGTTTTCCAGCTCAAAAAGCAGGAATTAAAGCAGGGGACATTTTACTAGAAGTGGATGGTAAATCAACAAAAGATAAAACAACGGATGATATTAGTGAAATCCTTCGTGGTGCACCAGATTCTAAAATTGCGATGAAATTGCGCAATCCAACAACGAACAAAGAATATAGTGTGAGTGTCATTCGTCAAGAAGTTAGAATCCCGAATGTACCTTATTATGGTATGGTAGAAGGAAATGTTGGTTATATTAATTTGACGACTTTTACAGAGCAAGCAGGTAAAAATGTTGAAAATGCAGTAGTTGCATGAAAAAAAGAAAACCCAGGGTTGAAAGGTGTGATCGTTGAGGTGCGTGGAAACGGTGGTGGTTTATTGATTGAAGCGGTCAATATTGCTAATGTTTTTATTCCTAAAGGCGAATTAGTAGTAACTACTCGCGGAAAAATTAAAGATTGGGATAGAAATTTCAATACATTGAATAATCCAGTTGATTTAGATATTCCTTTGGCGATATTGGTTGATGAAGGTTCGGCTTCTGCTTCTGAGATTGTTGCTGGTGTTTTGCAGGATTTGGATCGAGCTGTTTTGATTGGTCAAAAATCATTCGGTAAAGGTTTGGTTCAGAATACACGCGATGTTGGTTTCAATTCTCGTGTAAAAATGACAACTGCTAAATATTACATTCCAAGTGGTCGTTGTATTCAAGCAGTGAGTTACAAAGATGGAAAGCCTGTTCATATTGAAGATAAAGATAGAGCATCATTTAAAACAAAAAATGGTCGTCCTGTTCTTGATGGTGGTGGTGTTACACCAGATGTAAATTTAGAAGGCGATAGAAAAAGTGCTGCAATTTACGGTTTATTGAGAAAAAATTTGATTTTCGATTATACTACTCAGTATGTTGCGGATCATCCACAAATCGCTAGTGCGCGTGAATTTTCTATTACTGATGGCGATTACAATGCGTTTGTTGCTTTTGTAAATAGTGAAAAATACGATTATCAAACAGATAGCGAAAAAGCAGTAACGGCATTAGAGAAGAAAGCAAAGAAAGAAAATTACTACGATGCGATCAAAGATGATATTACAGCAATGCAAGAAAAAATCGTTCAAGACAAGAAAAATGATTTGTTTAAATACAAGAAAGAAATCAAAAACTTGTTAGAGCGAGAAATCGTTTCTCGTTATTATTATGAAAAAGGACGTATTCAAGTCGGTCTTAAAAATGACGAAGAAGTCAAAAAAGCAGTTGATATATTAAATAGTGATTCAAAGTATCATGCACTGTTATCTAATTGATAGTTGATAATGGGTAATTGATAATGCCTGAGTTGGCGTGAATGAATTGTCTGAAATTGTTGGTCAATATGAAAAAACGGTTATTCCTTTATTGGGAATAATCGTTTTTTTATGAGCCTTGTTGTAAATCCTCTCCACTTTGGATGCTCACTCTGACCTTGTTTATCTCAAAAAAATTGAAAATCAATAACTTACAAAAGGAATACTAACAAATTTGTACACTTTTATAAAAAATACGGCTAGATAATCCTAAAATTATCTAACCGTATTCATCATAAACCGATAAAAGAATCGAACTTCTATTTCAAGAACAAAAATTAACAAAGCTTCATGCTAATCCGCGCCAACTCGTTAATTATCCATTGTCAATTATCAATTATCAATTGATTTAAAGCTTTTCCATTAGGAAGTTGGTCATTTTGGTAAAAAGGTGAATTCTTGCGTTATCGCCGTAAATCCCGTGATTTCTATTTGGATAGAAATATGTATCGAATTGTTTATTGGCTTTGATTAACGCATTTGCCATTTCTGCGGTATTCTGAAAATGCACATTATCATCACCCAAACCATGGACTAACAAATAATTACCTTTTAATTGATCTGCAAAATTAACAGGTGAATTATTCTCATAACCATTTTTGTTTTCGTTTGGCGTGCGCATGTAGCGTTCCGTATAAATTGAATCATACCATTTCCAATTCGTAACAGGTGCGACAGCAATCGCTGCTTTGAACACGTCATTCCCTTTGAATAAACACAAAGAAGACATATAACCACCATAACTCCAGCCAAAAATACCAATTCGACTGCCATCGACATAAGATTGATTTGCCAACCATTTAGCCGCATTGATCTGATCAATCGTTTCGTATTTGCCAAGTTCTTTGTAAGTCATTTTCTTAAATTCCTCTCCACGAGCGCCCGTTCCGCGATTATCTACTGAAACCACGATATAGCCTTTTTGGGTCAACATCTGAAACCAAGCGTAATTTGCTCCACCCCAACTGTCTTTTACTGTTTGTGAACCAGGTCCACCATAAACATACATGAAAACAGGATATTTTTTGTTTTTATCAAAATCGCTAGGTTTCATGACCCATGCATTGAGCTTGACATCTTTCGTCGGAATAGTCATAAATTCAGATTTAACGAAACCAAATTGCTTCATTTTATCTTTCAAACGCCTATTATCTGCAATTACTCTAATCTTTTTCCCCTTATGATTTTTGACCGAAAAAGAAGGAGGTGTATTCAAAGCGGAATGCGTTTTAACAAAATAATCGAAAGTTGAGCTAAACTGAGCCGAATTTGAACCATCGCCTTTAGTCAAGTTTTTCTTTTTCTTACCATTGAGTTTAACGGAATAAACATGGCGTTGCATAGCTGATTTTTCTGCTGATTGGAAAAATACCAAACCACGTTCTTGATCAATACCATAAAAATTCGTTACATCAAACTCTCCCGAAGTGACCTGTTTTTTTTCTTTTCCATCCATACCATATATATATATATGGTTAAAACCAGATTTTTCACTCGTCCAAACGAACTCTTTTCCGTCTTTCAAGAAAGTTAAATTATCATGAAGATCTACATAATATTTACTTTTCTCTTCCAAAAGTAATTTAGTTTCGCCCGAATTAGCATTTGCTAAAAGCAATTCTAAATGATTTTGATGGCGGTTCATCCTAAAAACACATAACTGATTAGGATCTTTCGTCCACTTAATACGTGGAAAATAGATATTAGTCTCTTCACCAGTTTCCACTTTAGCTACTTTTTTAGAAGCTAAGTTGTAAATATGAACAGAAACTACTGCGTTTTTCTCACCAGCTTTAGGATATTTGAAAGTATAAGGCCGAGGATAATCCTCATTATAATACATCGGCATTGAAAATTCCTTCACTTGACTTTCGTCAAATCGCATAAAAGCGATACTATTTCCATCTGGAGACCAATAAAAAGCACGATCTTGCCCGAATTCTTCCTCATAAACCCAATCACACATACCATTAATGACTTTATTAAAAACGCCATCGGTCGTAATACGAGTTTCTTCGCCAGTTTTTAAGACTTTATAATACAAATCATTGGCTCTCACAAAAGCAACTTTATCACCATTAGGGCTAAAAGTGGCTAAACTTACTTTCTCAGCATTCGAAAGGGGTGAGAACTTTTTAGATTTTACATCAAAAATATAATAATTCGCACGGCTAGAATGACGATAGATCGGTTCGGTTGCCGTAGAAATTAAAATTTGGCTCTCATCTCCATTAAAAGTATAGTTCCCAAAAAAGCCGCGAGATCCATCAACTGCCTTTTTCAAATCACTACCATCTAAGATAGTTCCAATCTTATCACCCGAAACCAAATCATATTTCACGATAGATTGAACCGCCTGAATAGGATTGTATTCTTGTTTTGTATAATGTTTTCCATCATTTAAAAAATTAAAGCCCGATACGTACTTAGGTGAAAAAGTTCGTGATTGCCAAATTTGCTCTAAGGCAATTGGTTTTTTCTGCGCAAAACTATTGTTGAATATAGCAATACTTAACATGCTCAATAAAAATATTTTCTTCATACTACTGAATTTGATTAATTTTAATTTTGTTACATATATATATGTATGCAAATTTTATATACCGATATAAATAAAAGTTTCTACTACAAAAAAGACTAATTGAGAACTAATTTTACATTAACTCGCCCATTATTCATTAAAAATACGCCAAATCGGGCATTATCAATTCTCCATTATCAACTATCAATTATTTTACTTTCCTTTGAAATCCTCCATAGAATCGTAAACACCAAGTTTGTTCGCCACAAAATCAAACATTCGAGTAGGTAAAAGTCCTCTTAATAATGGTACTGATTTTACAATAAAAGGAGCTCGAAGAATAATTTCATTACTTTCAACTGCTCTAATAATCCGATTTACAATATCGTCAGGTTCCATAATAGGAGTTAAGACTGGAGCTTTCACTCCGTCAAACATTCCTGTATTAATATAACTAGGCGTTACAGTTAATACACGCAAATCCTCATCCATCATCTCCAATTCTAACCTCAGTGACTCCGACCAGCCCACGACAGCCCATTTACTAGAGGCATAAACAGACATATTTGGATTAGGAATTAGCCCTGCCGCTGATGCTATATTAATAATATGACCATTACCATGAGCCATCATTGTAGGTAAAAATGCTTTTGTAACGCGCATAACTCCCATTACATTAATATCAATTGTTCGTTTAATATCTGCATCACTATGATCGACAAATGCTTTTCCGACCACAATACCTGCATTATTAAAAACAATATCTACTTTTCCAACTGCCCTCAAAACATCTTTAGCAGCCCATTCAATATCTTCAATACTCGTCACATCGACTACATAAGGATGAACCTTGAACCGTAATTTTTCTAATTGAGCAGTTGTTTCATTGAGTTGTGCTTCATTAATATCCCAAAGAATAACTTGCTTCGCGCCTTTTTTGAGGCATTTCTTTGCTAATAATTTACCCATTCCACCAGCTCCGCCAGTAATTAGAATAGTTTTTTCTTTAATTTTTGTCATTTGTCTTAAATAAATGGTTGTAAAAAATGGTTGTTATTTACAAATATAAGGAATGGTCTGTATTTTATAATAAATTACGACTATTGCCTTCCTTTAAGTGCTAAAAAACAGTAATTGCTTTGGTATAGAAAATAAAATAAAAGCCTCTCTTTTTTTTATATAACGAGAAACAAATAAATTGCGTAGTATAATTTGGTTTTATTTGTATTGGTTAGAATAAAAAGCCGCTATAAAGGAACTATATAAGATTATTCTTGGTTGTTGGTTTTAGCTTTACTGTAATTGTATAAAATTATTTCTTTAAAGTTTGGTTTGTAACTTAAATAGACTACTTTTGCAACCGCTTAGAAAACGAGACATAAAGTGTTTCACAATTTTGATAATGATTAAAATTGTTTTATTTGAAAATGCTGAATGGAGTTGGGAATAAAAAATAAATTATTTCAAATTAAATTTGGTTATTAAAAATAAGTTTTTTACTTTTGCAACCGCTTAG
>CAKZLL010000094.1 GCA_937125475.1 uncultured Saprospiraceae bacterium | reverse complement strand
TATTCAAATTTAGTTGTGGAAAACCAAATTTAATAATTTTTTCTGCTTACATTTTTTTTATGAGAAAACCCTTAAATTAAAATTATATATATTATATTTTATTCAAAAAATCAATTTAACATGAAGCCATTTATTTTTTTTTGTTGCTTAACTTTATTAATGATTGCTTGTGATTCTCCTTCAGAGAGCAATGATAATAATGATAATTCGTCCATTGATATCCAAACCAATATTGCTGCCGATAGTATTAAGGAGACAACCAATAAAACAACACCAATAAACGATAATAAAGACATTGATATACTTACCATTGACAAGATTCAAAAAACCTGTTTAGCCACCGAAGATGGAATGACAACACAAGGCTCAATTCGGTGTGTCAATGCCTCATGGCGCATGTGGGATGCTGGTCTGAATAAGCATTATAAAGCCATAACGAAAGACGCAACCGATGTTGAAAAGAAAGCCTATTTGAAAGCACAAAGAAGCTGGTTGAAATACAGAGATGCAGAATTGGAGTTTTTAGCCCATTTCTATAATGCACAAGACGGCACAATTTTTCAACAATTCTATGCTTCTGATCGCAAAGAGCTTGTAAAAGTACGTACACTAGAATTAATTCAATATGGTTTTAGTATGGAAGGAGGTAGTGATGATTTATCTAATTATGTCAATGCTGCTCTAAAAATGGAAGAAGATCCTACTTTTGTTACTTGTCAAGAAGAAAGAGATTATACTAATTTAGCGATGCGAATGTGTGCTAGTGAAGCAGCAGAGCGTTTTCAAGCCAAGATTGATAAAAATATTCAAGCATTAGAAAAGATAATTTCAGCAAAAACGAAGATTGCATTAAAAAAATCTCAAGTAGCTTGGAGCCAATTCGTAGATGATGAAGCCGCGATATATTACGCTATTCAAGAAGCAGCAGGAGGCGGAAGTATATACCCTACAATGGCGGCTGGCAGTTATTTGACCTTAAAACAAAGGCGATATAGTATTTTATTAGAATTAATTGAAGTGATTAAAAACTAACCGCTCCGTTTCATTAAAAACAAAAAGCAGTCTAAGTTTAATTAACCTTGACTGCTTTTTGTTTTTAATCTATTTACTTTATATTTATGCCATCATTTCATTTTCATCCATGAGCTCTTCCTCTCCATCATTTAAAATATCCCTTAATACTTTTCGACCTATTACAAATAAAACAGACAGAAAACCTCCAATAAATCCCCCTATGATTAGACTCTTTATTAGACTACTTTCAGTTTTTTCAAGTGGATATAATGGTAAGTCAACTATTTTTACTGTTGGACTACTTGTAGAAACTGTAAATTTGACAGTTTCTAAATTCTTAACAGCTTCACCATAAATGATCTTCAAAAACTCCAATTCTGTTTGTGATTTCACTTCTGGTAAACGATCAACCGCAAAAAATCGTCCTTTATCTCCATCCTGTAACCTTGCAACATTACGAGCCTTACTATTGATTACATCATAGACAGAATCTGCTCGATGTTCTAATGAAGCAAGTGTTTTTCTCTGTTCTCCAATTTCACTTTCAACATAAAATTCTCGAAGTTCATGGAAAAGCGCGATAGAAAGTTCATAACTATATTCTTCTGATAGAGACGTTATATTAAAGCCAGCAATACCAGACTCTTCATTCAAGCTTTGCTCCATTAATTGTTTCTGTATCTGAAAAAGTACCCTTTTCAAAGTATTTTTATCATCTCTTGATTCAAGAGATGGGTTTGTAATAAACCTAAACTTGTCTTTATCCTCTTTTTTATCGTTATTCTTATCGAATTCATAAATTCGAGCATGATGATTTAATAACCAGTCATTTTTACCATCAATAGTCACTTTTTTTAACAAGACCTTTTTCATAATCTGTCGAGAGGTCAACATTGCTTGCATTTTATAGACAGGATTTACTGTTCCTTTTCCCACAAAGCGACCTAAAAGTCCTCCTGCTAATCCAGAAAGCCCTGATCCATCAGATGTTGTGTAAGATAACTCACTAATATATTTTGTAGGTGCTTTTAATGATCTATAAAGAAAAAGTCCTCCAAACAAAATTCCAAAAATCCCTATTAACCACCAATTCTTTAAACACTCTTTAAAATAACTTTGAAACAACAGAATCATTTCTTTGATAGAAACTTCTTCTGTTCTAATCGTTTGATTTATATTTTTCATTATGCTCCAATTAAAATGCTTGTTGTATTAATAAATAAAGGGTTAATACTCCAGTTAATTTTGTCAAAGAATTTTCTACAACCTGCCCCCAATCAATAGGTTCTTGTACTTTTTCATCTTCTTTTTTAACTTTAGGTGGTTTTACTCCTACTATTATTTTACTCCCTTGTTTGACCTTAGGTGTTATTGTTACTATTCCTAAATTAATAGTTTCTTTTACTGTTCCATTAGGGTATTCTACTCTAATATATCTTCTACGACCTTTTCGGTTTCTATCTACTCCTTGTCCATATTTATTGACATAGAAAGAAGCTCTTTTTCCTTTATGGTATGGAATATTTAATTTCCCTAATTCTGTCACTGTAGGATGATCAACTGCTCCTGCTAATACAATAAAATCAGCCGATTTAGGAATAATAATTTCGTCCCCTGCTTTGAGTATATAATTATATACAGAGCGTTCCTTCTTTTTCAAAACATCCTCTAGATCCAATAAAATATAACCTGCATCTCCTTGTGAACGACGAAGGGTTGTACCTGATGGAAAAGCCTCTACCGTCAATCCTCCAGAGCGTTCAATCAAACTAATTAGGGTTTCTTTCTTACCTAATAAAGGATAAGTTCCTGGATATTTAATTTCCCCTTTAATGTATACATTTTGTTGCAATTCAAAATCTGGAGCAGTACGAACGATAATCTGATCATATTGTTCTAATTCAAAATCTGTTCCTGAAACAAGTTGTTGATTATCATCAATGCTAAATTGAGCAATAATCACCTCTGTTTCTCCACCTCCAGGCCTAAAGCCAATACGAGATATTTCCACTCGACTACCTATAGCTTCAGGTTTAATTCCACCAGCTAAAATGAGAACATCACCTAATTTCAATCCTTCTCCCCATTGGATCTTCCCTGGTTTACGAACTTGTCCATCTATTGATATAGAATAATAATCCTCTTCCAATGTTTCTAAGATTTCTATTTTATCTGAAGGCTGTAATTTAATTTCATCATTAAGT
This sequence comes from uncultured Saprospiraceae bacterium, assembly GCA_937125475.1. Lineage (GTDB taxonomy): Bacteria > Bacteroidota > Bacteroidia > Chitinophagales > Saprospiraceae > CAKZLL01. The sequence goes on along the minus strand of CAKZLL010000094.1, from coordinate 6,746 downwards.
GGACTATTAGGTAATAATAAATCATTGATATTAACATCTATGAATTCTCTTTTTAAATTTTGTAAGTTAGTTCGCTCTATAATCAACTTACTAGAGGCGGTCAATTTCAAACCACCACTCATATAAATCAATTTAGTCAAAGTCAAATCTTCACTAAAATCAAAAATTTGAGGTGCTCTAACTGCTCCTTTTACTTCAATCCCAAATTTATCAATTCTATTACTTTCATTATAAACCCTAATTACATCATCAGGGAGAACCTTTAATGTTTGGTTGGTATTAGAAGTAGGATTCATCACTTCATTTAAACTAAAGAAAATATAATTTTTCTCTCCTGTTTCTTCATTTGTTCGAAGAATACTTCCCATATCAGAATAAGTAGGCTTCAAACCACCACCTAGAAAGACTAAATCCTTAATTGTTAAACTTGAATCGTATTGTAAACTAATTTCTCCTCCTCGAATATCTCCAGAAATTGAAACAGAATAAGACTTAATATAAATATCTTGTTTTACTACTTGTACAATATCTAATGGTTCCAATAATACGTTTGCAGAAGAATTTGGATTATTCATCACTTCATCCAAACTCACTTTAAAATAAGAGACCGTACCATTCTGTGGAGAGGTTCTAATAATATAAGCCGTATCAGTTCTCGCAGTTTCTTCTAATTTCCCTTTATCTAAGTAATAATCTAATTTTTGTCCTTTTTCGTAAGCAATTGTTCCTGGATAAAGGAAAGCTCCCTTTAAAGCAATGGTATTTTTATTATAATTGTTAATCTGAACGACTTCAATCAAATCTCCAGTTTTCAATTCAAAATCTTGTCCTCCTTCAAGGATTTTTTTAAGATTAACATTAATTAATCGTTTTGAATTGTTTTCAATTCTTTTAATAATAATGTTTTCAGTGTAAGCATTAGCTTTAAGTCCTGCTGCATATTTAATAAGGTCTGTTAGCTTCTCTCCTCGAATCAATTCATATTTCGCAGGTCGCTTGACTTCTCCTGTTATTTTAACGACTTTTCCTAAAGGCGGTACAACGATATAATCATTATCTTCTAAATAAAATTCCTCTCCATAAGTTGGATTAGTTATATATTTATAAATATCAATGATTTTTTCACTTTGCCCTGCTCTAATTAATTTAATATTACGAACACTAGCAATATCTTTTAACCCGTTACTAGATGCTAAAGCTGTAAATGCGGTATTTACTCCTGATAATACCTGAGTTCCTTGTGAGTTAACTTCTCCCATAATATGGACAGTCACAGTACGAGCATATACTAAATTAACTTCTAGTTGTGCAACCCTCAAATTAAAATAACGGCTCAAACGGCCTCTAAGCAATTTTTTGGATTTGCCATAAGTTGTTCCTTTCAAATATATTCGGCTTCCAGGAATATTAGGGATCATGACATAGCCTTTATCGTTGACGGTCAATTCAAAATCTGCAGCTCTCTCTCCATATATAGAGATTCCAAATTTGTCTCCTGAACCAATGACATAGCTATCCTTTGGAGTAATATTTTTAGGATCTACCTGCAAAGAGACTTCTGTAGGTAAACTTTGTCCATAAATAGGTGTTGCTACAATAACCTCCTTTATCTCATTATCTTTTATAATAACGGTTTCTACTTTAGAAGATCCCTTATCCTTTGGTTCTTCTAAAAATGAATCACTTTGTTTTTCAGCTTTATCAGAAGCTGGTACTTGATCTTTAGGTTCTTCTTTAGGTACTGGATCCAATTTGACTGATGTAGGTTTAATTGTATCAGGTTTCGCAAAACCAGCACTACCATCTTTAGATTGGCGAGCTTTTATAATTTCTAAAGCAGCAGCTTCAACAGCATTTTGATCTGATAAATTTACCCCTTTAGCAATTAATTCTGATATTAATTCAGACTCTGTAATATTTGCATTATCTTCTGTAATACCATATTTTTCTTTCGCAGTTTTAAGTATTTTATTTCTATCAATTTGAACTCCAGGAGGTTGAGCGAAAATGATAGTAGAAGTAATTAAGAATAAAAATATGGGTAAAAGTACATTTTTAAACATCAAACATAGATTTTTTTTAGTAATCAATCGATTGTTTATCATTGCTTTCATATAATAAATGACTATATTTTTAAAATCTGTAGGTTTTATCACTACTGAATTGAAATTTTTGGCAAAGGTAGTTACCTTATTGTTACTTTTCATTTATAAGGAGTATTTTTTTTAGAACTTGTCCTAAAACATTAAAAATTGTTAATTATAAACTTATGAACAGCATTATCTGAGGAAAGCATTTAGATTAGATTAACTCCTTAATTTTATATGAAAAAATATTATTTTCATATAAACATTGATTATATGAAAGTTTTTAAGCTCTCAATTTCGTTTATATTAAAACAAAAATAATTTTATTATTTATTAGCAGATAAATTAGCATTTGAACTGCAAATATAATAATAAGTTTAGTAGAATAAACATTTGAAAATATAAAAAGCCTAGTTTTACCAAAAATTAACAGATGAAAAAAACAATCGGTACTTTTCTTATAATATTCAGCATTATTAATATCGCGTTTACTCAAAAAAAAGAGGGTAAAAAATCATTTAATGCGACAACGGTCAATATATCTTATGCCATGCAATTACCTGCGGCAGATCTAGCAAATGATTTCAGTTGGAATTTTAATTTTGGTGCAGGTGTTCAATATTTAACTAAATCTAAATGGCTTTTTGGTGGAGAGGCTGGTTTTATGTTTGGTAATAGTCCTAATGTCGATGTATTAGCGAACTTACGCACAGTTGATGGTGAAATCATTGCAGAAGACAAGTCTTATGGTTTTGTCTTAATGGAAGGACGTGGCTTTCATGCTGGTTTATTAGTTGGTAAAATCATTCCTTTTAGAAAAAAATATCCGCATTCAGGCATTCGTATTACAGTAAGTGGTGGAATATTACAGCATAAAATTAGGATTGATGACAAATCTGGCTTAATTCCTCAACTAGCGGGTGAATATGTCAAAGGTTATGATCGTTTAACTTATGGTTTTTCTTTAACAGAATTCATCGGATACCAACATTTTAGTAATAATAAAAGGATTAATTTTTTCGCAGGTTTTGAATTCACGCAAGGTTTTACCCAAAATCGTCGAAGTTGGGATTATTTAACACAATCCAAGTTAGATAATAATCGTTTAGATTTATTGAATGGAATTAGAGTTGGTTGGGTTTTACCTATTTTCCACAGTGATTCCTATAATGCAGAGGAGATTTTTTATTAAAATTACAAGACTTGAATTTTTGTTTTAATAAGACTTGTACAGCGGCTACTCAATTTGTTACAGTGGACAAATTTAATTTTGTTCAATATAAGTTTTTTTGCCGTTTCGTTAAATCACTAGCAGCCGTACAAGTCTAATTATCAGGTACTTTTAAAGCTTCTGATAGTTGTTATTAATACCATTTAATTAAATATAATTGTGAGCTGGAAACATTTTAGACTACTTATTTTAAGCGCGATTGCGTTGTTTGTAATATTATATATTAACACGAACAGTTTAATATTACCATCTGATCAGCCTTTATACAAATTTAAACAATATGTACCAGGGAGTTATGCTGCCAAGTTATTTGATATTGAACATTTCAAAACACAGCAGATAACTGAATTTGAGGAAGCGAACTCGATTAATAATAAATTCAATGCGATACATTTTTCGGCTGAAAAAGTTGTAGAACGGATAGAAAAGGAGGTTTTCCCACATTGGTATGATACAAAGTATGATTTTAATGGAACAACAGAAACCCCTGGTAAAGGAAAAATTGCTTGTGGGTATTTCGTCACAACGGTTTTAAGGGATATGGGCGTGCCTATTAAACGCATCAAAATGGCACAAGCAACTTCTGAACGCATGATCAAATCAATGACGGATGAAGAAAATATAAGGAGATTTAGAAAAACGCCAATCAAAAAATTTGTCCGAACAATTGAAGATATGGGTGAAGGTTTGTATGTGGTCGGTTTAGATACACATTCGGGTTTTGCATTTTATGATGGTATTGAAGTTCGTTTTATTCATTCGACAGCTCGAAAAGGTATTCGCAAGGTAATTAATGAAAAAGCCGTGACTTCTTCTTCTCTCATTCGTTCTAAGTATCGAGTGATTGGCAAGATTTCAGGCGATGAAGATTTTGTTAGAAGGTGGTTGAATGCCTCTTAGAATTATTGTAGTTGTACCAAATCATCTAATTCATCAAGACAGGCTTTTAGCTCTTCAATATAATTACCGTATAGTTTTTTTAAATACCATCGAGTAAAAAAATAATTCCCTACTATGATCACAACTAAACCACAACTTAATGCCAATAAAAAAGAGGCTGGATAATTTTGCACCATTTGAACAAAAGGATTATTCATCTCCTCATTAAAAAAACCAATTGCTACGCCTAAAGGACCAACAATAAGGGTCAAAATCATAGCTGCTCGAAAATAAATCGTCGTATATTGACTCAAATTTTCAATCACGCCATTCAATACATTATAAAGGCTCTCAGATTGCAATTTGATATTTTTAATATAAAAATATCGTTGCAAAAACATATAAAAGAAAGGTATAAAAACAATCGCGGAAATTAAGACAATCCAATCTATCAAGACATTTTGAGTAAACAAAACCGCCACAAAACCTACCAATAAAAACATCAATAAGAACCCAATATCCAAAAGGATATTTCGACTAAATTGTGATAAAGCATCTGTCGCTTTACTTTTGGTCATTCGCCGAATCTCTCCAATATCAACACGTTGAAAAACCGCTGATTCTGCCTGCCATAATATTTTGAATTCGTCAATGTTCATCGTTTCAATATTCTATTGTTGCACTCCCAATTCTCCTACTATCTTTTTAAAATGCTTTTTAATTTGATTTTAATGCGATTAATTTTCACACCAACATTTGTTTTAGTAATACCAATAATAGCCGCAATTTCTTCATAACTATGTTCTTCTAAATATAACATAATGATCGCTTTCTCTATTTTTGTCAACTTATTAATCGCTCGATGCAAAAGCTGTGTCTGTTCCTCTTGTTCAAATGAAAAATTAGAATAATCTGGAATTTGCAACTCTTCTCCATTCAAACCATCCAATCTCGGACGGCGTTTTTGCTTGCGATAATTAGAAATAGCCGTATTAATTGCCACTCGATATGCCCAAGTTGTAAATTTAGATTGTCCCTTGAATGAAGGAAAAGCACGCCAGAGTTGAATCAGAATATCTTGAAACAAATCCTTACGATCTGTTTCATTATCACAATACATTCTACATACCTTATGTATAATGCCTTGATGTGTGTCCGCTAAAGTGAGAAATTCCTTTTCTAGCCGTTCTTCTTTCACTTCATTCAAATTTTTATATCGTTAGTCGTTTTCTCCTTCCTAAAAATTACAAATAATTAAAAAATCAATTCTCTTCATGCAAAATGACTATTAGACTTGTACCACGGCTATTCATCGTTCATTCTAAATTAGATAATTACTTAGTCACAAGTTTTAAGAAAAGGGCTTTAAAAAAAAGAATAAAAAATTGTAAATTGCTTAACCTCAGATTTTATTCTAAAATGGTTTTGTGTTGAATAAAAATTCAGATTTTAAAACTAATCAAGGCGGCAAAAACGGAGTTTAGCTGTGCTAAATGAGTATTTTGTCAATAAAGAGTAGTTTTAAAAGATAATTTAGCTTCGTACAAAATTATTTAGAATAAGGTCTATTAGACAGGAAAATCCGAACTTTTATTTAAAATCCTATGACAGTAGAAGATGCTTTGAAAGTACTTAATAATATGGCAGCAGGTTATCACCCTGATACAGGTCAACCTTTGCCTGCTCAGGACATTTGTAATACTCGAACGGTCATACGAGCGTTACAAATTGCTATTAATCAAATTAAAAGTAATCAACTAACCGCTAATTCTGAGCAAACTACTGTCACAAATTCTAACTTAAATTCCGATTTTTTCAATTCTGAAGCTATAGAAGATGAAAATGAAGAAATAGATATAGAAGGCTTTCTTTCGGATGAACAAATGTTTGAATATCTCAATGAATTTAAAAAAAGTGGTTTTAATCCTACGGTCTCACGAGTTGGTAAATCTTTAGTCGGAACACAAGCGAAAAGCATCTATCAATATGTCAAAGATTTTTCTTTTTATGCCGTTTTAGAAGGTTATACAACTTATAGCAAAATCAAACCAATTATCTCCGTATTTTTTGAGAAATACGAAACCCTAATTGAAAGCGAATACGCTAAGACGGTCAAACCTTGGGAAAATATCGATTTTTTTGAGCACTCTATTTTCAATACGCTCAATAAGGAGATGACAGAACCTATCAAACGCGCTATTCTAAGTATTCCGATGAAAAGGAAAATATCCAATTTCACATCGGAATCTATGCTCCTCGCTCGAAAGATTTATCCTCGTGCTTATGAACCTTGGGAACAGCAAGAAAATGAATTATTGCTTAAAATTCTTCGATATACCAATGACTTGGATTTCCTTTCGGAAATATTTCGTCGTGGACAAGGCGCTATCCGATCCCAAGGACAGAAATTACTCTATCGAATTGCGCAAAGGTAGTTTTTCAGGAGCGAGGTGTCAGGTGTCAGGTGTCAAAAATTAACTGATTACAACTACTAATTACACTGTAACAAAAATAAATTAATATTTTAGGTTCAGAGAACCGACACTGTT
>CAKZLL010000093.1 GCA_937125475.1 uncultured Saprospiraceae bacterium | reverse complement strand
TAATTCCTGCTATGGCAGTACCATGAGAATTGCCTGCAATATTATCTGAACTAGTAGTTGGATTCCAACCAAGATAATCATCTATATAACCATTATTATCATCATCAATATTATTATTAGGAATCTCTGCATAATTAATCCAGCGATTAGGCGTAAGATCATCATGATTGAGATCAATTCCACCATCAATAATGCAAATTACAATTGTATCGCCTAATGCAGTCAATCCACCAGTAGAAATATCCCAAGCAGAGTCTGCATCAATATCTACACCGATTGTTCCTCCGCTTTGCCCTGTATTGTCATATTGCCATTGTTGGGGATATTGAGGGTCGTTAGGCGTAGTGGTTCTCATGTCCACATAATGATTAGACTGTGCTACGGAAACATCCTCATGAAAATGTAAAGCATCCAACATCGCTTGGTGATTCATATGCTCGCCATCAAAGGAAACCAGCCAAATACGCATGTGTTTAGAAAGTAATTTTTCAACTTTTAATCGGGTGGGTTGTCTTTCAAAAGATTGTAAATCATTGACAATCTTTTGAATATTGGTATTAGGTTTTGTTTGCACCATTAATTGCCCTGATACGAAATTATCTTTTGAGCGATCTTGCGCAGATAAATCCGATGCAAATATTAAAATAGAGAAGAATAAAAGAAAGGCTATGTTTTTCATGTTCTTTTTATACAAAAAAAAAGAAATAAATTGGAAGTATAGGTGTGTAAAAGGACAAAAGACAAAAAAAGTGTGGTGTGTTGATTGTTTTGAAGTAATGGAACGATAAGTGACTAATAAGGTATTTATAAGATAGATAGGTAATGGGGATTAACTTGAGGTCCATGATGTTTGTGATACGAACTGTTGAATAGTAATATATGAGTTTTTAAGTTTTTTTTCAAAAGTCATTTACCCACCAATTAATTTTTCCGACTATTAATAATGAAGTTTCAAATTAATACGCATTTGAATTGAGGATGACGTATAAATTTAAAAGAAAGATTTTATATGCGACATCTTTAATTGAAATGGGTATAAGAAATCAACAAAATTAATAGCTATGAAAAAAGACTTTTTTTATTTAATTATTTTCTGGTGTTTATCCAGTTCTTACCTTTCCAAACAAAATAAAAATACTTTACGTCCTAAGGTTATTCTGCCCTTCTCTGAAATGATTAGTTCCAAAATAAAGACTGCAAGTTCAAGGAATAAAATGAAAAAAAATCAAAGTTTTCTAACTGAAAAAAAATCGACCTCTAGTATTATTACAAGACATTGGGCATAAACAAAACATTAATAAACAGTACTCTTTTCACAAAAACTAATAAGTTTATCACAATCACCTTTTAAGTTAATTCTGCGTTTTTGAGTTCTTCAATCTAATTGAAGGCTGGCTAGATAGTACGGCTATGTCTCTCAGAACTACCTTGTCTAAACCTAAAAATAGGTGTTTTTCAATTATAGTTTTTTTGTGAATAAAAGCTAATATAAAAATATTATAATGACTTTTAATTCATCTAATTTAACCATTTCTAATACCGAAGTGTACATCCATAAAGAAGCTAATATTATTTTACAAAAAGCTAGAATAATATCACAAAAGCTAGGAATTATTGAAGAGGCCTTATATAATGGACATTCTACAATGACCAACTATTTATACGTTAATTCTCCTATACATAAAATGGTCAATGTCCTTGTGACCTACGATGTGTTCTATTTCTTGGATGATTTCTTTGGCGAAGATACTAATACGGGTCAATTACCTAGTTTAAATAAGATCTTAGAAATATGGAAAGGCGGAAAAGTTTATCATTCTAACGACCCCCAAATTAACAACCTATATGCGGCAATTAATTATATTAGTAAAAAAATAAAAGAAGATAGTCCTGATGATTTCTTTGAAAAATATACTAATTCTGTTCTTGAGCATTTACATTTCTCTTTGACTAAAAAAAAATATAATACCGTAAATGAATACGTATCAATCAGACTAATGACAGGAGGAATGTATCCTGTTTTATATTTAATTGAGTATGTGCATTCCGCTTATCTTAGTGACAAAATAATCAATAATAAAGGACTTCATATCACAGCATTACAGAAACAATGTGCTTTGATAGGCGCTTTATCTAATGATATTTTTTCTTATGCAAAAGAGAAACACAGTGATTATAATTTAATAAATGCCTATTTGAAGACAGGAGAAGCATCTAATTACAAACAAGCTGTCGTTAAGTCAATAAAAAGGGTCAACGATATTCATTCCGATTTTCAATTGACCTTAAAAAGTGCCAAACAACAATTAAAGTCTCTAGAATTAAACGATCAATTAATTGTTAAAAAATACCTTGATGGATTAAATGTTATTGTTGCATCTTCCTATCATTGGCAAAAACATACTAATCGTTATCATCATGCTGAAAATGTATTTGAAGATTTGCAAATCGCTGCGTAACAATATAGAACTATATAATAGATAATATAAAGAACAATGACGACCGAAAAATAAGGGTGTCATTGTTCTTTGTCATTTATCTAAGATTAGAACAATAATAAAAAAGAAACACCTAATCCTGTAAGAAATAGTCCAAATTCAGAATTAGGTTTTTCAAAAAAATTATGAATTAATATGTCTACCTTGAATTTAGATCAGTTAAAAAGACTTGAAACTTATGTTTTTTTTAACAAAAACATTCAATTATTGTTAGTTTTCTAGTATAAAAAATGACTACTTCATTTCTCTTTCACCTTGTGTGGAGAAGAAAGCAAGAATTAGTAGGACATTTTATGAAAAAAAACCGTTCTTTGACTAGGGATTTCAAAGAACCCAATCTATATAGTAAAAAATTAATAAATGAGTACAGTATTTCATAAACTAAAGGTAGTTAATGTTAAAGCCGAAACGGATCAAGCAGTTGCCGTGACTTTAGCCATTCCAGAAGATTTAAAATCAACCTTTAAATATATTCCAGGGCAATATTTAACCGTCAAATTTCAGCTCAAAGGAAAAGAAGTTCGTAGAGCTTATTCGATGTGTAGCAGCCCTTTAGAAAAAAACTTGACCATTGGTGTTAAACGAGTAGAAAAAGGTTTAGTTTCTAATCATATTAACGATAATGTCAGAGTAGGAACAACAATAGAGGTCATGCCTCCACAAGGAAATTTTCATACTAATTTAGCCGCAGAGGATCAAAAGAATTATTTCTTATTTGGTGGAGGAAGTGGCATAACGCCCTTATTTTCTATCGCAAAAACAGTGGTAGAGAAAGAGCCTAAAAGTTCGACTTTCTTGCTCTATGGCAATCAGAATGAAGATTCTATCATGTTCAAAGATCAATTGGAAGCACTTGAAAAAAAACATACAGGAAAATTCAAAATGGAATATATCCTAAGTAAACCCAAATTATACAAGTCAGGCGGTTTTGGTAGTTTCTTAAAAAAAGGAAAACCAAGATGGACGGGCAAAACGGGTTTTGTCAATGCAAAAGTCATCAATAACTTTATAGCAGAACATCAAAAATCTGCAATTAATTCTGAATATTTCTTATGCGGCCCTGCGCCAATGATGGATATTGTAGAAAAAGCTTTAAAAGATAAAGGCATTGATCCTAAAAAAATCCATAGAGAACATTTCGCTTCGCTTAAATCTGATGAAGAAAAAACAACAGGTGCAAAAACAGGCGCAAAATTAATTGCTACTTTAGACGGCAAGCGAATTGAATTAGAAATGGACGGTTCTAAAAATATTTTAGATACACTTTTAGACAAAAAACTTGATCCGCCTTATTCTTGTACTGCTGGAGCATGTGCAACTTGTATGGCAAAAGTAGTCAAAGGAGAAGTTGAAATGGATGTTTGTTTTGGTTTGGATGATGAGGAAGTAGAGGACGGTTATATTTTAACTTGTCAAGCACACCCGAAAACGGCAGAAGTAGAGATAACTTTTGATGTATAAATTAATACTAAGTAATCGGGTATATTCATTCCATTTTTTAAAAAATCGAATTTTCATCTAGGGTTTACCATTAATAATGTAAAGATTAATGGTAAACCCTAGATAAAATCAATCCTTATAATCATAGGAAGATATCCTATATTAATGCTTAAAACCTTTCGGTTAATAGCTCTGGCAAAAATTGTTAATGAACCACTTATTTCAGGGAAAGACATTGCTTGCGAATTTAATATAAAATTTAAATATGGTTCTTTGACAATTTCTGCCAAAATGAGTATTCTTTTAATCCAGCGGTGGCTTGCCCCGTTGTTTTTCAAGGAGTTAGAACAATGGGGCAAGCCCACATTGGACTAAAAGACAGAAATTGTCAAAGACCCTTAAATATTATCCTATTTTATTAATCATCCCCTTTTTAAATTCATGATAGGTAAGGAAAATAGCTGACCAAAGTGGGTTCATTTTTAAATTTAAATCTCCGCCTTCCGCATATCGAATGATTTGTCGAGCATAAAAACCACCTTCTGCCGCATTATCTAATGATTTAAAACTTGTTCTGATAACTAGGTTTTCCAGTTTATCAATTTTATTATCTAAAAAAGCTGGAATATCATCCAAATTAGTGATGAATGGTCGTGCCATACCTACAAAATCCAGCTCCTTGTTTTCGAGTACTTGATTACAAAAATCGAAGGAACGAAAACCGCCTGTAATAAGTAAGGGCAATTGACTAATAGCACGTACTTTCTGAGAAAACGCTATGAAATAAGCTTCTCTTTGACGCGTACTTTCTTTTATTTTTGGTGCATCATCGGTCATTCCGAAGAAGACCAGTTTTTCATAAGTACCGCCAGAAATTTCCAACAGGTCGATTTTATTATTCAACATTTGAATGACTTGCAAAGACTCTTCCTCAGTGAAACCGCCTCTCTGAAAATCAGACGAATTGAGTTTAACAGAAATGGGAAAACTTGCTCCAACTGCTTGTCGTATTTTATCAATAATTGTCATTAATAAACGACTTCGATTTTCTATACTTCCGCCCCATTTATCTTTTCTTTTGTTGGTCGTTGGAGAAAGAAATTGACTTAATAAATAGCCATGTGCTGAATGAATTTGCACACCTGTAAAACCTGCTTTTTTGCAAATCACTGCCGCTTTCACAAATCCTTTGATGACTTTTTGAATGTTCTCTTCTGTCATAACTCTTGGTTTTCCAAAAAGTCCTAACTGCTTCAATTGTACTTCGGAAGGTGCTAAAGGGCGAAAAGTGGAAAACTTATTAGTTTGTCTTCCTGCATGAGAAATTTGTACCCAAACGTGATTATTATCTGCTTTCGCTGCTGCTGCCCAAGCTTTCATTTTAGGCAAAATTCGATCATCTCCAACATAGACATTTCCTGCCGACTCTACATGAACACGATCAACTATCACATTTCCTGTGATCAATAAACCTGCTCCTGTCGCTGCCCATTTTTTGTATAAACGATAATGTTTTTCATTGGGTTCTAAATTTTTATCGCTCACCCGTTCGGTAATTGCTGATTTTACTAAACGGTTTTTAATGATCGCACCACAAGGCAATTCAAAAGCAGTTTTAACGTAATTTTTTTTCATAAAAGGCAAAGGTTAGATAATTCTAAAAGAAGATCATCAAAATTAATACTTTAGCACTAGATTAAAATTAATTTGATACTTTTATGCTAAAACTTACTACATGACTTTATCAGATTGGAAAAATAAAGGACAATATTTTAACTATAAATCGCATCAAATATTTAATATTGATGAAGGCAAAGGCAATATAATTGTAGCAATTCATGGTTTTCCAACCGCCTCTTGGGATTGGTCGAAAATGTGGAAAAAACTAACCGATAATCATCGAGTATTAACGCTTGATATGATAGGGTTTGGTTTTTCTGACAAGCCTAAAAAATACCCTTATAGCATTTTTGATCAAGCTGATTTATTTGAACAGTTTTTAGCTTCGAAGCAAATCAATACAATCAAAATTATAAGTCATGATTATGGAGATACTGTTGCTCAAGAATTGTTAGCAAGATATTATAATCGCATTCAAAACAAGGAAAACGGTTTGGTCATCGAATCAATTTGTTTTTTGAATGGCGGGCTATTTCCAGAAACACACAAGCCGTTATTAATCCAGAAGTTACTCATGAGTCCGATTGGTAGCATGATCGGCGGTTTGCTTAATCGGAAGAAATTAAGGAAGAATTTTAATCAAATATTTGGTCCCAAAACACTACCGACAGAAAAGGAATTAGGTGATTTTTGGAACTTGATCAACTATAATGATGGGAAATCTGTTTTTCATTTGTTAATTCGATATATGCAAGAACGAGCTGATAATCGAGAACGATGGGTCGGAGCAATACAACAAGCAACTATTCCGATTCGATTAATTGATGGCGTTTACGATCCAATTTCAGGGCAGCACATGGCAGATAGATATAAGGAAATTATTCCAAATCCCGATGTAATCGAGTTAGCGGAGATTGGGCATTTTCCATTAATTGAAGCACCAGAAGCAGTTTTAAAGTATTATTTTGAATTTTTGTCAAGAAATACATTGTAAAGTAAGATTAGTTTTTAGTAAAAATTTAACTTTAGCAAAAGCTTTTATTTAAAAAAATCAATATCAGGTTTTTCTATAAAATCAGTTGTTTAATAATCATTAATACCTCTTTTATCTAAAATTTAGAGCATTACATCGTAATAGTTTTACTATCACTATTTAATGTTTTACTTTTGAATTATAGAATTAAAACTTATAAATCAGTATTAATTTTTATTAAAAGCAATAATTTACTATCAATTATTGTCTAATCCATAAATAAAGAGCATGTATGAATAAGCAACTTTTTACAGAGGTTTTAGCATTTAGTTTTGATAAACAATTCGATGAATATGGTTTTTCGACACGATTAGCGAAGGAAAATAATTGGACAAAGAACTTCACAGAGCAGGCAATGCTAGAATATAAGAAGTTCATGTATTTGGCGGCTACGGCAAATGCAATGGTTTCTCCTTCCGAAATTGTAGATATTGTTTGGCATCAGCACTTAATATTTACACAATCATACAAAGATTTCTGTAGATTATTGGGCAAAAAAATCGAACATATTCCATCTACACACAATCGAGCAGAGTTCGAAAAATTTAGCCAAGCCAAGGCGCGAACAAGTAAATTATACGAAGGTTCTTTCGGTAAACAACCTTCTGAAATTTGGGAATCTAGAGATATGTACACTTCTCTTAATTTGCCCCAAACAGGCATTAAAATGAATATGATGATGTGGATAAATATATTGATAATATCCATATTGAGTGTTCCAGCTTTCTTTGTGTTGCGACCTATTCTTATTGAAATTCAGAGTTCTCATTTCATCTTTGGTTATGTTTTATTAATAGTCATTACCTTTGTTTTTTTAGAATTATTCAATAACAATTATTGTAAATACAGACTGCATCAAATAAAAAATAAGA
>CAKZLL010000092.1 GCA_937125475.1 uncultured Saprospiraceae bacterium | reverse complement strand
TGGTAATTCATATTAAAAATAGCTTTTTTAATTGTCATATTTTAAAAATGACAATTTGTATTTTATTGATAATCATTCTCAACTCTCAATTTTCAACTTTTAATTCGCATCTAGCATTAATTTTTACACTTTCAGGTGTTTTTAGCCGTTAGTTCTTTTTTTATTAAAAAAGCTAATAACTTTTTCTAGCTACAATTTGTACAATTATTGCGGAATAAATAAAACCTGTTTCCGTTGCTTCTTGCTTTTTCCAATGGTCTTTTAATTCATCAAAATCAGTTGATGTCATTAAGCCTTGTTTGACGAAAGTCGGAGCAAAATTTTCAAAAGCATCTCGCCACCAATTCCACCAACGATGCTTAACAGGAGACATTCCACCAACACATTTTTGCGACTCGATCGTGAAACCTGCCTTTTGCAAAAGTGCTGGTAAATACATTCCAATTTTTGCATCACCGCCATTATTTAAATAAAAATTGTTCCAAGCTGCGGTATTTGCATCGAAGCTTTTATGAGGAGGTGAAGACGTAAAACTATCTAAAGTTAAGTATTCCATGATTGCGAATACGCCTCCTGGCTCTAATTTTTCATAAATAGCAGAGAGAATACTAGGCAAATCTGCGATTAAAAAGGCTAAAAACCAACGACAAAAAGCACCTTCATACTGCCCTTTTTGACTAGTCAAGTCTAAAATATCCGCGTGTAAAGGTTGAATATTGGTCGTTTGATTTTTATTGATTTGAAAATGTAAATACTCTTGATATAAAGCGGCTTTATCCAATGCTGTGATTTGTGAGTTAGGGCAATTATTGGCCAATTCAAAAGTAGTAAAACCAGGTCCACAGCCTAAGTCTAAGATTGTTTTACAATCAGCAAAATTAGCAGTTTTGATCAAGTCTTGCATTTCTGGCTGCCAAGCGGTATGTTGTCTATCTAATCGTTCTAACTCTTGCTGATGAACACCAAGGAAATAATCTGTTGTCATTTTTATTATTTTAATTTGATTAGGTGTGTTGCTACCTAATTTAACCTAAAAAAACTTAGATTCTCTTACTTCTACAAGATTAAACTTCTTTTTATTTTGTTGTTGTTTTAAGGATTGCCTTTTCTGGTTTTTTGACAATTTTTGCCTTTTTCTTTTGGATCTTTTTTTTAATACTACATCAAGCATATCTCCTTGAATATTCACTTAGAAATAAAGTTTTATAGAAAAAAAATATATAAGAAATTAATAAAACATGTAGGTAATTCAATTATTTAGTTATATTCTAACTTTTGGGGTAAAAGAAACGATTGATTTATCCTTTTTTTATTAAACATTATTAATGCTTTAGGGAAAGAATTTTTTTTTTTAATCAAAAAAAATGATCAAAAAATAATTCTTCCAAACAGTAGAAATTTAAAATTTTCCTTATAAATATCACGTAGAATGAATTTGCACGAAGTACCGAAGAAAGGCTGGAGAGGCGCGATGACACATTGGCGTTCAGACTTTTTAGCAGCAATTAGCGTTTCTTTAGTAGCCCTGCCTTTAGGGTTAGGTGTAGCAGCAGCTTCTGGCGCTCCACCGATTGCAGGATTAATTTCTGCCATTATTGGAGGAGTCGTAGCTACGCCATTTAGAGGAAGTCACTTAGCGATTAATGGTCCTGCAGCGGGGCTGATTGCAGTATTGCTTTCAGCCAGTTATTCGTTGAATGATGGGTCTGGTCAAACACTTAACTATGTACTAGCAGCGATTTGTATTGCAGGGCTTGTCCAAGTAGTTTTAGGAGCATTAAAATTAGGAAGAATTGCCGAAATTATCCCCTCTTCTGTCATTCAAGGGATTATGGTTGCCATTGGTATTATCATATTTTCGACCCAAATTCATGTGGCTATGGGAACTCATCCTGTAGGAAAAAATACGATTGACCTTTTGAAAGAAGTTGTTACACAAATACCTAATATACATCCAGTTATATTTGGTATTTCCTTAGTTGGAATTATTCTATTAGTAGTCATTCCAAAAGTGCAATCGAGGTTATTGCATTATTTTCCTGCATCGCTTTGGGTATTAGTTGTGGCAGTTATTGCAGCGTATTTGTTCAATTTTTTTGAAGCACATTCTATTAATATTTCTGGAAGAACTTACGAGGTTGGGCCTCAACAATTGATTAGTATTCCTGACGATTTGCGAGAAGCAATTATGTTTCCTAATTTTAGTAGAATTGGTGATTATAAGTTTTGGTTAACAGTATTGTCTATTTCATTAATTGCCTCTATCCAGACCTTAGCTATGGCTAAAGCTGTTGATAAATTAGATCCTTACAAACGAAAATCTGACTTGAATAAAGATTTGATTGGTGTTGGATTAGCGACAGCTTTATCGGGTGCTATTGGCGGATTACCTATTATCACCGTTATTGTGCGTAGTACGGTCAATGTCAATAATAATGCGAAAACCAAATGGTCTAATTTCTATCATGGAGTATTAATTATTATTTTCCTTTTTGTTCTTGCTCCTGTGATTCAAAAAATTCCATTGGCAGCTTTAGCCTCGATTTTAGTGTATATCGGTTATAGATTAGCTTCTCCTGCGGTATTCAAGAAGATCAATGATATGGGAATAGAACAACTCATTTTTATGTTAGTGACTATTGCGATTACTTTATATTCTGATCTGTTGTGGGGAATACTTGGAGGCACACTTTTTACTTTATTAGTTCATATGTTGTTGTCCAGAGTGCCTATTGGAGACTTCTTCAAGAAGATTTATTCTAATGATACCAATGTATTTATCACCAAAGAAGGCGATTACAATTTACAAATAGAAGGAGTTGCTAATTTTTTGACCATTCCACGGATCACAGCATTAACAGATAATATTCCGAAAGGTACAAATGTCAATATTGACCTATCAAAAACAAGGCTAGTTGGTACGACTTTTATGGAATTTTTGGTGGATTATTTAAAAATGCATGAAGATACAGGTGGTAAAGTGGTGATCAGCGGATTAGATTCACATGTATCTTCATCTACTCACAATCGGGCTTTGAAAATTGCTTTAAGTGGTTTTCCTACAAAACTATCGCCGAGACAACTTAGGTTGCAAAATTTAGCACAAGAAAAGGATTACGAATTCACTAGTCGAGTGGATTGGAATACGTCTTATTTAAGAAATTTTCACTTTTTTGAAATCAGACCAATCGAACGAAAATCGAATTGTATTCAAGGAACATTTGAGGATTTAAGTATAGATTGGGAAATCGCAGATGTGACTTTTTGTGAAGGCGCTGCTTTTACTGCTGAGGTCTTCAATGCGACTGTGATGGTTTTAAAATTGAATAAAGAAATACCTGAATTTTCGATGGAAAAAGAAGGGGTATTTGAAAAAATATTCGATCGTTTAATGGCTTTTACAGGTTATAAGGACATTGATTTTGAAATGTACACTGATTTTTCTGAAAAGTTCTTATTGATGGGAAATGACGAACAAGCGATTCGATCATTATTTACAAATGAAATGATTCAGTTTTTTGAAAATCAGCAAATACATCATTTAGAAAGTAATGGAGATGCGATCCTAATTTTTGATAGAATCAAATTAGCAAGGACAGACGAAACGATTGCGTTTATGGAATATGGTAAAGAGCTTGCTAAATTATTGGAAAAGAAAAAATAAGGTTGTTTTAAAACTTAGTGGTCTTTTATGATTTTATTTATGAAATCATAAAAGACCACTAAGTTTATTCATCTTTTTTCATAAATCTCCAAGTCAGACTTGCTAAAATTGCCCCGATTATTGGCGCAAGAATATACATCCATAATTCCGTCATATTACCAGAAACTATAGCTGGCGCAATTGATCTTGCAGGGTTCATTGATGCGCCTGTTATTGGTCCAGCAAACATGGCTTCTAATAAAACGGTTGCACCAACCGCAAAGCCTGTAAATTGAGTAACTGCTTTATTTTGGCTAACAAAAATGATGACTAGCATTAGAAAGTAAGTCAATATTATTTCCAAAATAAAGGTTTGATGCCAAGCGCCGTAGGGAAAGGTCGCGCCTAAATAATCGTGTTCTTGAAATAATATTCTTAAAACTCCTGAGGCTAGAAATGCTCCAATTAATTGAGCTATGATATAAGGAAATAAGTCCTTTTTATCAAACCGATCCGTCAAGGAAAACGCGATCGAAACGGCAGGATTAATATGTGCGCCTGAGATGCTCCCAAATGTATAAATCATCGTCATCACGATTAATCCGAAGGTCACAGCAACACCCACATGACTAACCGATCCGCTAGTCACATCATTAATAATAATCGCTCCTGTACCACAAAATACCAATGCAAATGTTCCGATTAATTCGGCTAAATATCGTTTCATCCTTTTGTTACTTGACTTAATAAATAAAGCATTTGTCTACCAATTTGTCTTGCTCTTTCACTATATTTTGCAGCTTCTAGTGCTGTTTCATCAAAAGCCTTTGGATCATCATAAGGCAAAGATAATCTGAAATCATTCCCCAAAACAACAGGGCAGCCTTCGTCTGCTTGAGTGCAAACCATAAGTGCGGCAAATTTTTCTTTGGGATTAGCTGGGTGATCGTATTTTTTGGAAAATGCCTCGTAAGGTTTCATTCCTGCTTTCCAATTGATTTGATAAATTGGATTACCATTATTTTCGGCTTTCGTCGAAATCAAAAAACCAATTCGTTGCATTGCTTTAACCGCTCTAATATTAAACGCTGTTGCTTCTGTACCACCCGAAAAAGTTTGAATAGCTGGCAATTGATAATAATCCGCTCCGACTGCTAACCAAATCTGTCCAAGATGACTTCTTCGTGAATTATGCGTACAAATCACGATCAAACTCGGAGTTTCTTTCGTTTCAAATTTCTGAGAAATATACGTGCTAATATGCTGTAATTTTTCTTTTCTTTCGCTTGGAATAAGATCAAATTCTTTTTCAAGTTCTTGACAAAAATTATTAATGTTTGCTATTAACGGTTGATTTTTTACGTCCATTATTATGTAATAATTTAAAAATTTTTCACGAAAATAATATAAAAAAAAATTAGATTTATGATTTTTAAATAAAAAAATACCTGTAACACTCTTTTGAATATTACAGGTATTTTATTAAAATATTAGGATTAAATTCTTATTTATCAACCACTTCTGTAATAATTGTTTCTTCTGTCAATTCTCCAATCCATTCAAAACACGCAATACCCAAAGGCGGTAAAGTAATGCTAATAGATTGCTCTTTTCCATGAGAAGAAATCGCCTCAGTTTTCAAATCTTCGCCATTATATACGCCACTTCCGCCATAAACGTCCTTGTCGCTATTCATGATTTCGCGGTAAGTTCCAGCCTTTGGCACACCAAAACGATAATCATTAATTACATTTGATTGTGCGTGTGTAATAATAATTTGATGCTTATCGAAATCGTTTCCTTTTCTTACAAAAATAAGAACACCATTTTCTGTATCATCCGCAGAAATCCACTCAAAACCATCTTGATTGAAGGATTTTTCATACATTGCAGGATTACCTTTAACGAAATGATTTAAATCCTTAACCCATCTTTGAATGCCTTTATGTTGTGGATTTTCAACTATTCCCCAATCTAATCCTTGATCGTGATTCCACTCTTTCCATTGCCCAATTTCTGTACCCATAAAGAGCAACTGACTACCTGGATGAGCATACATCAAACCATAAAGCAAACGCAAATTAGCTGCTTTTTGCCACAGATCTCCAGGCATTTTCTGAATCATAGAACCTTTGCCATGAACAACTTCGTCATGAGAAAAAGGCAACATGAAATTCTCTGAAAATGCATAAACCAAACTAAACGTTAATTCTCCTTGATGGTATTTTCTATGTTCTAGCGGACGCTCAAAATAACGCAAAGCATCATTCATCCAGCCCATCATCCATTTTTGGTCAAATCCTAAACCGCCTAAATAAGTTGGTCGAGAAACTTGTGGCCAAGAAGTAGATTCTTCCGCAATCGTGACTACTCCTGGGTATTCTTTATGAACTGCTTCGTTGAGTTCTTTTAAAAAAGCAATCGCTTCTAAATTCTCTTTCCCACCATGTTTATTCGGAATCCATTCTCCATCATTTCGAGAATAATCCAAATAAAGCATAGAAGCAACTGCATCTACTCGAAGCCCGTCGATATGATATTTATCCAACCAAAACAACGCATTACTAATCAAAAATGATCGGACTTCATTTCGACCGTAATTATATATATAAGATTTCCAATCGGGGTGAAAACCCTTTCGCGGATCAGCGTGTTCGTACAAGCTTGTTCCGTCAAAAGTGAATAAACCATGCGCATCACCAGGGAAATGAGAAGGTACCCAATCCGCTAATACTGCAATGCCAGCCTCATGAAAAGCATTAATCAAAAACATTAAATCTTGTGGCGTACCAAATCGGCTTGAAGGCGCGAAATAACCCGTTGTCTGATAACCCCAAGAGCCATAAAATGGGTGTTCCATCATTGGCATAAACTCAACATGAGTGAAACCCATCTCTTTGACATAAGGCACTAAAACCTCCGCCAATTCGCGATAAGAATACCAATCATCTTTTTTGTCAATGGATTTTCTGCGCCAAGAACCTAAATGCACTTCATATACATTATATGGTTTGGCTTGATCACGATCTTCCATACGGTAGTGTATCCAATCATTGTCATTCCATTTAAAATTCTCAGAATCCCAAATGATAGAAGCCGTGAGCGGAGGCGTTTCGCTATTGAAAGCAAAAGGATCCGCCTTTTCAAGATACATATTATCTACTTGCGAAATAATATGATATTTGTACAAAGCACCATGTCCAATATCAGGAATAAAACCTTCCCAAATACCCGAACCATCAAAACGAATGTTTAAAATATGTTCATCAGGATTCCAGCCATTGAAATCGCCCATTACTGCGACACGTTTGGCATTAGGTGCCCAAACTGCGAAATAAGTTCCTTTTTTTCCATCGTGTTCGACAAGATGACTACCTAGTTTTTCATAAGCACGATAATACTTTCCTGCCTTGAATAAATTAATGTCAAATTCTGTAAATAATGTCATAAACGTTGTACGAGTCATAGGTGAATGCTTTAAAATATCGAGGCAAAAATAAGGAAAAAGAAGATTTTAAACGAAATTTTAGTCCAGATCTTAGTTTTATCATAGAAAATATATAAACACTTCATATTGAAGACTTTATTTAGATAGCTTATATTTTAAATGAAGTCTATTAGAATTACAGGTCTTATATTTGGTCGAAAGTGAGATCACGATTTTATATACTTTTCATTAATCCCTTTGCCAAATCAAAGCATTAATTAAAAAGAATAATTCTCTGTGTTTTATTAAGGAATTGGCTTGTTTTTTTTAGGGTTATCTGCTATCGTTTTTCTTTTATTTTTAATGAAAATTAGATAAAATTCGCTATGGTTTAATTAATGAAAGTCTTGACCTTTGTTTATCTTAGCTATCTAATTTTTAAAATCATTAGCCTTTTGGTCGCAAATTTATAAAAAATAAGAAAATGTCTTCATTAAAAATAACAACAATACAAGCGGATTTAAATTGGGAAGATATTGATGCTAATTTAGCTATGTTTGACGAATTGATTATGACAATTGAAGAATCGACGGATATAGTGATTTTACCAGAAATGTTTTCGACAGGTTTTAGCATGAAATCAAAAGAACTAGCCGAACGAGCAGACGGAAAAACCATGTATTGGATGCATGAAACCGCCAAAAAACTAGGAGCGGTCGTTACAGGAAGCATTATTTTTGATGATGAAGGCGCAATGAAAAACCGCTTGATTTGGATGCGCCCTGATGGTACTTATGATTATTATGATAAGCATCAATTATTCCGAATGGGAAATGAACATTTGGCGTATGAAGCTGGTAATGAGAAGATTATTGTAGAATATAAAGGCTGGAAAATTTGCCCATTGATTTGTTATGATTTGCGTTTTCCTGTTTGGGCTAGAAACGTGGAGGATTATGACTTATTATTATATGTAGCCAATTGGCCTGTTCCGCGTCGAGTACATTGGCAAACGCTTTTGAAGGCGAGAGCTATTGAAAATCAGGCTTATGTGATTGGTGTGAATAGAGTTGGCGTGGTGAAAGGTTTGGAATATTCGGGTGATACATCTATTTTTGATCCATTTGGAGATGAATTGTATCATGTCGAATACAAAGTTGCTGTTCATACACATGAGCTTTCAAAAACGCGTGTGGAAGAAGTGCGCAAAACTATTCCTTACTTAAAGGATAGGGATATTTTTGAAATAAAATTTTAAGAAAAAATTGTTAATGAACCGATCTTTTAGATCAACCTCTTTTAAAATAAAACAACTTGAAGCAGCAATTTCAGATATATATCAACCAAATTTGCCCAATTCGCAATGAAGCATTGGAAGAATTATTACGATGCTTCAAACCTATTGAGTTAAAAAAACATGATTTTTTTGTGCGAGAAGGGGAATTTGCCCAATCGGTTGGTTATTTGGAAGAAGGAATTATTAGAGCTTTTTTTTTGAATAAAGAGGCAAAAGAGTATAACAAACAGTTTTTTGTCGGCCCTTCAATTATTGGGGCTTATAGTTCATTATTGACCAAACAGCCGAATAGAATCGCGCAACAAGCTTTGACGGATTGTAGAATAATGAGCGCGGATTTTAGAAAAGTAGAAGCTTTATACAATCAATTTCATGAATTAGAAAGGTTAGGTAGAAAAATTGCCGAGCATTATTTTTTAGAAAAAGAGCAAAAAGAACTGGAAATGGCGTTGCTAGATGCCGATAAAAGGTACTTAATCCTTAGAGATAAATTCCCACAATTAGAGGCAATTATTCCACAATATCACATTGCTTCTTATCTTGGTATTTCACCGACACAACTCAGTAGAATCCGTAAAAAAATGTCGATTATTTGATTTTATTTACATATGTAAATGAAATTATTGGCATTTCTCTTCAATTTTGTTGTCATTGAATAATCAAATTAGATTGAAATGATCATCAAAATTTTATTGAGTTTATCCATAGGTATTTTGGGAGTTTTTTTAGGTGCACAAATCATGGAAGGCGTTTTATTTGTACCTTATTGGAAAACTTTACCTGCCAAAGATTTCTTTGAATTGCATCAAACCTTTGGCAAAAAAATCTATCAATTTTTTGCTCCGTTGACAATTATTGCTACTATTTTACCATTGATTACGCTTGCTTATAGTAGCTTTATTCCTACGAAAGGGCGATTTTTTATCGCTTTGATGGGAATTTGTACCGTTTTATTTTTCTCAACTTACTTTCTATTTTTCAAAGAGGCGAATCAGCAATTTGCGGAAGCTAGTATTGCTTATGAAGCACTTCCACAGGCATTAGAAACGTGGGGAAATTGGCATTGGGGTAGAATAGTTTTTGAATTTTGGGCTTTTGTTTTTGCAATAATTGCATTGATTAATAATAGATGATAAGGCAAGTTACCTAAAATCATAGATTTACTAATATCAATTTGTTGCTATTTAGCACCTTGTTATTTTGTTTACATAAAATAGTAGAATGGGAACACAGATGACACTGATTGTTTCGCAGTTTGCGTCGGAATATTGAGACACCTGTGTTCCCATTTTTTATTAAAAAAGGGGAGGTACATTTTATTTTTTTGAGATTTAGATATAAAAGGTATATTTAATTTAGGAACAAGGAAATAAATAACCTACCCAAGATTGCGTAATGAATTTTATTTTTTACAAGGCGCATTTTACGCGGTATAGCAGCTCAGCTATGCAAGAAAAAGGTAACGCAGTAAAAAGTAAAATTTATAGCAAGGTGGGGAGATTATTTTTTGCGCGCTCCCTTAGTAACATAAATTAAGCAAAGCGATTGCCAAGAACTGGCAATAACTAAAACAATTAGAAATGAAATTTTTTTATTTTTTTATCATCGTAATGATTTTTCAATCCTGTAATACGACTAAAAATGTGCCGAATACGACGACTAGTGTTTTTTGGGTAAGTGGAGAAAAGACGGAATGTACAGGAGTAGTAAAGATGCAATGTTTGCAGGTATATAGAGGTGAAAACCTAAATAATGCTAGTTGGAAAAACTTCTATTCGAGTATTGAGGGTTTTAAATTCGAAGTAGGTTATTTACAAAAGATTGAAGTCAAAGAAGAAAAATTAGATCCTAAAAATATTCCTGCTGATGGATCTAGTATTAAATATACTTTAGTAAAGGTATTAGAGAAACAAAAGGATTATCAATCATTATTGAATGGTAATTGCACGCTTCAATTGCTCAATAATGAGCCTGTAAGGAGTAAAAAACTTCCGACATTAAATATTGATTTACTAAAAAAACGAGTTTCTGGAACTGATGGTTGTAATAATTATAACGGAAAAATTATCAATGCAGTGGCAGCTAAATTTGAGTTAGGAAATATTGCTTCGACCAAAAAAATGTGTCAAGATATGTCTATTGCCAATGTTTTTAATGAAACATTGCGTAGTTCTTCTACTTATCAGATGAAGGGGAATAACTTAATTATTTATAATAAAGCAAGTAAAAAAGCACTTTCATTCACGAAAAATAAAAAAACAGAAGCGGGTCTAGGATCACAATCTGAACCTAATCCGATACTACATAATATTTGGATTGCTATTCGCGTCAATGGAGAGCCAATTAATAAAGTTAAAACGGCTCCTCTCCCGAGAATGGAAATTAATTTGGCAGAAATGACACTTCTCGGTAATAATAGTTGCAATGGCTATTATGCGGAACTTGAAAAAGTAACGAAGGATCAAATAGAGTTTGGACATCTCGCAATTGAAAAGAAATTATGCCAAGATATGGCGATACCTAAGAAGTTTGATCGCGCTCTAAGAAATAGTAAAAAGTATAAAATAAAAGGATTGAACCTTATGTTTTTGGATAAAACAGGTAAAGAAACCATTCTTTTTGCAAAAGGAGATTAATAAAATTTTTTGGGCGCATCCCAAAATGTTGCTCTTTCAATATCAGTACCGAAGCTACGCTCCTAAATCAATCATCTTCTATCATTTCTACAAATAGAGGCAGAGCTAACGCTCTTTTTGGTTATATAAGAGCGTTAGCTCTGCCTCTATTTGTAGAAAATATTCAAAAACAATCTTTTAGGAGCGTAGCTTCGACACTAGTACTTGATCATTTTTTTCGTAAGCGACAATTTGAGATGTGCCCAAATTTTTAGGACTGGACATATTGATTTCCTGTACTTTCCATATCAATAAGATTTTTTGTGTAACCTTATTTTAGGACTGGACAAACTACAAAGAAAAAGGTCAAATGCGGATAAAGCATTTGACCTTTTTCTTTTTAAATATTGAAATTTATTTTTTCAATGTGTTTGGAGTAGGAGCTTGTGGTTGAGTGAGGCGTTTTTGCTGTTGTTGCTCTTTCTGTGCAGCTATTTGCTCATCAAAATATTCTTTTAATTTCTTCCCAGGTTCATAATTCGGATTAAGCCTAAAGACTTCACTCGATAATTGGAATGCCTGCTGGAAATTAGGTGGTTTTTGTGTCATGAGCTTTCTCGCTTGAAAATACTTTTGACGAATTGGATCATTCTTTGTCAAATTGATACCAAGATCGTAAGCCTGTGGTGTCGTACCGTTATTTTCAGCAAATAACTCTATATCTGCAATTGCCGCTTGCACATTTTGTTTGCTATAATTACAAAACGCGCGATATAAATAACCTGTGGAGAATTTATAATTGAGTGCAATCGCTTTATCATAATAAAGAAGCGCACTATCGACTAATGCCATATTTGGACTACTTTGACGAGTTACTTCAAATTCATTATAAAATCTAAAGCCCTTCATTGCCAATCCATTAACATAGGAATTGGACAATCTCAATGCGCCATTTACAGCTTTATCCATATTAACAAAATCACGTTTCATACGATAAGCATCTGCCAAAGCAAGCCATGCAACTTCGTTTTTAGGATAGCGTGTCAATTCTGTATTTAACATTTGTATCGCTGTGTCAATGCGTCCTTGTTGCAATAATGTTCTTGCAGCACCAGCTTGGCTATCGCCTTTTTTAGTGACAACACCAATTGTCACACCATCAACTTTTTCTTCGTGCAGGACTTCATAAGGAGGCCAAGCACCTGATTTCAAATGTCCTTCATTCATAAATCGAGAGAAGAGAATGGCATAATCCCAAGTATCAACTCGATCACGTTCTGGATAACGTTTCCAAGTGACACGGACATTTGGCGCAAGCTCCTTGAAATAGTGTTTTGCAGCTTCATTATGTGTTGACATTAGAACAGTAACACCTTCTTCTGACTTCGCTTCTGGTACATTTTCTGCAAACCATTCACATAATTGTTTGACGGAAGTCATCCAGTAATCTGTCTCGTAATTACCTTCTAATGAAGCAGTTCCGCCATATAATTCATTGATGTAAGTATATTGATAAGGATGATTTTTGATCATCCAAGTCGCAGGTAATGCTAAGAGTAAAACAGGTAAAGCAATACTTGCCATACTAACGGCTTTATTATTGGAAAGTGAGGTTAAATGTCCCCAACCATAAGCTCCAAGAATTGCCAAAATAGGATAAACAAATAAGAAATGTCGCATACCATCATAGAGCGCAGAGCCTTGATAAATGGCATAAGCAACAGGGAAAATTCCTGCAAATAGAAGTAATCCAACCAATAATGTTTTTCTATTTTTATTGAAAAGTGCTACTGGTGTGAATAGCGCAGCACCTAAAAGTATAGCGATAGGCGCAGCCATTAACATCCATTTTGGAATATAATACCAAGGCAATTGATCTGACCAATAGTGTTTTCCTGCGTATAACATTTGAATGCCTGTATCGAAATTTGACATTTCTTCTAGTGCTTTCAAACTGTGTGCAATAGGATCTTGAAGGGCATAAGGCCAATTCATAATACCAATCAAAAAGCCAACAAACGCAATCAGAACACCATAAAATACAATGCGTCCGAGTGTCTGAATGTTAGTTAATTGTTTTCTAAGATATGGTTCCCAAAGGAAAGCGATGCCTGTGAATAAGCCCAAATAAGCAACAGATAACAAACCACCAATACGAATACCAATCGACGCACCGATACCAATCATGAGATAAACGATGGTTTTCGCGCCTGGTCGAGGTAGTTGTTTGACAAATCGCAAGAGATGAAGCAAGGTGAAAATATAAGCTGTTGCAAAAGGAATATCCTTTGGATTGTTCATTGAATGCCCAAAAATACGAGGCGAAAGAGCAATCATGAGAAGCGCGAGAAAACCAACTTTCCAACTTCCAGACACCTCTTTACCTACAAGACCAGTGAAAAACATCAATAAGAAACCAATAAAAGCATTGAACCAATGTCGGGTTGCATAAGGGTCGCCTCCTGTAAAATTGTATATTTTGGTCGCTATGAAATCAAATAAACCGCCATAATATTTAAGGTTTGGTTTCATCGTTAAGGCATTTTCGCCTTTATGTTTTCCACCTTCTAGAACGTAATTACCCCCTGTTTCAAAATGTTTGTCCAGTAAATCGCCATAGGTTTTCTGTGTAAATTCATCACCCGTCACCCCATAATCGGCACTTAGCATCGGCATTAAAAACAATAAACCGATAGTCAAAACAGCAAATAACAATCTATAAACTGAATGCTCTTTACCCGTAGCTTTTTGCCCTAATTGCTTCAGCGGCTGCCCAATGAACCAATCAAATTTGATGCGCCAAGCATTAAAAATAGTCGCAAAAACCATTTTGATACCATCTGACCACACACTAATTTTAGATTCCTCAACATGTTTCCAAGTAACTGGCATTGAAGTGACTTTCACATCATCCAATTGTGCCTTATAAAGCAACTCAACATCATGGGCCCAGCCTTTGAGTTTCAAACCACCAAAAATTTCCCTAGCAATAGCAATTGGATATAATTTAAAGCCACATTGCGTATCACGAGCAGTCAAGGAGGTCATCATTTGAGTGACAAAGTTGAACATTAGCCCAACAACGCGCCTGCCTCTTCCTGTGATTTTAGAATCTTTATCTTCTCTCGAGCCTATAAGAACTTCATCTTTCGGAAAACTAGAACTATTTAATCGACTTAGCCAATTCTTGAGTTCTAGTGGTGAAGTTGCCATATCAGCGTCTAACGTCAGAACAAAATCACCTGTAGCTTGAGCAACACCTTCTTTTAGGGCATTCCCTTTACCTTGATTTTGTTCTAAAGTTATGATTTTTACATCAGAGGCTTTGGATAAACCATCAAACTGACCTTTTAAAAGTCCAGAAGTATTATCTTGACTACCATCATCGACAATAATCAATTGATAATTTGCGCCCCAGTTTCGATCAAATTTTTTAATACCATTGACTAATAATGGTAGTCGATCCGCTTCATTATAACACGGAATGACTAATGAAATATGATCAGCAGGAGTAATATTTCGGGTGTTTTGAGAGGACGTTGTTTTTTTGGAAGTAGATTTAGAAGCTTGATTGACTTTTTTAGCCGACCTATTTTGTTGCTCCTTATTTCTTTGATTTGGCTTATTCCTAATCGGTTTGCGTTTTGACATAATCTACTTGATTAATATATATTTTGCTAATGGTCTTTTAATACTTAGTCTTTACTTTCAAGTTTTTGATAAACAAAGACGGATTTTATGGAAATTTGGAGGAATATTGAAATTAGGCTACAATAATAAGGATAATTCAAAACATAGAATAACATAATGTTTGAATTAAGAAAAAGAATGATTGATTAAAGGGTTTTCTACTTTACAAAAAGAGATTTAGTCATCAAGGAAAACGTGTTTTTTCTTATTTTTAAAATTCAAATACTAAGAAAGGCGAATCAAAAAAATAACTAATATGAAAATTCTTCGGATGCTTTATGCTCTTTTTACTTACCTAATGATGGGTTTAGTTCTATTGGGTTTTCTATTTTTCTTTGAAAATGTTTTTTTAGATAAAACGGTTAGTTTGCCTCTTGTAGAATCTTTTTCGTGGCAATCTTTATTTTTAGATATTGGATTGATTGGACTTTTTGGGATACAGCATAGCATAATGGCAAGAGATTGGTTTAAGCGCTTTATTACTTTTTTAGTGCCTGCATCTGTCGAGCGAGTGACTTATATTTTATTGACAAATATTGTTATTGGACTACTGATTTGGCAATGGAAACCTTTTGGGAATGTTTTATGGGATGTAAGAGGGCATGAGTTAGGTTATATTTTATATACACTGAGTTTTATGGGATTAATTATTACAGGAATTAGTGTGGTATTGATTAGTACGAGAGAATTTATTGGTCTGGAGCAGTTAAATCATGGAAAAGGAAACTTTAAAAAAGTATTTGTCCAACCGCTTTTTTATAAATATGTTCGGCATCCGATTTATTTTGGTTTAATTCTCGCCCTTTGGACCGTTCCTTTATTGACGTGGAGTAGCTTACTTTTCAATATTGGAATGACAATTTATATTATTATTGGCGCTTTATTAGAGGAGCGAAACTTAGTACTCGCTTTTGGTAATGATTATAAAAAATATCAAAAAGAAGTACCAATGCTTATTCCGTTTTTAAAAATATTTAAATAAAATTAGCTTATTCTTTGCACGTTTCTTAATCTTGTTTTTCTGGAAACTCAATATAAGCTTGAGGATCTTCTAAATCATTTACATTTTTATAAATATCTGCCATTTTTAAAGCAATATCAATTGTTTCGAGCTGAACAATTTCCTCTAGTCCGAGATAAGACTTGCTGCGCCATTCGTTTTCATTTATTTTAAAAAACACTTCTACAATCGGCATATATTGATTAACTAAAACATATTCTTTGAAAGAAGGAATAGTTTTGTACAACATAAACTTTTTGCTTCGATCGTACTTTTCAGTTGATTTGGATGCTACTTCAAAAATGATAGCTGGATTGAGAATAGCTTGATTGCCGTTATTGTACATTTTGGGTTCGCCAATAACTACACAAGTATCAGCATAAACATTTTGATTAAAGTCAGGGATGAAAATTTTTTGATTGCTATTGAGGACTTCATACGCTTTATCTAAAGCAAATAATGCCAAATATAGAAAAATCATACCTTCAATTCTATTATGGGAAATCGTTCCGCCAGACATAGGAATTATTTTGCCATCAACAAATTCACTTTTAAAAGTGGCTTTATTTTCTAATTCAAAATATTGCTCAATGGAATAGACTTGTTGACCTTGCTGATTCCTGTTAGAACCAACAGGAGAAATTCCTGTGTTATTAATGATATTTCCTACCATATTGAACTTTATTTTTAAATGTAAAAAAATAACTTATTGATTGTCAGTTTTTAATGTACGTTGAAAACGCTTCGAAACGATTGTTCTATTTCAATTGATTACTCAAAGGTCACTATTTTGTTAGTCAAAATCAAGGGATTGTTATGATTAGTTTAATTATTTTGAAAACAATGAGGCATTGGATTTTTTGGATTAAAAATGAAAAATAAAAACATAGTCATATTAAATAAAAGCGTCACTATTTATGGAATTAGAACATACTATTCTCAACCCAGTTGGTTAAATAAACTTAGTAATAAAATAGCTTTTTTAACATTTTATTAATATATTACAATATAATTGATTTGAAATAAAATAGCCTGATAAAGCAAGAAAAATAGATCAAGTTATTGGCTTATTTATCTTGGTTTTTTCATTTTTAAAAATTGTAGTTAACAGACTCAGAAACAAAATACCAATCCTTATGAGTTATTCAAAATCTATTTACTCGTTGCTCCTTGTACTCTTCGCAGGGATGTTTTTTCACTCTTGTTCTAATAAAGAATACGTTGATAATGTTGATGATAAAGGATTTAAATCCTATATTTATGCTTATACTTCGGGCATGATTTCTAAAGCTGCACCGATTAGGATTCGCTTTACCCAAGGCGTTGTGGATGAAGGAAAAATAGGGAAATCTGTTGAAGATGGAGTAGTAAGTATTAGTCCTAAAATCAAGGGAAGATTAACTTGGGAGGATGATCGGACGATTTTATTACAACCCGAAAAAAAACTACCTTCTAATAAACAATATAAAAGTACAGTTCGATTATCGAAGCTATTTTCTAATGTGCCAGCAGATTTGAAAACCTTCAAATTCGGCTTTAGAACCTTAGAACAGCATGCAGAGGTTCTTGTAGAAGGTTTGCGTGCAGCGGATTTATCGAATTTAAAAAAGCAGGAAGTTTTCGGTACAGTTTACACCGCTGATGCGGCTAGCCCAGATGAAGTTGAAAAAATATTAGAAGCTAAACAGAGCGGAAATGATAAATTGAGTGTGCGTTGGGATCACGATGGAGATCAACAACACCATCATTTTGTGATTGAAAACGTGGCAAGAGGAAACAAAGCTTCGTCTGTGAAATTGGAATGGAATGGAAAAAGTATTGGTACAAAAGATAAAGGAAATGAAGCAATTGAAGTACCTGCTCTAGGTGATTTTAAGGTGATGGATGTCCAAATTCAACAAACTGATGGAGGAAGTCAAAACATTGCGGTTTATTTTTCAGATCCTATTAGCAAGCAGCAGGATTTGACGGGCATGATTAAATTTCAAACTCTAGCGACTAATTTTACCTTTACTATTGATGGAAATATCGTAAAAGCTTATCCGACTTCACGCGTTGTAGGCGACCGTACTATTGCAGTTTCGCGTGGAATTAAGAATATTGCAGGCAAGCCGATGCCAACTCCTTCTCAATGGAGTATAGCTTTTTCTTCTGCCAAACCTTTGGTTAAATCATTGCGCGAAGGAGCGATTATGCCTAATTCTAAAGGCTTGATTTTTCCTTTTCAAGCAGTTAGTTTGAATGCGGTTGATGTGGAGATTTTTAAAATTTATGAAAATAATATCATTCAATTCTTGCAGACTAATGATATTTCTGGTCAGTACGAATTGGATCGAGTTGGTCGAGTAGTCTTTCAAAAACGTATTGCTTTAAATTCATTAAGTACGAAATTTGATGCTAATAAATTAACAAATTATGCATTGGATTTGAGTGATTATTTAAATAGAGAGCCGAATGCGATTTATCAAGTGCGGATTGGTTTTCAGAAAAATTATTCGACTTATTATTGTACAGGAGATAATAATGCCAATACTCAGTTGACAACTTTGGAGAATAATATAGGCGAAGATGGCGAAATCATTAGTTTTTGGGATCGTAGTTATGGGTATTATGATTATGGAAAAAGAGATAATCCATGTCATGATGCGTATTACAAATCATATTATCGCCATAAAAAATTCACACGCTCAAACGTGATTGCATCTGATTTGGGAATGATCGCCAAAAAAGGAAATGATGGTTCTTATTTCGTCGCGGTTTCTAATTTGATTAGCACCAAACCGATGAAAGGAATCACAATCAAATTTTACGATTATCAACAACAGGTGATCAAAGAAATGAAAACGGATGGTGATGGTATTGCACAAGCCAAATTGAAAAAAACACCGTTTGTTATTGTTGCTGAAAAAGGTGATATGCGTGGTTATTTGAAAGTGCGTGATGGTAATTCATTGTCATTAAGTCGTTTTGATGTGGCAGGTGCTAAGACACAAAAAGGCTTGAAAGGATTAATTTATGGAGAAAGAGGCGTGTGGAGACCAGGCGATACGTTGTTTTTGAATTTTATGTTAGAAGATAAGAAAAATACCTTACCAAAAGGTCATCCGATTACTTATGAATTGTATGATGCTCGCGGTCAATTATATACTAAAAAGACGATTATTGAAAACGTAAATCAAATTTACGACCTAACAACCACGACTTTTCCAGAGGATGCAACAGGTAATTGGTTAGCGAAAGTAATCGTAGGTGGAGCGACGTTTCAAAAAGGCGTTCGAGTAGAAACGGTAAAGCCTAATCGCTTGAAAATTGATTTAGATTTTGGTACAAAAGAGATTTATGCGAATAAGGATTTACTAAAAGCAAAAATGCAAGTTAATTGGCTGCATGGCTCACCAGGGCGCAGTTTGAAAGCCGAAGTTAAAGTACAATTAAGGGCTATTAAAACTAAATTTAAAACACACAGTGATTTTAAATTTGATGACCCAGCACGTAGTTTTACTTCTACACCCAAAACGGTTTTTAATAATGTAGTAGATAATAATGGCGCAGCGACATTTGAAACGCCATTGAATACTGGAACGGCATCTCCTGGGATGTTGCAAGCTGATTTTACTACAAAAGTATTTGAAAAAAGCGGTGATTTTAGTACGGATAATTTAACCATGAAATACCATCCTTATGAGGCTTATACGGGTGTTAGATTACCAGAAAAAAAGTATCAAGAGAAGCGTTTAGACTTAGATAGAAACGAGAAAGTATCGTTTATTGTGGTTGATGCGAATGGAAAACCATTAGCAAATAGAAAAGTAACAGTTGGTTTATATAAAGTGAGTTGGCGCTGGTGGTGGGATAGTAATGATGATAATATTTCTAATTTTAGTAGTGCCAATCATTACGGTGCAGAAGAGACGAAAGAATTAAGAACCAATGCAAAAGGTATTGCGACTTGGACATTGAAAGTGAAAAACTGGGGACGTTATCTGATCCGTTCTTCTGATGTGAAATCTGG
Organism: uncultured Saprospiraceae bacterium; assembly: GCA_937125475.1. GTDB lineage: Bacteria > Bacteroidota > Bacteroidia > Chitinophagales > Saprospiraceae > CAKZLL01. Next base: position 965 of record CAKZLL010000092.1, on the reverse strand, counting down.
ACATTGTGCGGGCGAGTTTTTCTATGCTGGTTATCCTTGGAATGAAGATGGTGGTGAAAGAAATGCTGCGGCTATGCTTTCTGTTCAGACGAGCAAGAAGAAATAGAATGTAGGTGAAACAGTCGAATTAAAAATCCCAATGGGTAAAAGTGGTCGAGCGTTAGTGACTTTAGAAAATGGATCTCGTGTAGTTGAATCGTATTGGATGAAGGCGCAAGACGGTGAAAATACATTCCGTTTTACCGCGACAAAAGAAATGACACCGACGATTTACGCTCATGTCTCTTTGGTTCAGCCACATGGACAAGTGCAAAATGATTTGCCAATTAGAATGTACGGAATTGCACCAATTAAAATTGAAGATCCGAAAACGCGCTTAAATCCAATTGCAAAAGTGGATGATTCTGTGCGTCCAGAGGAATTTTTTACTGTAAAGGTTAGCGAATCTAAAAGCCGCGCAATGGCTTATACTTTAGCAATTGTAGATGAAGGTTTGTTAGATTTAACGCGTTTTCGCACGCCAGATCCTTGGTCAAAATTCTATGCGAGAGAAGCTTTAGGCGTGAAAACTTGGGATTTGTATAATGATGTAATGGGCGCTTATGGTGGAAAATTGGAACGCATTTTAAGCATTGGTGGAGATATGGGCAAAAAAGCGCGTGGCGGTCAGAAAGCCAATCGTTTCAAACCTGTTGTCATGCATTTAGGCCCTTTTTATTTAAAAGGAGGAAAAACGAAAACCCACAAAATCAAAATGCCTAATTATGTCGGCGCGGTTCGAGTGATGGTTGTAGCAGCTGATAAAGGCGCGTATGGTAATTTTGAAAAAAGCGTGAAAGTCAAAAAGCCATTGATGGTTTTAGGTACTTTGCCGCGTGTTCTTGGTCCAACGGAAAAAGTTAAACTACCAGTGACGGTTTTTGCAATGGAGAAAAATATCAAAAATGCAACAGTGAAAATTGAAA
>CAKZLL010000091.1 GCA_937125475.1 uncultured Saprospiraceae bacterium | reverse complement strand
GTGCTATTATTAATAAGTAAAAAAAATGCTAGACATTCATCCAGAAGTTGCCCAAGCCTTAGCCGCTAAAAAAGCGGTAGTTGCGCTAGAATCAACGATCATTTCTCACGGAATGCCTTATCCGCAAAACGTGGAAACCGCAAACAAAGTAGAAGCTGTTATTCGTAAAAATGGGGCAATTCCTGCTACTATTGCCATTTTGAACGGTCGGATAAAAGTCGGTTTGAGTGAAAGTGATTTAGATTTTTTAGGAAAAACTGGCTTTGGTGTAATCAAATGCTCTCGACGTGATTTGCCATTCATTATCGCTCAAAAAAAGCACGGCGCAACGACCGTAGCTGCTACAATGATCATTGCAGAAATGGCTAAAATTCCAGTTTTTGCGACGGGCGGAATTGGCGGAGTGCATCGAGGTGCGGCAGTGTCTATGGACATTTCGGCAGATTTGCAAGAACTCGCTCAAACGAGTGTTGCAGTCGTGAGTGCTGGCGCAAAATCCATCTTGGATTTAGGGCTAACTTTAGAATACCTCGAAACGATGGGCGTTCCTGTGATTGGTTACCAGACCGATGATTTTCCTGCTTTTTATGTGCGAAAAAGTGGTTTTAAAGTTGATTATAGATTAGATAATGCCGAGAATATCGCTCAAATATTACATACAAAATGGGGATTTTTGGACTTGAGAGGAGGTGTTTTAGTAGCTAATCCTGTTCCGAGAGCAAATGAAATGGACAATTTAATTATTCAAAAAGCAATCGAACAAGCCATTATAGAAGCTAAGGATCAACAAATAACAGGCAAAGAAATCACCCCATTTTTACTAGCTCGAATCAAGGATATTACAGGCGGTGAGAGTATGAAAAGCAATATTCAATTGGTACTGAATAATGCGCGTTTGGCAAGTGAAATTGCTGTAAAATTAGCGGCATTCTCATAAATTCGCAATACATCTTGACATCTAAGGATCAGATCTCTTGAAGAGATCTGATCCTTAATTTCCACAATTTTGTGCTATAAAATCCAGTATTACAATTCTAAGTATGTTGCGCTTTTCACTTTATCAGAAATATTTTTCATTTTAAGGGAGCGTGCAAAAAATAAGCTACCCAAACGCTTCAAAAGCTTCTTGCGCTTCTTCCCATGTTTCCATAGCTTTCTCCAAATCGCTTTCTGCTTTATTATATTTTGCAATGTCTTTTTCTGCGTGTGGTTTAGAATAAAAATCAGGATCAGCCATTTTCTTTTCCCATTTTTTGATCTCTTTTTCTAGTTGATCTATCTTTCTTTCCGCATTTTGAACAGTGCGTTCTAGCTTTTTCTTAGCCTTTTCTTTCTCCTTTTGATTTTCGTAAGAAAATTGTTGATTGACTGTTTTTGATTTTTTAGTCTTCTTAGCGCGTAGTTCAACTTCACGCATATTATCCAACTTTCTTTTAGCTAAAAACGCCTTGACATCTCCGATATAATTGAAAAGTTGCTTATCTCTAAATTCAAGTGTGCGATCTGTCAAACCTTCCAAGAAATCCCGATCATGCGAAACAACAATCAATGCACCATCATACGCCAAAACCGCTTTTTTCAGTACTTCTTTAGAAGGAATATCCAAGTGATTCGTCGGCTCATCCAGAATCAACAAATTTATCGGTTTCAAAAGCAAACAAGCCAATGCCAATCGAGCGCGTTCGCCTCCCGATAAAACACTTACTTTCTTTTCCACATCATCACCTCTAAACATAAAACTCCCTAAAATAGACCGAACCCTTGGTCTTAATTCTGGTGGTGCTACGCCTTCGATTGCCTGCAAAACCGTCATTTTTGAAGGCAAGGCTTCTGCTTGGTTTTGCGCATAATAGCCGATTTCCACATTATACCCCAAATCTACTCTTCCATCAGAATATCCTTCGATTCCTGCTATAATTTTGGAAAGTGTCGTTTTTCCTTGCCCGTTTTGTCCTACAAAAGAAATCCGTTGACCACGTTCCAAATTAAAACTAACATTATTCAAAACATCTAATTTGCCGTAGCTTTTGGTCATATCCTCTACATCAATCACAATTTGACCAGATCGAGGCGCAGGCATAAATCGAATTTTCATCGTTGAGCTATCTTGATTTTCTAGCTCAATTCGATCCATCCGATCCAGTTGTTTGATAAGCGATTGTGCCATTTTTGCTTTATTCGCTTTGGCTCTAAACTTCTCAATTAATTTTTCGGTTTGCTCTATTTGCTTTTGCTGATTTTGGTAAGCGGAAGCCTGCATTTCTCGACGCTCTGCTTGCAATATTTTGAACTTACTATAATTCGCTTTATAGTCATATAATTTACCTAATTCAACTTCAATTGTACGTTTTGTTACATTATCTAAGAAAGTTTTATCGTGAGAAATAACAATGACAGCACCTTCATAAGTTTGTAAAAATTGCTCCAACCAAAGGATAGATTCAATATCCAAATGGTTCGTAGGCTCATCCAGTAATAAAAAATCTGGGCGTTGCAAAAGCATTTTTGCTAATTCAATCCGCATTTGCCAACCACCACTAAACTCGGTCGTCTGCCTGCCCATATCGCTCGACTTAAAACCTAATCCAGATAAGATTTTTTCTACTTCGGCTTCCATCGAACTACCGCCTAATAGCTCAAACTGTTCCGTAGAATCGGACAATTCGATTAATATATTGTTATACGAATCAGATTCATAATCGGTACGAACTTCAAGTTCTTGATTAATTTCTTCAATTCGTGCTTCGAGTTTTTTTAGTTTATCAAAAGCCGTCATGGTTTCCTCCAAGACAGTTTTTCCAGTTGGTAAAACCATATCTTGATGCAAAAATCCCATTGTCGTACCATTTGGACGAGAGACTTTTCCACTGTGTGGCTCGCTATGTCTAGCAATAATTTTGAGAATAGTTGATTTACCAGCGCCATTTCGCCCAACTAATCCGACTCGATCGCGTACACCAATTACTAAATTGACATGATCCAATAAAACTCTATCTCCGTATTTGACAAATATATTACTCGCGTTAACCATTGCTTCTCTTCTCGTTATAGTTTGTTAAATCCTTTCTGGGTGCAAATATATAATTTTAAACAGGGATCAGATAAATTTAATTATTGCTTAACACAAAATACTTCAATATTCTTTCTTAACTGGATCTTATTCGGTCTTCAAAATTCCTTATATTTGCACTTTAATTCAAAATTTGACAATCATACGGAATGCTTTAATCAATTATTTCATTCCTAGATCATAATAAAATCCATAAAAGTTGAAAGCTAGAACATATAGAAAGGATAAAGTTGGAGTAGTGACGTTGGGTTGTTCCAAAAACCTAGTGGATTCTGAAAATCTAATTACGCAATTAAGAGGAAATGATTACCAAGTCGTTCATAATAGCGCTGATGAAGCCAATGTTATTATTGTAAATACTTGTGGTTTTATTGATCGAGCGAAAGAGGAATCAGTTGATACAATCTTACATTATATCAATGAAAAGAATGAAGAGCGAATTGACAAACTTTACGTAACTGGCTGTTTATCTGAGCGTTACCGCGAAGACCTTCAAAAAGAAATGCCAGAAGTTGATGCTTATTTTGGTACGCTTGAAATGCCTCGATTGCTTGCTCGCCTCAAAGCAGATTATAAACATGAACTAATAGGAGAGCGACTAATTTCAACGCCTTCGCATTATGCTTACATGAAGATTTCGGAAGGTTGTAATAGAACTTGTTCTTTTTGTGCAATTCCTCTGATGCGTGGAAAACATATCTCTCGAACTATAGAATCACTAGTTCAAGAAGCGCACAACCTAGCCAAAAAGGGTGTAAAAGAAATTATGTTGATTGCTCAAGAATTGACCTATTATGGGTTGGATATTTATAAAAAAAGAGCGTTACCAAAACTTTTGGATGAACTCGCAGCAGTTGAGGGCATTGAGTGGATTCGCTTGCATTATGCTTATCCTAGCAAATTTCCACTAGATATTTTTGATGCGATTGCTCGCAATAAGAATGTTGCTAATTATTTAGACATTCCTTTGCAACATGCCAGCGATGGTGTTTTGAAAAGAATGCGTCGTCAAATTACGCGTCAAGAAACGGAAGATTTAATGCAAATTGCTCGCGAAAAAGTGCCAGGTATTGCCATTAGAACGACGATGTTAGTCGGTTTTCCAGGCGAAACGGAGGAAGAATTTCAGGAATTATGTGATTTTGTAGAAAGAATGCGTTTCGAGCGTTTAGGTGTTTTTATGTATTCTCACGAAGAAAGTACAATCGCTTACGATCTTGAAGATGATATTCCTGCCGAAGTCAAGCAAGAACGTGCTAATCGAGTAATGGAAATCCAAATGGAAATTTCATTGGCTAGAAATGAAGCCAAAATCGGTAAAACTTACAAAGTACTTTTTGATAGAAAAGAAGGCGAATATTTTGTTGGTCGAAGTGAATTTGATTCTCCAGAAGTAGATAATGAAGTCTTAGTTTCTGCAAAAGATACCTATGTCAGAATCGGAGATTTTGCAAATGTAAAAATCAATGATGCAACTGAATATGATTTATATGGCGAAATAGTTCTTTAAATTTATACATCATTCTCAATTGAAATGTATTTTTTAATGTAAAAGCGTGTCAATTTTTGAAACTGACACGCTTTTATTTTTTAAATAAAAGTAATCATCTCCTCTTCCAGATGTGGCAATTCGTTAAAACTTAACAAATTGAATTTCTTATCAGAATAAAAGAAACTTGAAAAAGCGGTATTCCGAATAGCAAAATTCATCTCTCCTACTCTTTCCTCATCTGTTACTTTCAAAGCCTCTGCCGTGATCGCTGAAATTGTACCACCAGAAGAAAAAATACCGATATTTTCCTTTGATTGTGTGGCTTCTAAAATAGTATTTAGTGCTTTCTTAACTTCACTTCTAAATGTTGTCCAGGGTTCAATACCTTCGATTTCAATCTTACCAACAACCCATTGACTCATAAAAAAACGAAAAGCAAGGATAGAATTTCGTTTTTTTAATGCAGGATTTGCATCAATATCTGCATACAATTTCTTAATGACTGGATATTTATTTGCTAATTTAGGCAAAGCAATTTTAGTTGCTTGTGTTCCTGAATGTTCCTTTAACCCTTCTAAAATAATCGGTTCGGGCAAAGTAATTCCATTCTGTTGGAATACGTCTTTTACTATACGAAAAGTATGTTGCTGACGAACCAAAGGTCCAACAAATATCCGATCAAATTTAAACCCTTTACGTACTAAATGTTTTCCTAATATTGCGGATTGCTCCTCTCCTTTTGGAGAAAGTTTATCGTAATTTGCCGCGCCATAAGAAGCTTGCGCATGACGAAAAAAATATAATTTACTCATTTGTTATGATTGTGTGATTGTTCCGATTGTATTATACTGATCCGTATCTAGAATTTGCATTAATTATCAAGGAGAATTTTCTTCTTGTTCGAGGCATTTTTTGAGGTGATAGCATCGCTATC
>CAKZLL010000090.1 GCA_937125475.1 uncultured Saprospiraceae bacterium | reverse complement strand
ATTTATTACCAAAAATCTTAAAATGCTCCTCATTAATGGACTTGCGGCGCTCCATTAAAATTTGAGCATATTTTTCTAATTTTTGCTCTTCTTCTGTTTCTGCGATCCATTTTTGAACGGGCATCGGTTTGCCATTATCATCAACTGCAACAAATATAATGATGCAATTTGTTGTTTTTTGTCGTTTAATCTCCTTTGGATCACCCGAATAAACATCAACCATAATGTGCAAACTTGATGTTCCTGTATAAATAACTTTTGCATTTACTTCGACAATATGCCCAATATGAATCGGCTTTAAAAAGCGAATACCACCAACATAAACCGTTACGCAATACACACCGCTCCAAGCTGCTGCACAAGAATAAGCCGCTTGATCAATCCATTTCATCACAGTACCACCGTGAACTTTTCCACCAAAATTAACGTCTGTAGGCTCGGCTAAAAATCGAAGGGCTATAGAAGAAGGTCGTTGTGTACTCATTTAATAAAAGTTGATTTTTGAATTGAAAACGAAGATAAGTAAATAATGAAAATTAACTTACCAATTATTAAAAATTGCCCATTCTTCCTCGATCACTCCATTTCTTATGGCTAGTAAATTTCCAAATTGCAACAAAACAAATTCGCTTTGATGCGGTCTTAAAAATACAAAATCATCGACCTCTAATTGAGCGGAAGCAGGCGCGTTGAGCATGGTTTGATTAGTAGATGCACCAAAAAGCTTGTTTTGCTTCACGCCAAAAGGATAACAATAATCGGCTTTCCAGAAACCACCACTAATAAAAAAAGATTGTTTATAGCTAGAATTAATGAGATTAAGTTGTTTCTTAAATTTTTCTAATGCAGGCAAAGTCGTGCCGCTGAATTTCTTTAAAACAGGTGCAGCAATATAACAAGCAGGTTGAAAAGCGGATAAAGTCGGAATATCAAAAGTCGTTGGTTTGAGTAAAAAAGAACCTGCGGAAATATCATTGAGCGGCGAATCGCCTGTTTGATGTAAAGGAAGTGTCGGGCTGCCTCCGCCATTAAAAGTCAAATCCTTCGACCACAATTCAGCAAAATCGGTTTTAATTAATGTTTTTGCAGTTTCATAAAATTCATTCGCCATTGAGAAAGCTTGTTCTTTAGAACGAACAACGCTAGGCAATTTAACAACATGAGGATCATAGCCCATCAAGCCACTTAAAATCACTCGATCTGTATTGTGAGCGATTAGCTTCAATCCTTTTTCCAATTCGGCTAAACCATCAAAACCTCCCCGATGTAAACCTAAATCAATCTCTAAGTTTAAACGCAATTTTAAACCTAACTTTTTCGCCAAACCAATATATTCTCTAATTCTTTCTTCGGTATCAACTAGCCATTGAATCTGGTCAAAAGGATTAAAACTAGGATTATTAGGCAAGTTATTGAAATAATAAGCCGCAGTTTTAATCGGCATTGGTTTGCCGATCAAAATATCGACCTGATCGGAGCAAGTAGCGGATATTTGAGTTAAAAAAGGTTGATGAAAAACCATTAAATTATTCGTGTCCGTCCGTTGCATAATGTATTTGACTAAAGCATTAGAGGGCAAAGATTTGACCACAAGACGGAAAGCTAATTGAGGATTTAGGCTGTTTTGTAATTGATTGATATTTTCATCCAATTGATTTAAATCAATGAGAAGAAAAGGAATAGCTCGTTCGTAATTTTTTAGAGTTTGGTTGAGTTCTTGAAAAAAAGCTGCTGATTTTTCTTTTTTCATAGTTTATAATTGTCTGTTTTTCATAGTTTTTTAGATGCCAAAAAGTTCTTGAAGATACGGGTTAATGAATATCTTATACGGGTCTTGCATAGCTCGATGTTTCATGAAAGTAGAAAATTCGGGATATAAATCAGCTACATCTCCTGCTTTTAGGTTGTTCATCTTGCCCCAATGTGGTCTTCCGCCATAAGCTCGGAAAATATTTTCTAATGCTTCAAAATAAGGTTGGTATTCTTTTTTATTATAAACATGGCACGCAATATAAGCCGAATCACGTTGATAGGCAGGACTTAATGAAATATCATCGCCTTTTGTAAATCGCACTTCAATCGGAAAATGAATGTTAAATTTTTTAGAATTGACGGTTTTAACGACTTCTTTCCAAACATCTTGATAAGCTTCAACAGGTATATTATATTCCATTTCTCGAAACTTAACAAGCCGTTGTGTTGCATAAATTTTATGGCTATAATAGACTTTTTTTACATTAGAAATCGCCGCTGCACTAAGTTTAGAAATCGCTACATTTTGAGAAGGAAACCAATGAGCATATTCACAAAATAATTTAAATACATAGTTTTCTATGACATATTCTGACCAATAATTAAAGAAATTAACCTTGTCTGGTTCGCTATCGGTTACAATATTAGAGCTTTTGGTAAGAGCAGTATTGGTATAAGGTAGCCAATAAAATTCAAAATTTCGATTGTCATTATTTCGATTGTCTAAATCCTTAATAATCGTGTCGAGATTTTCTTTTTGGATTTGTAAAGCCAACTTATAAGCAGGAACACATTGTAAAGTTACGCCTGTAATAATGCCCAAAACACCCAAAGAAACCTGTGCCGCTTTGAATAATTCTCGGTTATTGGTGTCTGAACATTCGATTAATTCTCCTTTTCCATTAATGAAGCGCAATGCAATAACTTGAGTGCTAATTGTCCCTAAGTTTTTGCCTGTTCCATGCGTTCCTGTGCTGATTGTGCCAGCGATAGATTGAACATCAATATCGCCTAAATTCTCCATTGCCAAACCTTCTTTAAAAAGTAATTCGCCTAAAAGACTGAGTTTTGTTCCGCCTTTGACTGTGGCTTGATATTGGTCTTTTTGAATAGAAATAATACCTTGATATTGATCCAAACTAATCAGAATATCCTTGGTTTTGCACAATGCGGTAAAAGAATGACCTGTTCCGATAACACGTATTTTTTGGTTATCGTTAGCAGCTTTTAATACGATTTTTTGAATTTCTTTTTCGGATGTTGGATAGAGAATTTGTGAAGGTTGCCAAGTGATATTTCCAGCCCAATTTTTTGTGTGCTTCATTGTTTTGTTTGTTCCTACCGATAATAATTTTGTTAAAATAGGAATAAAAAAATTATTTTTATAAAACAGATGATTATATTGCTTGATGTGTTGTTTGGTAAACAAAAAATAGGCTCATGAAAAAATATCAATTAGCTGAAATTAACGTTGCCCAAACGTAGGGCAAAGCCTTTGCCTTGCCCAAACGACGATATAGTAGATAAATTAGATTATCTTCAAGAAAATGGCGGATCTGAAAAAGTATTTAATTTTAGAAAAAAAATTTGCAGTACCAGAATAATTTTAATCAAAATGAAAGCTAGAGAAAACGATAATAATACTTTAGAATGGGCTGATTTCATGAAAGTTGAAATGAGAGTAGGCACAGTGATTTCAGCAGAAGTTTTTAAAGAAGCGCGAAACCCTGCTTATAAAATCAGTATTGATTTCGGTGCTTTTGGGACAAAAAAAACATCTGCTCAGATCACTAAATTATATAAACCTAAAGATATTATTGGTCGGCAAGTCGTTGCGGTAATTAATTTTCCACCAAAACAAATTGCTAATATGATGAGTGAATGTTTAATCTTGGGAGGAATAGGAGTGGATAAAGATGTAACATTACTTCAACCCGAAAGACCAGTTGAAAATGGTACAAGAATAGGATAGTCGAGGTCAATTTTTATAAAAAAATAACTATGCAAGTAACAGAAATATTAACAAAAGAAGAAATTAAAGCGTTGATGCAGCGCTCTGATTGGCGAGGAGCTTATGAAGTTGCCTTAAATTGGCTTTGGATTATCGCCACATTCGTTTTGGTTGCTTATTATCCGAATGTCTTGACGATTATTATTGCGTTGTTTATTATTGGAGCGCGACAATTAGGCTGTTCCGTGATTATGCACGATACAGGTCATCATTCTCTTTTTAAAAATAAAAAAGCGAATCGGATCATTGGAAATTGGTTCGGTGCATATCCGATTTTGCACAATGTGGAGCAATATGGTCGCTATCACATACGACATCACCGCTCTAATGGCACGGAAGATGATCCAGATTTGCGTTTAGCATTATTATATCCGACTAATTTAAAATCGCTTATTCGTAAAATACGTCGAGATCTCACAGGCGTAACAGGTTTTAAAGGCGTTTTAGGTGTTTTCATGATGCATTTTGGTCGGATTGAGTATAATTTGGCAGGAACTGCGAACAAAATTGATGTCAGCGAAATTGATAATCGAGTACTATTACAAAAAGGTTGGAAAAATATAAGAGGACCTATAGCTGCCAATTTGATATTATTTGGTATTTTATGGGCATTCGGTCAACCACTTTTATATTTACTTTGGGTAGGAGCTTTCTTCACAACTCATAATCTTTGTATACGCATTCGAGCGATTGCAGAACATAGTATGTCGCCCGATTTGAGCGATCCTGTTAAGAATGTTCGAACGACTTATGCTAATTTTTTCGAGCGAATTTTTATTGCGCCACTTCATGTTAATTATCACGTTGAGCATCATTTACTCATGGGAGCGCCTTCGTATAATTATCCTAAAATGCATCAAATTTTATTAGAAAGAGGCTATTATGAAGAAGGATTATTAGAAAAAAATTACTGGCAGATATTAAAAATGGCAGCTAATTCAAAAAAATAAAGATTTATTGAGTATGGTTTTAAGATTTTTTGATAATTATTGTGGAAAATGTAACAAGCTTTTTTTTAATAAAATCTTATTGTGGTGAGGCGTGAGGTGTCAGAAAGGTGTGATCATCAATAATTTGTTGATCTGACACCTCGCTCCTGACACCTGACACCTTCGGCAAAAATCTTGAAAAAGCAATAATATTGCTCGATTCCACAATAATTTTCAGAGAACTGATTTTAACTTACTCAGCAGCTACCTCATTTTTCTTACCCTTGATAAACAAAGAGGAAATACCACCTAGTATTAAGAATGCTCCAGCTAATCGGATCACATTAACAGGATCATTACCTAGCCAATCATAGACGAAATATTGCATCGAAAAGATTTGAATAATCATCGGAATGACAATGAACATATTAAAAATGCCCATGTAAGCACCTGTTTTGTCTTTAGGAATAACGCCAGCCAAAATCTGATAAGGCATAGCCAGCATAGATGCCCAAGCAACACCCAAACCAACTGTAAATAAGTAAATAGTTGGAATTTCTATGCTACCAATACTAAACAAAATATCTGTCGCACTCAAATAGGGTATGGCCAATAAACCTATACCTCCCAATAATAAACAAACAAAATGAACACCTTTTGCGCCGATTTTTATAGCTAAAGGTACTAAGGCAAACGCCAATGCAAAACAAATAATATTATAAGTACCATTGACTTGACCTGTTAGTACTTGTGCCATTTTAAAGCCTTCTGTATTTTGATCTAATGTGCCATATAAAGAAGACGAGAGGGCAGAAGTAAGATATTGCCAATAACAAAACATCGCATACCAAGTAAAAAATTTCACAGGTATCAACTGTTTCATTTCTAAAGGCATGTGCTTAATAGCATCAACAATGCCATTCCATGTTCGAGAAATAATACTACCTTGTTTTTTCTCTTCCTCTAATTTTGCTAATTCTTCGGCTGATGGAGGATATTCGGGAGTCGTTAAGACTGAATAGACAACCGTTATAATTGACGCAAATGCACCAATGAAAAATGCCCAATAAGTTGCAACAGGAATACCGTTATCCATTGTATCGGTCAAGGCAAAAAATCCAATTGAAATTAAAATAGCAGGCGTGAAATTGGATAAAGTACTACCTAAGCCAGTCAAGAAACTTTGCATTAAGAAGCCTAATGAATGTTGTTCTTTGTCCAATTTGTCAGAAACGAATGCGCGATAAGGTTCTAAAGCGATATTATTCGCAGCATCTAAAATCCAAAGTAAACCAGCTGCCATCCAGATGGTTTGAGAGAAAGGCATTAATATTAAAGCAAAACTAGCTAAAATTGCACCGATTAAGAAAAAAGGCTTACGTCTTCCGAATCGAGGCGACCAAGTTCCATCGCTGATTACCCCAATAATAGGTTGTATAATAAGCCCTGTAACTGGTCCTGCGAGCCAAAGAATAGGCAATTGATTTTCATCTGCGCCTAAATATTTATAAATGGCACTCATGTTACTTTGTTGCAAACCAAAACTGAATTGAATTCCGAAGAATCCAAAATTCATATTCCATATTTGCCAAAAGCTTAACTTTGCTTTTTTTGACATAGTTGTAATTTAAGAAGGAAATCGAATAAATTTATGTAGATTGAAAACAAATATCTAAGTGTAATAAATACACTACTTTTTCACAAGATGCTGCAATTTTAAATTTAAAAAGAATATTATTCTAAATTTTTAAAAAGAATCACCAAAATTGTAGAACGAAAGTCTATTTTCTTTTATAAAGATTGGAAAAATCCTTTTTTTATAAAAAAAATTACATCATATTATTTTATTAAAATTATGGTTACCAAATATAAAGAAGAATTACGAGTAATAACAGAGGCTTTTTTAGCAAAAGAAATCGACTATTTAGATTTATCTAATGCGACAAAAGCTTATAAAAATTTCTTGTCAAAACTGTCAATATTTAAGTTAGAGGATGAAGGTGCTAGAAAGGATTTATTTCTGGATAGCGGTGTGGCTATAGGTACGACTTGGGCCGCAATGTGTATAGATGATTTCATGCGAACCAAGCGTTTTATTCAAGGTGTTTTTCAAGCAATCGAGGATTTGAGAGCAACCAAAACGGGAACACTTCATGTTTTTTATGCTGGAACAGGACCTTATGCGACCTTGATTTTGCCTTTATTAACTCATTATTCGCCTGAAGACATACAATTTTCATTACTTGAAATTAATCCGATTAGTTTTAATAATGTTAAAAATGTAATCGAGAATTTGGAATGCAATGAGTATGTTCGAGAATTTATAAAAGCGGATGCTACTAAATACCAGTTTGATGAAGAAGTAGAGGTTGATTTAATGGTTAGCGAAACGATGCTTAAGGGATTAAGAAGAGAACAACAAGTGCCGATTGTGATTAACTTGATGCAACAATTACCCGAAACGACTTTGCTTATACCTCAAAGAATTGAAATTAATTTAGTTTATCATAAAACAGGAATTGAAAAAAGATTGACTAAAAAAATAAGTACAGTACTTGATTTTACAAAAAATAGTAAGTATAGTGGAAATGGATTAGAATTTCCTGCTCAAACCATTACTCTACCCAGAGCGAATAGAAATAATTATCATTTATTGTGCCTTGCTACTACGATACAAGTATATAAGGATTTTTATCTAAGGGAAGGAAATAGTGGATTAACAACAATGGTGAAAATTAAAGAAATTGAAGAGATTGAAAATTATAAAGAAGTAACAATGCAATATAAAGTCAGTAAATTTCCAGATTTTGAATATCAATTCAATTAAAAAAATAGGCTTGTTGATAACATAATATCAGCAAGCCTATTTCATTTTTATAAAACTAATGGCGGTTCTGGATTTTCAATATCCATGAAATCAGGTTGCTCATGTACAATATCTTGCCACATTGGCTGAAAGCTAAAATAGCCAGCTAATGGAAAACCTACTTCATAATTTCTAGTACTTAATGCGGTTTCATGTTTGATTTTAACTGTTTCGTGTTTCGTTGCATCGGCTAAAAGTTGAACTTGACAAGTTCGCTCCATTGTTACAAACCAAAAAATACACTCTTCGATACTATGACCAACAGTCAATAAACCATGATTTTTAAGAATAACAGCTTTTTTATCTCCTAAAGCTTTGCCTATTCTATCTCCTTCTGATAAGTCAGTAACAACACCGCTATATTCATCAAACAAGCCATGATCTTCATAAAAAATACAAGAGTCTTGGGTCAACGGATCTAATAACTTGCCAAATGCTGACCAAGTTTTCCCATATAAGCTGTGCGTATGTGCTGCTGCGATGACATCTGGACGAGCTTCGTGAACTGCTGCATGAATGGCAAAAGCTGCTTTATTGAGATTTTTATGCTTGCCTGCTACAATCTCTCCTTTTTCATTGACTAATATTAAATCGGACATTTTGAGGCGCTTAAAAGACACACCAAAAGGATTGACCCAAAAACAATGAGGGTATTGAGGATCTCTACAAGTAACGTGACCTGCAACGCCTTCTGAAAAACCGAATTTGCCGAATATTCGATACGCGCCAGCTAAGATTTTTTTTAGATAATGCCTATGTGCTTCTACGCTGTCAAAGGTTGGATAGGATACTAATTTTTCAATCCCAGGAGGGTTTGTTACTGCCATTGTTCTAATTTTATGGTTTTTAAATGATTGGAAAGCACATTTTTATGTTTATTCATGATGCACTTCGGTTAGGTTTTAATTATTCAATTAAATCTGGTTTCTAAGGTAGTAAAAAAAGTTTAATTGCAGATAAAAGAAAGAAGAGATTGTTATTTGATGTCATTCTAGAAATAAAAAAGCCGAACATTCTATTGAATATTCGACTTTGTGATGCGCCCCTTCTTGGATTCGAACCAAGGACCTACGGATTAACAGTCCGGTGCTCTAACCAGCTGAGCTAAAGAGGCATTTTATATTAGAACTAACTTTTTAATAAAAGATTTAGTTCCCAAACAATTACTTTTATTGAATTGTTTTTATCCTTTCCGTTGAAAGTGATACAAAGATAGTAATTGATTTTTTATACACAAATTTCTAGAAATAGAAAAGCCGAAAATTCTATTGAATATTCGACTTTTAATGCGCCCCTTCTTGGATTCGAACCAAGGACCTACGGATTAACAGTCCGGTGCTCTAACCAGCTGAGCTAAAGAGGCATTGTGCATATTAGAACTAACTTTTTAATAAAAGATTTAGTTCCCAAACAATCATTTTTGTTAGATTGTTTTTTATCTTTCCGTTGAAAGCGATGCAAAGATAGTAATAGATTTTTTATACACAAATTTATTGCAACTTTTTTTCAAAAAAGATGAAAAATTATTTTTCACTTAGTTCCTGAATAGCGAGCCAAGCCATTAAACCTGTGCTTACGGCAAGTGCTTTTTCGTCTATATCGAAAGTTGTCGTATGTACAGGAGATGTAATTCCTTTAGCTTTATTTCCTGTTCCCAAACGATAAAACGCGCCAGGTATGACTTGAGAATAATATGAAAAATCTTCTGCGGTCATTCTTATTGGCAGGTCTACCACATTTTCTTTTCCCAAATATTCAATAGCTTGCATTTTTACTTTAGCAGATAAGGCTTCATTATTCATTAAAAAAGGATAGCCTTTGACAATATGAAAATCACAACTGCCGCCCATACTTTCAGCAATACCTTCCGCTAGTTTTTTCATAATGCCATGAGCCTTTGCACGCCATTCTTCATCCATCGCTCGAAATGTTCCCATGAGTTTTACTTCATTTGGAATAATATTAGTCGAACCGCCAGTTGAATTTATTTTGCCAAAAGTGAGAACCGTTGGTTTAGTCGGATCTGATCGGCGACTAATTACGTGTTGCATCGCAGTGATGATCTGGGCAGTAATGACAATCGGATCAATTCCATCGTGTGGCAATGCGCCATGACCACCTTTTCCAGTGACAGTCACATAAAGTTCATCAGCAGAAGCCATATACATGCCGCCTTTGATACCAATCTTACCCGCTTCGAGTGGCGGATGAACATGCTGACCCAAAATAGCAACAGGCGCAGGGTTTTTCAATACACCTTCTTTGATCATAATTGATGCACCTCCAGGCATTCTTTCTTCCGCAGGTTGAAAAATGAGTTTGATTGTGCCTTCAAATTCATCTTTTAATGCGTTTAGAATTTTGGCAGTACCCAACAATGAGGAAGTATGAACATCATGACCGCAAGCATGCATAATGCCTTCATGTTTAGATTTGTAAGGAACATCATTTGCTTCTAAAATTGGTAAAGCGTCGATGTCTGCGCGTAAAGCAATGACTTTTTTATCTGGATTTTTGCCATGAATTAATGCTACAACGCCATTTTCTGCAACGCCATGTTCATGCTGAATACCCATATTTTTGAGCTGTTGCGAAATATATTTTCCAGTTTCTACCTCTTTATAGGATAATTCTGGGTATTGATGAATATGCCTTCGATTTTGAATGACTTCATCAAAAATGTCTTTAGAAAGTTGTTGTATTTTATCTTTTAAATTATTCATATTACTTAATCCGCCTTTTTTTCAAAAAAATATGATTGGAAGATCAAATGTAGGGATACTAGGCTGATTAATCAAGTTTAAGTGCTAGAAAAGGAGGTCTTGCTTTTTTATTCTAATTTTTTTTAAAAATGGTCAAATTATTTTAGCGTAAAAAAAGCGCATTCTAATCATGAAATACATTATTTATTAAAGAGTGTAATGTTTTTTTGATTTTTTTTAATAAAAAATAAATTAATTATAGTTTTGATTATCAGGTAGTTATAGCGGTTATAAGCAAGCCTTTTAATTTTTTTAGTAAAAAAAATATTAAAAAGCTTGCACGGTTTAAATAAAAGGTGCATCTTTGCAACGCTTTACCAGAAAAGGCCCGGATGGTGGAACTGGTAGACACGCAGGACTTAAAATCCTGTTCCCATTACGGGAGTGTGGGTTCGATTCCCACTCCGGGTACCACCTAAAAGTCTAAGTTGCTGATTATCAGTACTTAGGCTTTTTTTTATTCTAGATAGTTATTGAAAATCATTTAGGAGTGAGATCAATTTTCTTTTATTGGGTTTATTTTGATAAAAAAAGAATAAAGGAACTTTAAGCGATATTTCTCTTTTTAGTTGTTAGACTTATACTACGGCATAGTTGATTTGCTACAATAGGCAAATTTATTGATACCAAAATCAATTAAGGTTTTGTCCAAAAATGAATATAGAAAGAATCAAATATGAACTACAAAATTATTACAGATAAAGAAAAATTGCTTCAATTTATTGAATGGCTGCCTGAGTTAGAAGCCAATGAAAAATATTATTGTTCCTTATTTGCAAGGAAAAAATATTGTAAGGATCAAATCAAATCGAGTGATAAAACTCAGTTGAAGCGATTTCTTGCAAACAAAGAACAACTGTATTTTAAAATAAAACAACTAGAAGTTGAGGTAGGAGCATATCAGTTGAAAGGCTTAACAGCGCCACAAGAGGCTTTAGCATTATATATTAGCCCTAATCCTAGAAGTTTAAAAAAAGCGGCTTACGAAGGAATTATTGCGCTTACTCAATCGTTGAAAAATAATAATCAGAATTTTAATCCTCATGCAGAAATGATGAGCTGCATTCAAAAAAGTATTGGACGAAGAATCTATTTAGATTGTGATGTAGATACAAAAGATTTTGATTTTGATGCATTATATCGGGCTATTAATTCATCGTGTTTAACTATTCTACAAACTAGAGGTGGATTTCATATTTTAGTTAAATTATCGGAAGTCTTACCTCAATACAAAAACACGTTTTACAGAGATATTATTAAATTAGAAGTCGATCAAGTAGGAGATCAATTACTTCCTGTACCTGGTTGTACTCAAGGTGGTTTTACACCAAGATTTATTAATAAAATCGTTGAGTAGTGTGTTAAAAGATATATTCATCTACTAAAATTGTATGGTCCTTTGATGATTATTTTGGAAAACGTAAAAACCAGTTTTTTAATAAAATCTTATTGAGGTGTCAGGTATCCGAAAAAACTGATAATCAATATCTTGTTGATCTGACACCTCGCTCCTGACACCTTCTGCAAAAATCTTGAAAAAGCAATAATATTCCTCGATTTCACAATAATTTTCAGAGAACCAATTATATTAAGACGTTTTAGGTTAGATTACTCAATTGTTTGTGATTTTATAAATAATGATAGAAAAAAGGGTGTTTATTTTACTAAATACCAAAAAAACTATGTTTTTTTTATAAAAATTGTATATTTACTTTTGTAAATCATTCAGAAAATACGAAATTGGTCAAAAATTAATCATTTACGTTCAACAGCGTACCATAATAATATATTGCAATGAATAATAAACTTGCGGATATTGATAAACTAGACAGACAAATTTTGTCTATTTTAATGAAAGATGCAAAAACCCCTTACACAGATATTGCTAAACAACTCTATGTTTCGGGCGGTACGATTCATGTTCGTATGAAAAAATTAGAGCAAATGGGCATTGTGAAAGGTGCTAATTTGACCGTTGACTATGCCGAATTAGGCTATGATGTTTCTGCTTTTTTAGGAATTTATTTGGACAAAAGCTCTATGTATGACAAAGTAGCAAAGTCTTTGCATAGTATTCCAGAGATTGTTGGAGCACATTATACGACTGGTTTGTATAATATTTTTGCAAAGATTGTTTGTCGAGATACGAAGCATCTTAGAATGGTCTTACATGATAAAATTCAGCGTATAGATGGCATTCAACGTACAGAAACGTTTATCTCTTTGGAAGAAAGTATTAATCGACCTATTCATATTGTAGATGACGAAGAGGAGGAGGATGAATTATAAAGCCCTATTTTGCATCAATGTATAAAAATTAAAGAGCGGCATTAAAGTTTAAAACTTTAATGCCGCTCTTTAATTTTCTAATGAAATCAATTACGCACGAGTATCAAAAATTGAAACGTATTCGTCCTCTGTTGCTTCATTCAAATCATCCGCATGAATAGCTGAAACTGACATTGGATCAACATCGTCAATATTAATTTCTACATTTCCTTCTGTTGGAACATCATCTGGAATATTCGGATTCGTTGGATTCGGCGTAGGTTTCGGTCGATTGACTACCTTTGTCGTTTGAGGCACATAACCTGTATTATCAGTTTCCGTCAAATCACCAATTAAACCTTTAATTCGCGCTCCAATTCCGTCTTTATTGAAATCACCAGAGAAAATATCCGATTGTAAATCAGATAAGTGATTAAGAATAGTTTGTTTCTTTTGAGCAAAAACATTTTCAACGTCCGCTCTAATATTTTTTACCTCTACTTCTAAAACCTTACTCACATCTGGTTTGAAGATAGAAGACAATGAAGTAACAGTTCTATTCATGAATTCATAAACGACAGTAGAAGAAAAACCTCCCAATAATGCCACTGCAATTTTGCCCATCATGACTGTTCCTCCAACAGAAGCACCCGTATTTTGACCATCTAATAAGGTTGAAAAAATCAAACCTGCCATTAAACCTAATACAAATTCTGTCCAGTAAGTGCCTTCATAAGAAGGATTAAAAGTATTGTTGGCTACATATTTTTTAGCTTTATAAAGTGCGTAAAATGATGCACCTAAACCAGCAGCAGCTAATCGAAACATGACTGCTAACAATAAAGCAGATTCTTGATTGGCCAATAAAGGACCTTCAATCATCTCACGCCCACCTGGAATATAAGCAAAGCTTAATAAGATCAACAAACATGAAATCGCAATGAATAACATTCGTCGAAGCAATGGAGCAGAGCCAAATATTTGGAAACGACCAAAACTATTTGCTGCATCAGTTTGCAGAAAAAGTAAAGTATAAGGTGTTGCAGGAGCTACAATTCTAGATAATTCAAAATGAACATTGGACATAACATTGATGTCCATATCTGAAAAATCAGTCTTTTCTGAAGATAAAAAATCTTGATGACGTACTTTCAATGGTGCTAATTCGTCGGTGCGACTATGAATAGTTACGAAATCTCTCACCAAAGCAGGAGGAACTGCTAATCCTTTCGATGTTGCATGTTTCAACATGACATCGCACTCTCTAAAAATCTTTTCTGGCAGCGCAATTTGTTTATATGTCTTCCTAGCCAAAGCTTTAATTTTTATCAAAATTTGAAATAATTGGAAAGATATTAAAAAGGAAAGGATTATGCAAGGAAAAATTAAGAATTGAGAGTTGAGAATGGAGAATTGAAAGTTGAGCGTTGAAAATGCTAACATTTAGACTGAAAAAATGAGCGAATCTAGACATTCTTAACTTTCAATTCCCAACTTTCAATTTTATTTAATAATCGCAACGCATTCTAATCGGAGGTAATTTTAGCGGTGCGCTTCGATTTCCTGCACGATCTTCTACTTCTACTTCGTAAGAAATGGTTTCATCGGCTGCTCCTGCGTGTTTAAAACAAGGCAATGGAACAGAATCACAACAAATATCTGTTGGTAAAAGTGTTAGTTCGATTTCTCCCGAAATGCCATTTCCGATTCCTTGTTTAGGAATAAAAGGAATTCGATAGGGGAAAGTAGCGCCTAGGGTAATATCTGTCAAAAATAAATTAAAAAATGTATCTGTTGCTATTGCGCCCAAATCTCCATCTCCATCCGTAAATGCAATCGTAATAATATTGGTGTCTAATGATTGACGAACCGTATCTTTCGAAAAAGAAATAAATGTTAAAACGGGTTCATCGGGATATTCTGGGGAATCTACACAAGAGGACAAAAACATCATTGCAATTACTACTAAACCAAATATTTTTTTCATATGTTATATTTTAACTGACTAAACTTTCTATTTATACATGTAGAAACTAACTCAATTTATAAAAATGTATTATAATCTATTTAAAACTTATATAGGTTGATTATCAATCTATTAGCTGACTAAAAAAATTGTCTATCAAATTTTAGAACAAAGACTATAATATATAAACGAAATAAAACTAATTTTGTGCAAATGACAACGAATAGAAGTACTTTATTAGACAAAATTTCTAACATTTCTAAAGAAAATTTCTCTGCTCTTGCATTGGAGGTCTTTCGTTATCAAGCAATTCATAACCCAATTTACAAACGGTTTGTCGAATTGTTGCATATTCAACCTCAAAACGTCCAAGAACTAAAAGATATTCCTTTTCTTCCCATTCAATTTTTTAAAACACACGCCATTCAAACAGGAGAGCTTCAACCAGAAGTGATTTTCACGAGTAGTGGTACAACAGGACAAACGCCAAGTCGTCATTTTGTACCTGATTTGTCATGGTATGAAAAAGTGAGCCAAATCGGTTTTGAGCAATTTTATGGGAATGTTGAGGATTATTGTTTTATGGCATTATTACCTGCGTATTTGGAGCGGACTGGCTCTTCCTTGATACAAATGGTCGATGTTTTTATAAAAAAATCCAAATACACTGAAAGCGGCTTTTTTCTATATGATCACGCTACATTAATTGAGCGATTACAAACCCTTCAACAACGACAAATTCCTACAATATTAATCGGTGTTAGTTTTGCACTGCTCGATTTAGCAGAACAATTTCCAACGGATTTGAGCCAAATTATCATCATGGAAACGGGCGGAATGAAAGGCAGACGAAAAGAAATTACTCGTTCTGAACTACATTCTACACTCAAAAAAGCTTTTCAAACATCGTTTATCCATTCCGAATATGGTATGACGGAATTGCTTTCGCAAGCTTATTCTAAAGGTAATGGTGTTTTTTATCCAACAAAGACAATGGATCTTTTTATCAAAGAAATCACCGATCCTTTTGCTTTAGTCAAAAATGGAAAAGCTGGATTAATTAATATTATTGACTTAGCGAATATTGATTCTTGTAGTTTTATCGCAACAGAAGATATTGGTCGAAAACAAGATAATGGCAGTTTTGAAATACTAGGAAGACTAGATGCGAGCGATATTCGAGGATGCAATCTTTTAATAATTGATAGTTGATAATGGAGAATTGATAATGCCTGTATTGGCGTGAAAAGGTTGTTTATTTTTTTTATTTTAAATATAAAAGTGTAATATTTAATTCATTTTATCGCCAATTTTTAATTAAAGGTAGTGCCAACTCATTCATTCACAATTCTCAACGCTCAATTCTCAATTAAAAAACCTATTTTTGGGCTATTAATTGGAGGAAATTAAAACCCAAGCCAACTATGATGAATCAGTTAAGTGATGAGCAAAAATTATTGCAAGTCATTCACAATTGCCACGCACACATTTTTACAATTGACCATATTCCGAGATACTTTATAAATCCGTTTATTCCTGTAACTTTGGTTAAGAATAAGCCTTTAGCGGAATTTGTCTATCGGGTATTTAGAAATTATTTGGGGCGATATTCTGCTTTTTTCTATTCGGCGCTCAAAAAAACGCAAGAGGAAATATTGAATGAATTGATGGGATATTATCCTACGGGGTCTCGTTTGGTAGCGTTGAGTATTGATTTTGAATATATGGGGGCAGGACAGCCAATTAAGAGTTTTATAGAGCAATTAGATGAATTAGCTGAATTGAAGGCAAGGGAAGAATATAAAGACACTCTTTTGCCTTTTATTGGTGTTGATCCTAGAAGAGGGGAGAAGCAGGTATTTGATTTGGTTAAAAAATATATTGAAGAAAAGAACTTTACAGGTATAAAGCTCTATCCTTCAATTGGTTATTTTCCAAATGATGAGCGTTTATTTCCTGTTTATGAATATGCGGAAAAGAATGGAATTCCACTCACGACGCATTGTATTCCTAAAAATAAAAACCATTTCAGGAACAAAATCACGCCTGAAATGTATGAAAAAGCGAAACAAGTACCAGGGTTTGATCCTGATCAAGCTAAGAGTAATTATGATTTTGCTCAATATTTAGGACATCCTTATTGGTGGGAAGAAACATTGAAGAAATTCCCTAAACTTAAAATTAATTTAGGACATTTTGGTGGTAATGAGGAATGGAACAAATATTTAGACACTCCTTCTGATCGCAAAAATCCAGCGAATTTGAGTTGGTACAAAATGATCAGAAATTTGATGCGAAACAAGGATTATCCTAATGTTCATGCTGATATTTCATTTACCGTTCATGATAAAGGACTTTATCCTATTTTGAAAAACTTACTTCAAAGTAGTGATAGTAAAAACTATGTTTTGTTTGGTTCTGATTTTTACATGATGCAAAAAGATTATCGTGAAAGGCGTTTTAGTATGGATGTCCGAGGCTATCTTGATGATAATGATTATTGGCAGTTAGTTGATACAAATGCTAGAAGATTCTTGACCAGTAAATTTCATGATTTTCATAGATAAATGTGAATTAAAAGTTGAAAATTGAGAATGGATAATGATTATCAATAGAATACAAATTGTTATTTTTAGAATATGATAATTAGAAAAGCTATTTTACTATGATTTAATAGATATTTATAAAAATAGAACAATCGGAATTTATTGATTTTATTCTTAATTCGCATAGATAATACTAAAATACCAAAAAATAAAGCGTTATAAATCATCTGATTTATAACGCTTTATTTTTTGATTATCACAATTTAATTTATTGAACTACTGCTCTTTTTTCGAATAAGGCTAATAATTCAGATAAACGATTTTTCAAATCTTTTCTTTCTATAATAAAATCCAAAAATCCATGATCCAATAAGAACTCTGAACTTTGGAAACCTTCTGGTAAATCCCTCTTAATTGTTTCTTTAATTACTCGTGGTCCTGCAAAACCAATTAAGGCTCTAGGTTCTGAGAAATTAATGTCGCCCAACATCGCATAAGATGCTGAAACACCACCAGTCGTAGGATCTGTCAAGAATGAAAAGTACGGTAAACCAGCTTTAGTTAATAAGGTTAATTTTGCTGCGGTTTTTGCCATTTGCATCAATGAAAAAGCAGATTCCATCATACGCGCACCTCCAGATTTTGAAATAATCATGAAAGGATAATTATGCTCAATCGCATAATCAATTGCTCTAGATATTTTTTCGCCCACAACAGACCCCATCGATCCACCAATGAATCTAAAA
>CAKZLL010000089.1 GCA_937125475.1 uncultured Saprospiraceae bacterium | reverse complement strand
TCGTCTTTGTCCAAGCAAATACTTTTTGAGCAGAATCGGCTTTCGCCAAATCCAAAGCTAATGCTTCAATATTGGCATTGGGAAGCATACTTTTCAATCTCTTTTTAGCCGTTTCTATTTCTTTTTCAAATAAAGAAACCCAAAGAATTTGATAGCCAGCTTTCGCAAAATATCTAGACATCTCAAAACCAATACCACTCGAACCGCCTGTGATTAATACCGTTTTCATATGCACTTACATTATTGCTTTAATACTATTTACTATATCCATTCTATTAGTTGATAAACGTTCACATCCATCAACATAAAGCGTTGTACCACTAATATAAGCCGCCAAATCAGAAGCTAAGAAAGTTACAGCATTAGCAACATCTTCAACTGTTCCATATCGACCAAATAGATTTTCTTTTCGACCTATTTCAAACTGCTCTTTAATGAAATCTGGGTATTTATCCAATCCTGAACTTTCAATCGTTCCTGGTGCAACACAATTCATTCTGAGATTGCTATGTGCCCATTCCTGCGCTAATGTTTTTGTTAAATTTTCAACACCTGCACGCGCTGCTCCTGTGTGTGCCATTCCTGGAAAACCTCGGAAAACATTAGCTGTAATATTAACAACTACACCCGCTTTTTGAGGTGCAAAGAAAGCATTATACATCGTTTGGGAGACATAAAAAGTACCATTTAAATTATTATTAATCACTGCTGCCCAGCCGTTTGAGCTGATATATTCTGCCAAAGCAGGAAATTGACCACCTGCATTATTAACCAAAATATCCAATCGACCATAAACAGCTTTAATTTTTTCAGCAATAACTTGAACTTCTTCAATTTTTCGAATATCACAAGTATGATAATGACATTCACCAAATTCAGAAAGGGCTTCTGCTGCAATTTTAAGCTGTTTTTCTTTTCGGGAACAGATAAAAACCTTCGCTCCCAACTCTAAAAACTGTTGCGCAATTCCATAACCAATGCCACTTCTACCACCTGTAACTAGGGCAACTTTACCTTTTAATAATTCCTTTGAAAACATAATTCCTTTGTTAAAAAACTAAGATTTTATGGTTTTCCGCTTCAAAACCTACGGATAAACCGCAATCGCACTAAATTGATACAAATGATGTCGAGCGTGCATATAATGGAATAATTCCCATTCATCGAAAGAAAATTCTCCCATCACTGGCGAATAACTCAAAAAGTCAGCATTGGCATCATAATGCGCATAAAATCGGTTCACACCTTCCAACAAAGCCGCTTTAGCTTCTTCAAAAGTCTCATATTTCAGTGCTGGTAAATCTGCCTTAGTTTTATCACTTGGACGGTATTTCAGCACCGCGCCTTTTGCTATAAAACGCTTAAATCCTAATGCGCTTTTGGTCGGTTCGCCTTCTGGTTCACCATATCTTTTCGTGCTTGCTTTGAAAACTTGGGTCATATGCTCAATCATGTGTTGAGGTGTCATTAAGCCAAAGTTACCTTCCTTACTAGCATCAATTGTATCAATAAGTGGTAAATATTCCTTCTTTAAAAAGGCTCTTTTTTCGTTCATGATCGTTTTATTTTTATTGATTTTTTTCAATTATCTAATGCGCTAACTCGTTAATAGACTTGTACGGCGGTTAGTGATTTAGCGAGACAGCAGGAAATTTAATTTTGTACTTCGATAAAATTAAATTTGCCCGTTGTAGCAAATTAACTAGTTGCCGTACAAGTCTAATTATCAACAGTCAATTAATTCGCTCCTACCCAATTTGGTTTTCTTCGTTCTCGGAATGCCTTCAAACCTTCTTGTCCGTCTTCGCTTTTGATGGTTTTCATTAACATAGCATTTAAATATTTGTGTTCTGCTTCTGAAGGTTGAATATGGTCAAAAGCCTCCAACCCATATCTAATGGCAGAAGGGCTATTTTGTTTTAATTCATCAATAATTGTTTGCGTTTCGGCATCAATTGTATCTGATGTAACCATTTTTGTAACCAAACCATATCTTTCTGCTTCTTCCACTGGCAAATTATAACCACGAATGCACCAATCAATCACTTTTCTAGCTGGCATGACTTTAAGCAAGGCTGCCATGACTTGAAACGGATAAATTCCACGCTTAACTTCTGGTAAACCAAATTTGATATTATTTTGTGCCAAAACGATATTACAGCCTGCCAAAAAGAAAAAGCCACCAGCGTAAACATCGCCTGTTATTTTGGCAATTGTCGGTTTATACACTTTATTAAAAAGCTCTCCAATGAGTAATTGACCAGTTGGTTCTGGAATAGTTGAATTGTTTGGTTCTATAAAACCAGCCATTGCTTTGAGGTCGCCGCCTGCACAAAAAACACTGCCTTCTGCATCTAAAACAACCATCCAAATCGACTTTTCAAAATGTGCATAATGCAAAGCAAAAGCAATTTCATTGACCATTTGAGGATGGAGCGCGTTCTTTTTATTGGCGCGATCCAAAGTAATATAAAGCACGTTCTCAGCCGCTTTAACCTTTATATAGGCAAAAGTTTCGCTGTGAAAATTACTTAATTGATCTGTATTATATAAGTTCATTTTTATTTCAATTTAAGGATTCAATCCTTGATATTTTATGCTGTTATCAGATACGTTTTAAATGAAGGCCCATAATGTTCTTTCATATTTTTAAAAACGAAATCAATTGGGAAATCCTCAAAATGACCGTAATCTTCCAAATATTCCATAAATTCTTTACCTTCCTGATTATATTCTTGAAAAACAGAATCATGCGCTCCATCAAAATCCAGCGGTGCAACATTACATTTTTCACATAATTCAATATTAAAAGCTGGAGATATTTTAAGCCATTTTCCACCCAAAAAAACATCAACCATACCATGAGGCGTGAGTTCATTTGTGCCTAATTTTTCGATTAGTCGCTCTACTGCGATATGATTTTTGACTTTTGCCAAATGAATACGCGCAGGAATATTCAACGCCCGCAAACCAGTAATCAATAAAATAGCTTTATCCAAACAATGCCCTTCTTTTCTTCTTGCAATTTCACTCGCTTTGAATTTTTCTTTTTGCCCAAAAATCTGATACGGATTATATCTCCAACCATCACGGACTTTGAGATATATTCCAATTGCTTTTTCTTGTTCACTCAATTCTTCTTTTTGAAATTCAGCAATTAATTCTTGAATTTCTGGAGCAGTTGTATTATAAAAATAAGTTGATTTTAAATAGTTCATCTACTGGTTTTCAAAAGATTATGAAATTTTTAAAAGTAGAAAATCCGCTTCTACATTAGTATCTTCTGCTACAAATATTTCTTCTACTGTTCCGTCTTCTTCTGCATAAATGGTCGTTTCCATTTTCATAGAAGACAAAACAATCAAGCCATCATCTTTCTTGATCTCCTGCCCTTCTGTAACTAAAATCTTGATGATTTGTGAAGGCATCGGAGCAATATAACCGCCTTTGATTGCCTCTTTTTCTTTTTCTGGAAATCTATCTTTTAGCCTTAATTCTATTGTTCCAAAAGCTTCATTATGAATATAATATTGATTTTTATTCGTCGAAATATAGAATGTATAACGAATGCCGTCAATTTCAATATAAAGATGATTGGCTTGCACTTTTATTAATCGAGTAGGATATTCGATTTCATTATTAATAAAAAGAAAACCATCATTTAGTGCTTGATACTTGATCGTTAGATCTTCATTATTACAAACATAATGATCAGATTGATAATCATAAAAGTTACTCCGCCATCCCGAAGGCAAAGCATTTAAAAGTCTTCTTTGATTTGCTCTAATTTGCCATTGAAAAAGTGTAGCAGCAATAGCCGAATAATTGACCGCTTGCGCTGAATCTATATTTAAGGTAGTAAAATCGAACTGTTTATCAATGAAATGCGTGTTGTAATCACCATTAATAAAAGCAGGGTTTTCGATTATTTTCAATAAAAAATCTTGGTTCGTTGTTGTGCCAGTACAGACTAAATTTTTGAGTACAAATGCCATTTTCCTCAAAGCATCGGTTCGCGTTTCATCCCAAACGATTAGTTTCGCGATCATCGGATCATAAAAAACCGAGATTTCAGAACCACTTTCAATCGCTGTTTCCACACGCAAACCCGTGATAGAAGGCACTTTAAAATCAATAACTTTTCCCGTTACGGGCAAAAAATTATTATTTGGATCTTCCGCATATAAACGCACTTCGATTGCATAACCTTTACTTGAAACATCAACTTGCGTAATATTTAATGGCTTGCCTTGTGCCGATTCAATTTGCATTTGAACAAGGTCCAAGCCTGTAACTTCCTCTGTGACAGGATGTTCAACTTGCAATCGAGTATTGACTTCTAAGAAATAAAATGATTGACTAGCATCATCAAAAATAAATTCGACCGTTCCAGCATTATCATATTTCAATGCTTTTGCGGCATTGACCGCAGCTTCGCCCATTTCGTTTCTCAACGCCTCATTCATAATTGGAGACGGGCTTTCTTCGATTACTTTTTGATAACGCCGTTGAATCGAACATTCTCTTTCAAGCAAATGAATAGCATTCCCATGTTGATCCCCAAAAATCTGAAACTCGATGTGTCTTCCCGCTTCGATATATTTTTCAATAATCATTTCATCATCACCAAAAGCAGATAACGCTTCTCGTTTTGCGGCA
Source organism: uncultured Saprospiraceae bacterium (assembly GCA_937125475.1). Lineage (GTDB taxonomy): Bacteria > Bacteroidota > Bacteroidia > Chitinophagales > Saprospiraceae > CAKZLL01. Next base: position 13,198 of record CAKZLL010000089.1, on the reverse strand, counting down.
GTGATTTCTTTTTGAACATCTTCCGATTTTCGGACAATCCGCATACCTTTTCCGCCTCCGCCTGCTGTTGCTTTGAGCAAAATAGGATAACCGATTTTCTCCGCTTCGGCTTGCAGTTTTTCAACACTTTGATCCGCTCCATTATAACCTGGAACAACAGGAACGCCATGTTTTTGCATTAGCGTTTTGGCATTCGATTTTGACCCCATTTCTGAAATAGCTTTGGGATGAGGTCCGATAAAAATAATGCCTTCATCGCTGCACCTTTTCGCGAAAGCCGCATTTTCAGACAAAAAACCATAACCAGGATGAATGGCGTTTGCACCAGTTTTTTTTGCGACAGCTATCATTTTATCTATATCTAAATAGGATTTATTTGGACTGCTTTCGCCAATAAAAACAGCAGTTGTTGCTTCTGAAACAAACATTGCATCCCGATCTGCTTCCGAAAAAACAGCGATTGATTTAATACCCATTTTCTGGCAAGTCCTAATAATTCGAGAAGCAATTTCTCCTCGATTTGCTATTAATATAGAAGATATATTTTTATTCATTTTTCTTTTTTAGGAGTGAGGGGCGAGGTGTCAGGTGTCAACACCATTCACATTTTATGCCTCTTTTTCACTCATTTAGTGCCTCCAAACGCCATAACTCTCTGCGCCTTTGATTGGCTGATTGTACAAAACAGTCAACGAAAAACCGAGATAATTTCGCGTTTCTCTTGGGTCAATTACGCCATCGTCCCAAAGTTCAGAAGTCGAATGCCACGGAGAAGATACTTTTTCAGCTTCTGCGGTCAACATCATTTTGATCAGCTTTCCTTGATCCACATCATAAGGTACTCCTAATGATTTGGCGGAAGCCCGTTGAATGATTTCCATCACGCCAGCCAATTGTTCCGATCCCATTACGCCAATTTTTGCATTAGGATAAGTAAACAAAAAATTTGGATCATAAGAACGTCCATTCATACCATAATTACCAGCACCATAAGAATTTCCGATCATCAAAGTAATCGAAGGCACTTCACTATTAGAAACAGCATTGATAAGTTTTGCGCCATTTTTGATAATTCCGCCTTCTTCGTATTTTTTGCCGACCATATAGCCCGTTGTATTTTGAATAAAAAGCAACGGAATATTATTTTTATTAGATAATTGTATAAACTGAGCGCCTTTATCAGCCGATTCGGAAAAAATAACACCATTATTTCCCAAAATTCCGACTGGATAACCGTGGATTTTTGCCCAACCTGTAATTAACGTACTACCATATTCTGGTTTAAATTCTGAGAATTTCGACCCATCGACAATGCGAGTAATCAATTCTCGAACATCGAAAGGCGTTTTGATATTGGCAGGAACGACATTCAGTATTTCCTCCGCGTTATAAATCGGTGGTTCGATCGGTTCGGTTGGCACTAAATGCGGTTTCGTCACATCGACAAATTCCATGATTTCGCGAGCAATTCTAATTCCGTCATATTCATCTTCTGCGAGATAATCCGACACACCCGACACGCGACTATGGATTTCTGCACCGCCCAATTCTTCATCAGTTGCGATTTCGTTAGTTGCCATTTTGACCAAAGGCGGACCAGCAAGAAATACTTTAGCCGCTTTTTTTTGTAAAATAGAAAAATCAGACATTCCAGGAATATAAGCACCGCCAGCCGTTGCATTTCCAAAAACAACAGAAATCGTGGTAATTCCCATTTTAGAACGACGAGTAATTTCGCGAAAGCTCTCACCACCATAATTAAAAATTTTGGCTTGATCTGGCAGATTTGCACCACCACTTTCTACCAAATTAATAGATGGAAGTTTGTTTTCTCGCGTAATATCTCCAACACGCAAGCCTTTAAAAACGGTTGCTTCGTCCACAGAACCGCCTTTTCTTGTACCGACATTAGAATTAATAACACACAATTTGCCATGTACCAAACCGATGCCGCTGACATTTGTACCACCTGCGCCAAAACCGCCTCTTTTTTTCATTCCTGCTAAAGGAAGGAGTTCAAGAAACGGACTTCCTTTGTCGAGAACCAGTTCAATTCGTTCACGAGCTAAGAGTTTGCCCCGTTTTCTGGCTCTTGCAATATGTTTATCTTTTCCTTGAAAAAGACTGTCTTTGAGGTGTTTATTCAATTCATCGACGAGTTTTTTCATCTTAGTATAATTGTCTTTATACTGTTGTGAATTGATATTTATTTTTGAATGAAGAACGCGCATTGTTTAATTTTGAATGAAAAATTTTGAATTTTAGAAAGAGATGAAAGAATGAGCATCGACTTCAAAAGATTCTCCGAGCGAATTATAATAAGCTTCCCCGTAAAATTTTTTGAACGAGATAATTCCTTTTTCTGTCATGTGAGGCACTAACAAACTCCAGATCATTTTTGCGCCATCATCGCCTGTTTTCTTACCTCTAATAATTTGTTGTGGCAACCAAAAAAAGATAATCATCCATGCTAAAAAACCAATATTATGATAAGTTCCAGGAATTAGTTCAGGCTTTAGATTGCCTAATTGAATAGAAAAAGCAATTGCTGCTTTATTATCTTCAAGGGTTTCTTTGGTGATTGCTCTGAATTTACTTTTAATAATTGGATGGTTCAAAACATGAGTATCCAAGAAAATAAAAGCATATTCGAGCTGCATTTTATAATATAATTGGACGACGTTATGAAGGTTTTCAAAAGAAGGAAAACTTCTAGATTTTTCTTTTTCTTCACGCATTTGTCCCCACATTTTGTCAGAAATCGCTTGAAGTAAAGCTTCTTTATCTTTAAAATGATAGGTCAAATTGCCACGGCTAATGCCTGTTTTTTGTGCCAACTCTTGCAATGAAACTGCCCCAAAACCATTCTCATTGAATGCTTTGGTTGCTTCTGATATGATTTTATCTTTTGTTTTCATAAAATGAAACTCAATTATTTAGCTATTTATAGCTTTAAAGATATAAATTTTTAGTTGATTTCGACTAATTTAATTTAAAAAATAGTTGATTTTAAAAAAAATGAAGTTTGTTTACTGAAAAAACAGTTAAAATTGAGTTGAATGACTACTAGCAACGTTATATTTATAGGTTTTGCGGAAGGTCTCGGGTGTCAAGAGAGAAATGTCAGATAAACAAAATATTGATTATCAAGTTTTCCTGACACCTGACACCTTAATTTTTTAAGGACAAAACTAATTCAGTTGCCAATACACTCTAAAAAATATAGATTGATGAAAATTAAATTATCCTTTCTCCTGCTCTTTTTTTCTATTATTATTCATGGGCAGTCAGTTAATTTTGGTGTTGGTTTAAGTAATGAAATTCAGTTTTTTCAACATGAGAATACTGATCAATACGCCAATCAATTATTAAAACCTTACATCACAACTGCATTTGGTTTAGACCTGACAGTCAAGATAAAAAGAAATACAGCGTTTCAATTTTATAGTAATTTGCATTTAGTGAATAGACAAATTGCATTAGCTTATAAATATGAAAATTATCTCGGAAGTGTTCGAGCGGAAGGCGTTGAGTATAGTTTTGCTACAATAGATTGGAGTCTTAAAGCGGCTTATTTGATTAAAAAAAAGTGGCTAAAGATAGAGCCGATGCTTGGATTTTTTCTCTCAGGAACTCAACATATTGGTACTTCAGAATTCAGTAGAACGGGAGGATCTGCTCAAGGAGGTTCTTCGACTGGATCGAATTTACTTAGTTTTGATTTAAATATTGATGATATTCCTTTTAATATTTATGCTGGAATTACGGGCGGAGTTGTGCTTCAACCAACGAGAAATTTATCTCACCCAGTCGAATTATTTATTGATTTTAATTATACACCACGAAATATTTTTGGCAAGGGCATTCTTTATCAAATCAATTATGAAGATAAAAATCTAAATGGAAAACCTCATTCTATTATTATCGGCGTAAGAATTTGGTTAAAAGAGGAAGATTGAATAGACTTGTTCGGCAGCAGTTTAATGGGCTGCGACGGGCAAATTTTATTTTGTACTTCGTTAAAATTTTTAGCAATAGCTATGGCTATTCCGAAAAATTTTGCCTCGTTCAAAATAAAATTTCCTGCCGTCTCGCTCCATCAGCTACCGCCGAACAAGTCTAATAAATAAACGCTGTCAGTTATAAAAACCGACAGCGTTTCGAGCAATTATACTAATCGAGATATTTTTTAATTCAATTCAAAAAATTGATTTAAATTTCGTTTCACATTATCAATTTCATCGTACATATAGCGATCATTTTCATAATAAACAATTCCTAAATTCTCTAATAATTGAGTTAAGGTTTGGCTATTTTCAGAAATATTCAGCTTTATTTTTCCTTCAAATTGTTTGATCCGCATGTTTAGAGCTTGCTTGCTATTGATAAGATGCATTGCTAAAATCTTTTCAACATTTCCAATCATTTGCAGTGCTTGCCTACCTGCAATTGGGCCCATACTCACATGATCCTCTTGGTTCGCGCTGGTCGGAATAGAATCGACCGAAGCAGGATGAGCAATCACTTTATTTTCAGAAACCAAAGCGGCGGCGGCATATTGTAAAATCATCATGCCTGAGTTCAGACCTGGTGTTTCGACCAAAAAAGCGGGCAAACCATCATTATGAGCTTGATCCGTCAATTTGCAAATCTGACGCTCTAATAAACTGCCAATTTCAGCGATAGCTATTTTTAAATAATCTAATGCCAATGCCAGAGGTTGACCATGAAAATTACCTGCGGAAACGATGCGACTTTCTTTAATCACGGTTCCATCTGGTAAGGTTTGCCCTTCTAAAAAGATGATTGGATTATCAACAACTGCATTTAATTCATTACTAATAACCTGTTCCAAATAATCAATCGCGCCACGGCTCGCGCCCAAAACTTGCGGCATACAACGGAAGGAATAAGCATCTTGAGGCGTGACCTTTTTCATGGCAATGAATAGTAATTGTCTCCAAGATAACCAATCATGTTCATCTTGATCTTTTAGATGCCTCATCAAGAAGCGACAAAAAGCTTTTGGAATAGTTTCCATTAATAAATGGACAGTATTCGATTCTAAAAAGTGAGAAATTTCAGAAAAATTTAAAATTGGAGACAATTGAGCGATTTGAAGTTGCAGCTGAGGCAAATTCGCGGCTTTTAGCTGGTCAATTCTTTCTTTAATTAAGGTAATAATCGGTTGAAAACTAGAAATATCAAGTGCAGAAGGAGGTAGTTTCTCTACAATTTCAGCGGATGAAATCCCCATTAAATTACTCGCACCAAAATGTTGATTAAGTGCTTTTGCAACGGATAATTGACCGCTGTGCCTACGTACAATATGTACTGCTTCATCGAATGCTTGTTTTCTTGCGCCATGAGCTTCAAGCGCCATTGCTCCGCTCCTAATACTCGTATTTAAAAGCCTTTTTGCTCGATAAATCCCAATCACACCAAGTGCATTCATAACTGTAGTTCCGTTGATGAGCGCGATGCTTTCTTTGTGGGTCAACCTCCATTTCACAATAGGCATTTGATAATCATCATCTAGTGGATTGTACTTATTCTCATTATTAAAATTAGTAATTTCTTGATTGATTTTTTGAATAGCAGGTAATTCGTATAATTCTGATAATGAATAAGATGTATTATTAAATTCTACTTTTCCAAAACCAATTAAACTAGAAGCAACATGAGATAAAGGCGCTAAATCGCCACTTGCACCAACAGAGCCTTGTTCAGGAACAAAAGGATGAATATGATGATTTAAAAACTGTAATAAAAGCTTGATCGTTTGAATTCTAATTCCCGAATGACCTGCCAAAAGCGTATTCATTCGGATGAGCATAATGGCTCTGACCATTTCACGACTAAAACCATTTCCAACCCCACAACTATGAGAAATTAAGAGCTTATGCTGTAAAAGCTCCGCATCTTTTATAGGAATACGTTTATCGGCATTTGGTCCAAAACCCGTTGTCACACCATAGATAATTTTTCGTTCTTGAACTTGCTGTGAAATATAGGTTTGGCTGTTTTTAATTTTTTGAATAGCGTTAGGTTCGATAACTACAAAATAATCGTGAACTGCAACATTAATCACCTCTTTAATACAAAGGTTCGTACCGTCAATAATAATTTTTTTCATTTTTTTGCAACTTTTTTTCAAGTCATTGTAGTCAATTGCGTAACTCATCCGTTACACGGTCATACCGACTTAATTATTTGCTTAATAGTTGAATAGCCCATCAAACTTATAGCTTTTCCAAAAAAGAATCATTGATTAATCTATTTTTTAGTAAAAAAAGGCAATTATATTTCTTGCCTTACCTTGGTTTATTATATTTGCCAAACTTACTAGTTCACTTAAAAATCTATTTATTATGACAGCCACGTTTACTTATACATTAATTTTAGGGGTTATCTTTGCAGGGCGAAAAGCCCTAAAGGTTGTGGTACATCATTATGCGCACCCAGAGCAGCAATAATTAGAAATGAATAGAGCTGTTTAACCAAATTTGAGATTTTATTATTATGAATTGATTATGAAAAAGAAAAAGGGGAATGATCTAGATCATTCCCCTTCCTATTTTCCCTTATATTAAAATTTAAAATAAGGATTATTAGATTAGATTTTATCGTTTATTTTTTAAAAAATCCGCCTAAGAGATTTTTACCGATATCCATGATATCATCTGTGACACTTCCATCACCATCCTGATCTAACAAGTTAGAAACAAAGCCCATATTACCACCTTTTTGAGTAGCTTGACCTTGATTTTGTAATAATCCAAGAATAGAGCTAATATCAAAACCACCAGCACCGCCTTGTTGTTTTTGTTTGCCTAACATACTCATTACCATAGGAGCTAATTGAGTTAACAAACTAGAAGAAGCAGCTTGACTTAAACCACTACTACTACTAATTGCGCCTTCCACAGTTTCTTTTTTGCCACCCAAAAACTGATTGATAATGCTACTTCCATTATGTGTATCATTTCCTTGACCGATATAGCCTTGAAGATCGTCCATAATCTCTCCGTCGCCATCTTTATCCAAGAAGCTCATGATCGCACTTTGACCGCCTTCCGTTTGAGAACCACGAGATAATGCGCCTAAAATAGTAGGCAAAGCAGCATCAATACCTGCTGAAGTTTGTTCTTTTGAACCACCGATTGCACCTCCCAACTGAGAAATAACAGTATCGCCTAATTGTCCTTTTAATAAGTTTAAAATATCCATATCTCGATTTTGATTTATTAGATTTTATGATGAGTATAAAACCTACTTGCTAAAAAATGTACACTTTTATTAAAGTCTATTATTCAGACAATTTTAACAAAAAAAAGTCACATTCAGCATTTTCATTTTAAAATTCACTTCATTTTTAGGCAATTTCTTGGCAGGTATGGCATTTTTTTAAATAAAAGGGGCTAGTTTTAAATTAAAATAAATTTTTTATTGTAATCTATTACAAAATTTCTATCTTTGCCATTCATTTAGTAGACCATTCATTCATTAACAAAAGAACAGGTATCAACATGATTATTATTGATGTAAAAAATAGTGATTCAATCGACCGCGCACTGAAGCAGTATAAGAGAAAGCATAGAGAAGTAGGTGTTGTAAAAGAATTGCGCCGTCGTCAGCATTTTGTGAAACCATCTGTTTCGCGTCGTGCTGAAATTTTGAGTGCTAGATATAGAGACGTGAAAAAAATGGAATTAGAAGGATAGGTTTTTAGTTGAGAATTAATAATTGAGAGTTGATAATGCCCAAATTCGTGTGTTATTAATTTTCATTAATAATTGTTTTTCATAAACTTATATCATTCTATATTCAATTTATGATATAAAGAGAGTTTTGTAGGAATTTCCTTCAAAGCTCTTTTTTATAATTAATAATGCCGAAATCAGTGTGAAATATTTCGCAGTGATTCCGGCATTAATTAATTATAAAAACTGGTCGCTATGATTAAAACCATAATGACCAGTTTCTATTTTAGTACAAATAAATCATTCTTAAAATATAGTCTTATCATATTTTGACGCAGAAGTACCTGCTTTCCAAGTACTTGGAGCAAAACGAGCCATAAGATGTAAATACAAAGAGCGTGATCCACGTATAATTTTGATGTAGCTAATGGCAGCAATAAGAATTGTAAAAAGCATTGCACCATTCACTGACCATTTAAAATAAAAGACTAGAGTCAAAGCAGGAAGCAGTAGCATCCAAGCAGAGATACCATAAGAAATCATCAATGAACCAAAATAAAAACCAGGCTCTGGTACGAAATCAAAATCACATTCTTCACATCTTTCGTGCATATCCAAAAGCTTCGATACTTGGAAAGGTTTTTTATACATATCACCTTTCTGACAGTTAGGACACTTATTGTTCCACATCGCTTTAAAAGAGAATTTCATAAATAATATTTTGAGTTGAAAAAGTCAATTTCATTTATTATGTAAAAATAACCTTTAAAACTACTATTTACTGTAATATTTATCACAGTTAAATGTTTTTTTATATAATTATTTTAATGCTTTTGAATCAAAGCTATTTTCGGCTACAAAGCCTGTTTGTTGATTATAGAAGTCATAAATGATTTTAAAATCAGCTTCTTTGTCGCCACTTGGATATAAAGGCGGCATAATTGTAAGGGTTTTAGTTGGACGATTAGCCCCAACAGTTACAATTGGAATATTCGCTCCTTTAGCAATATAATAAAAACCACTTTTAAGCCTATTTACTTTTTTGCGTGTTCCTTCTGGAGCGATAAGCATACGAAATTCTTCGTGTTCTCCGAACTCATGAACTACCGCATCAACGTAGTTACTATTTTTTTTCCGATCAACAGGAACAACATTTAAAGCCCTGAAAATCCAACCGATCAAAGGATGGAATAATTCCTGTTTGCCAATAATAGTCATTTTTAAACCTGCCTGCCATATGGCAAAAACGGCGAGTACAAAGTCCCAATTACTCGTATGAGGTCCACCCAAAACGATATATTTATCAATATCTCTAGGGAAATCACCTACTATTTTCCAACCCCAAATCTTAGTGAGGCAAAAGTGCCCAATAGCTTTTAACATAGTTTATTTAGTTGAGAGTTGAGAGTTAAGAATTGAGAACGAAATTAGTGTACAAGCATTTTTTTAATTAAAATTAGCTCTAACTTATTCATTATCACCCCTCAACTCTCCATTATAAATTATATCTAATTGTTCATAAATCGATCAAGTAGTTTTTGGCGAAGGCTATCATGTTCCGCTTCTGAGATAATACTATTATCTTTTAGTTTTTTAAGTTTGTCCAATTCAACCATTAGTTTTTCACGGGTAATTGGCCCTTTATTAGTTTTCTCTGCTTCATCTTGTGATTTCCATTCTTTGGCTTTCTGCTTTCCTTCTTCTACTTTTTCTTTGAATAAACCTCTAAAATCTTCTACACTCAAATCATCAAGCGTACCGCCTCTTGAGAAATGTGTCTTGAAGACCTGACCTAATGCGTAAGTTGTTGCGCCAGACATTAGAGACATCGAGACACCGCCCAAAAGAGAGCCAATTCCAGGAATAGCTTTTACAAAAGAAGCTCCAATACTTGCCAATGAAGTTCCAGCTAATGCACCGACTAGAGATTTTCCTTGACGTTTTTCGTAACTAACACCATGCAGGGAACAAAGTTCGCGAACCATATCTAATTGAATAGAAGTTACGGCCACAAAATCTACTATAGGAATAGGAATTAATCCACCGCCTAACGCCCAAATAACATGATTTTTTATAATTTCTTCTTCGTTTTTCATTATCGTATTTTTTAGAGAATTAATGAATAAATAGAAAAACACTTTTTTATTTATACTATTTTTTTGGTAGGTTTACCTTATAAAGCTTAAAATTATACCATTCAAATACACTAAAAATAAAGCAAAGTGCCTGTTTAAGGAATGAAAACAAGATAAATTTTTATTCCTAAGTTAAGGATTTTAAGAAATTTTTAAAAAAATCTTATTTTCACATTTCAATGAATTAGGTTGATTTTTTCAATCTAAGGCACATCATCAAATTATAATGTTATTTATTTAGATTTTAATTCGTATCAAAAGTATGAAAAACTTAACCTTCATACTTAATTTAAACTTTTTGATAAAAATATTTATGAAACTAAGACTTTTTTCCGTAATCATCCTGTTATCTTCTACAATAATTATTCAAAGTTGTGTTGATAAAGGTCTTCGACAAAGTAGTGATAAATTAATTGTTGGAGATTGGCAATTAGTAGAAATTAAAGATGGAACAGAAACCATTAAAGAATTCCCAACGACGACATTATTTCAATTCACAGCAGATCGTCAATTGGTTATTGATATGCCAAATAGACGAAGTAGTGCAAAGTACATGATTGAAAATTCGATGATTATTGTAGAAGATGGATTGATTACTAATATTAAAGAAAGTATCAATATTTTGAGTTTGACCAAGAAAGAATTAATGCTTTCTTTTAAGATGGATGGTAAGCCCGTGATGATGAAATTTAATAGAAAAAACGAATAATTTTAGTCAAAAATCTATTCGAGCATATCAACCAATAAATGAAGAATTAAATTAAAGGAGCATACAAAAAATAATCTCCCCATCTTACTATGAATTTTACTTTTTACTGCATTACCTTTTTTGCATAATTCGCTATGTTGCATAAAATGCATTTTGTAAAAAATAAAATTCATCACGTAACCTTGAGGTGATTATTTATTTTCTTATCCCTAAAACTGATATTTTGAGCATTTGTTTTCTAATATCCAACCATAATCTATAAAAATACTTATTCTTATGAAAGTTTTTATTTATTGCTTTGCCGTTCTTTCAATCTGTTTGTTCGCTGCTTGTGGAAATAATGATCAAGGGGAGAATCCAGAAGTAGACAAAGATCCAGTTACCAATAATGAAAGTGAAGCTGCTATCAAAAAAATGGTCGGTCACTGGTATTTGAAAGAAGCAACCAGAAGTGGAAAAAAAGCAGAGTTAGGCGATTTTTATATTCATTTTTCGGAAAATGGCATTTTTAAATCTGACTTAATAGATGCTAACCAAATTAAACCTTACCAAGATGGTCTAAAAGCAACAGTTGAAGATGACTTAATTTCGTTTGATGATTGGTCAGATTCTTTTGAAATTAAAGAACTAGGCGATTCTACGCTTACTTTAGCCATAGACTTAAAAGGATTTCCTTTCGAATTTCATTTTACAAAAGAATCAATAGAATAACTATTTTATAAAGAATAATCTTCCTTTTCAAAATTATTTTTTATGCATACTTAGAATTTCCTAACTTTATTGGAATACTCTATTTTTTATTCTTTTATTCCATAATAGAGTATTTATTAATAAAGTAACTTTGTGTAAAAAAAATTATCTTTACCGCGTATTTCAATTAGTTCACTATATTTTAACTAAATTTTATGTCATATTTAGATAAGATTACCTCCATCCTTGGAGATGAAAAATCTAACTATCTCCTAAATCACGAGAGTAAAACTTTTGACAAATCGACTTTACATCTACCAGGTTCTGACTTTGTAGATAGAGTTTGGGCTATGTCAAACAGAAATATCCCAACTTTAAGAAGTTTACAAACATTATATAATAATGGTAGATTAGCGGGTACGGGTTATTTGTCTATATTGCCAGTTGATCAAGGTCTAGAACATACTGCAGGTGCATCTTTTGCTCCTAATCCTATGTATTTTGATCCTGAGAACATTATCAAATTAGCTATTGAAGGTGGTTGTAATGCTGTTGCTTCTACTTTTGGTGTATTATCTGCTACGGCTAGAAAATATGCACATAAAATTCCTTATGTAGTTAAAATTAACCATAATGAGTTAATGACTTATCCAAACAAACATGATCAAATCATGTATGGAGACATCAAAAGCGCATGGGAAATGGGTGCTGTCGCAGTTGGTGCAACTATTTATTTTGGTAACAAAACATCTAATCGCCAGATTCAAGAAGTATCTAAAGCATTTGAATATGCACATCAATTAGGTATGGCTACAATTTTATGGTGTTATACGCGTAATGATGGTTTCAAGAAAGATGGTGTTGATTATCATACTGCAACTGACTTGACTTCTCAGGCGGTTCATATTGGTGTTACGCTTCAAGCAGATATCCTTAAGCAAAAAATGCCAACGTTAAACGGTGGTTTCAAAAATATTGGATTTGGTAAAACGCATCCAAAAATGTATTCTGAATTATCTACTGATCACCCGATTGATTTGTGTCGTTACCAATTAGCAAATTGTTACATGGGACGTGCAGGATTGATTAATTCTGGTGGTGCTTCTGGTGATAATGATTGGCAAGATGCTATTGAAACAGCGGTTGTGAATAAACGTGCAGGTGGAACAGGCTTAATATTAGGTCGTAAAGCTTTCCAAAAACCTTTTGCAGAAGGAGTTGATTTATTAAACACAGTTCAGAATGTTTATTTGACGAACGAAATTGATGTAGCATAATATTATAAGATAGATAGTCCCAAATTAATCGACGGATTATTCTATATGACATTAGGAAAGAAGAAGTAAAAAGAGATAGTCATTTATTGGCTATCTCTTTTTCTATTTTAATAAAAGACTGCTAGAACGGGATTCAATTAGTATAAGCATCTTGTCAATAAAGACTATTATCTTTTGTAAATCATTGAATAAATCCTATTTTTACAATTGAAGGAAATCTAAGTGATTGAAAAAGCGTTTGCTACACTTTGACTTAACTCTTAACTCATTGATAGGACATTTAAACAATAGTATATGGGTTGGTTTAAACGACTGAAAGAAGGAATAACAACTACAACAAGAGAAAAAAAAGAAGCGCCAGATGGAATTTGGCATAAATGTAAAGAATGTAAAGAAACTTCTAGAACGAAGGACTTACGTGAAAACCTTTATGTTTGTTCTCATTGTGACTACCATGAAAGAATAGGTTCGAAAGAATATTTTGATATTATATTCGATGGAAAATATACAGAATTGTTCAGTAATTTAGTTTCTAAAGACTTTTTACAATTCACAGATTTAAAGCCTTATCATGAGCGTTTGGAGAAGGCTCATAAAAAAACCAATCTAAATGATGCGATTACCATCGGAGTTGGTAATGTAAATCGTAGAAAATTGGTGATTGCAGCAATGGATTTTAGATTC
>CAKZLL010000088.1 GCA_937125475.1 uncultured Saprospiraceae bacterium | reverse complement strand
GGTATATTTAGCGATGTCTAACCCTGTTCTGAAACGATTTTGTACTGCAATGCGTGCAGCATTTTCAGGGTTGATTGTTGCCCAAGTTGTTCCGTATTTAGCTTTAAGAGAACGTACTGTTTCAATTGCAGATTTATAAGTTGTCATAACTTTTTATTTTTTAATAAGAATAACAACGACAAATAACTCCTTAGAATAGATGAGCCAATTTTCCTGAAAATGGTCAATTTTACTTTTTTGTCCCATTTTTCGTAAATTTGTGTTGTTATTGATTTTGTTAATAATATTGCCCTTTTCCTGCACTCGCCAAAGTCATTGGAAAGGGCTTTTTTTATGCTTGTTTTTGAGGAGAACGATCAGGCATAAAACCAATATATTCTTCCGTAGTGGCCTCTCGTTCTGTGATTAATTCATCTTTCATTGTTCAAAATTTTAAATTTTTATAAAAAAAGTTGATTTCTTTTGTTGAAAAAAAATAAGAGATATTCTTGATTCTAAATTAATTCATAAGCAGGTAAAGTCAAAAATTCAATGAACTCTTTATCTTTTACCAAACGGTCAAATAATGCTGTTGCTTCTGAAAACTTACCAGTATTAAATTTCTCATCACCAACATAAGCTTTCATCTTCTCCAATTCTTCTGGTAAAAATTGTTGAAATAAATCATAGGTAATTGCTCTACCATCATCCAATTTCGCATTATTGTGAATCCATTGCCAAACTTGGGTTCTGGAAATTTCGGCAGTAGCAGCATCTTCCATTAAATGATAAATAGCCGCTGCGCCATTTCCTCTCAACCAACTTTCGATATACAAAATACCTACATTGATATTCTTTCTAAGTCCTGCTTCTGTAATTGTACCAACTGGCGGTTGAACTAAATCCTTTGCTGTTACTTGAACATCTTCCCTTTTATTAAAAATCTGGTTGGGAGTTGGCATATATTCATTAAAAACATCCATTGCCACTTGAACCAAGGCAGGGTGAGCAACCCAAGTACCATCATGTCCATTTTTGACTTCCGTTAATTTGTCATTTTTGACTTTATCCATTGCTTTTTGATTAGCTTCTGGATCATTTTTAATTGGAATTTGAGCAGCCATTCCGCCCATTGCATGAACACCTCTTTTGTGGCAGACCTTAATAACCAATTGAGAATAAGAACTCATAAAATGAGCATTCATCCCTATTTTTGCTCGGTCAGGCATTACAAAACCAGGTAAATTGCGGAATTTTTTGATATAAGAAAAAATGTAATCCCATCTCCCACAATTCAAGCCTGCGGAATGATCTCGGAGTTCATACAAGATTTCATCTAATTCAAAACTCGCTAAAATAGTTTCGATTAAAACCGTTGCTTTTATCGTTTTTTGAGGGATAGACAGCGTTTTTTGCGCAAAAACAAAAACATCATTCCATAGTCTAGCTTCTAAATGACTTTCCATTTTTGGTAAATAAAAATAAGTGCCGCTTTCCTTAGCGAGTAGATTATTGATATTATGGAAAAAATACAAACCAAAATCTACAAATCCGCCACTCATTGGCTCGCCATTAACTAAAATGTGCTTTTCTTCCAAATGCCAACCTCTTGGGCGAACGAGCAAAGTCGCTACTTCTTTGTTTAATTGGTAGTATTTACCATTTTTAGGATTGGTATAATTAATACTTCTATCAATAGCATCTCGAAGGTTGATTTGCCCTTGAATATTGTTGTCCCAGTTAGGAGTGTTGCTATCTTCAAAATCTGCCATGAACATTTTTGCACCTGAATTCAAGGCATTGATGACCATTTTTCTATCAACTGGACCAGTGATTTCTACACGTCTATCCATCAAGTCAGCAGGTAAAGGCGCGACTTTCCAGTCACTTTCTCTAATATTCTTTGTTGATGGTAGAAAATCAGGCATTGTGCCTTGATCCAAAGCAGCTTGTCGTTCAATTCTTCGCTCTAGTAATTCTTTTCTTTGATTATTAAATCTAAGATGTAAAGCTTTTAAAAATTCAAGAGCTTCAACAGTAAGAATATTTTCATATCCTTCTTTGAAATTCCCTTTTATAATGATGCCTTCAACACTAGGAAAAGCAGCAATTACGGAAGTATTCATATATTTAAATTTAATAGTTTATTTCTTAATTATTCCGCAATATATGTAAATTATTTAATTAGCGGAAATTCCGCTAAAATATATTTTTTCTTTTTTAAAGGAAAAATAGTTATTTTTGATTAATTAAATAGTGAAAAGAACTTTGTGTTGAAATTAATTATTGGAATTAGTTAGTTTTCAATAGGAAGTTTGGATTTTTATGAAAAATCAGAATATAGAGGCGAATTTGTTTTTTGTATTCTTTTAATAAAAAAAATGTTAAATAACGAAAAAATAATTCGGCTCATCTTTGGTTTCAAGTTGAGGCATTTGAGGCAACAAAAAAAACTATCTTATCAAGAGCTGGCAAAACGGACAGGATTATCGACTTCCTATTTGAATGATATTGAAAAAGGAAAACGCTATCCTAAACCTGCTAAGATTACGAATTTAGCAAACGCTTTAGATGTAGATTATAATTATATGGTCGCGACAAATGCTTCTAAAAAGCTACAGCCGATTATAGATTTGTTGTCGTCTAAATTTTTTAGGCTATTTCCTTTAGAAAAATTTGGTATTAATCTGGAAAAATTATTGGAATTATTTACTCAAACACCAGATAAAGTCAATGCCTTTATTTCTACTATTTTTAAAATTGCTCGAAATTATCAGGTCAACGAAAAGCAGTTTTATTTGGAGGCATTACGTTCTTATCAAGATATGCACAATAATCATTTCCCAGAATTAGAAGCTGCGGTTGAAAATTTTAAAAAGGAATTTTCGATAAAAGAGCGGCTTTCTTTCACATCGGCTTTCTTAGAAGAACAATTATTAGAAATCTATGGTATTAGTATTGATTACAAAGAATTGAGCAAAAATAAAGCTATTCAGCATATTAGATCTTATTATAAGCCAGAAACAAAAGTGCTTTTTATTCAAAAAGGCTTATCAACTGTCCAGCAAAATTTTTTATTCGCCAGAGAATTAGGTTTTCAATACCTTGATTTGAAAGAACGCCCTTACGAAACTACAATTCTTAAAATTGATTCTTTTGAGCAACTTTTAAATAATTATAAAGCGTCTCATTTTGCAGCAGCATTGCTAATGGATGGAAATTCTTTAGCTAATGATGTGCGATTATTGGCAAGAGAAAATAGCTGGAAACCTGATTTGTTTCTGAATTTATTAAAAAAATATAATGTAAGTGCGGAAACCTTAATGCAGCGATTGACTAACATTTTTCCACATCATTTCGGATTAGAAGATTTGTTTTTTATCCGCTTGACTGGGAATGAGCATTTACAATCTTTTAAGATGCAAAAAGATTTACATCTTTCTCAATTGCATAGTCCTTATAATAATGAATTGGATGAGCATTATTGTAATCGTTGGGTGTCTATCACAGGTATTAAAGCCCTACGTTTTGTGAAAACTAAAAAAAGAAAAACACCAATTATTGCTGATGCTCAAATTTCTAAATATTGGAATACAGATAAACAATATTTGTGTATTTCCTTAGCTAAACCTAGTTTCAGATACCCAAATAAAGGAGTGAGTGTTACGTTAGGTTTGTTAGTAAATCCTCATTTAAAGAGTATTTTTCATTTTTTAAGTGATCCAAAGCTAAAAAATAGAGAAGTTCATACGACCTGTGAACGTTGTGGAATTAGTGATTGTGAAGCAAGGGTTTCGCCTCCGATTGTATTGGAACAAAAGGCAACTCAAAGCACTATTTTAGGAGCATTAGAGGATTTATAAGTATAATAATAAGTTGCGAGTGATTTCGCTCGCAACTTATTATTGGTTTTCTGAGAATGATTATGGAACTGAGTAATATTATTGCTTTTTCAAGATTTTGCCGAAGGTGTCAGATTCACAAATTATTGATTATTAATTTTTTCTACCTCCTGTCACTTCAATTTTAATAAATCAAAGTCTGCATAGCATGTGGCAAAATCTCTTCTTGCACTGCTTTTGTACCAATGTATAATTTATATTTGATTGGTTGATCGGTGTGATTCATCACAACGGTGACCATTTTTCCATCTTCATTTAAAAATGAAGTTGTAATCAAGTGCGTTCTACTCGCCGTTGTGCTTACTCTTTTCGCATTTGGTCTAACGAATTTAGAGAAATGACCGATATAAAAATAAGTTGGTGTATAAATTAATTCGCCTTTTTTCGTGTCAGCATGAATAGGAGCGAAGCATAAATTTTGAACATGATTCGGTCCGCCTGTCTCATCTAATAAGATATTCCAGTCTGTCCAAGCGACCGTTCCATGATTAAAATCATTGATCATCGAACGACCATAACGTTCTGCATGCGCCCAAAATTCGTATTTCGCTGGATCAAATCCTTCTTGACAACCTTCCGTGAAAACTAGATTTTTATCAGGATAAGACTCTTGAATATTATCTAAATTATTGAAATTTGGTTCGCTGCCTGTCCATGTTTCATACCAGTGAAAACCAATTCCCCAAGCATATTTTGACGCTTCTGGATCATCAAAAATAGTATTAGCGCGATGACTAATCAAATCGCGGTTGTGATCCCAAACGATTACTTTTTTATCACCTAAACCTTCTTTTTCCAAGGTTGGCCCTAAATGATTTTTTAAGAAATCTCTTTCTTCTTCTGCTGAATAGATACAAGATTCCCAACGCTGTGTAGCCATTGGTTCGTTTTGAATCGTTAACCCCCAAATTGGCATACCTTCTTTTTCGTAAGCTTGAATAAATCGCGCATAATACAATGCCCAAGCTTCATTATATTCAGGTAATAATTTTCCGCCTTTTAGCATGTTTTTATTGGTCTTCATAAAAGCAGGCGGACTCCACGGGCTAACATAAAGCGGCAATTTTCCGCCAGCAGCTTCGGTTGCTTTCTTGATCAAAGGAATTCTAAATTCTTTGTCATGATCAATATTGAAGGTTTTTAGTTCTTTGTCTTCATCTGTTACATAAGTATAATTACCTTCACTAAAATCGCAACTATGAATAGGTGTTCGAGCTAAAGTATAGCCAATTCCATCATTTACATCATAATAAGCTTTCAGAAATTCGGCTTGTTTGTCTGCTGGTAAAGTAGCAAATACGGTAGAAGAAGCATCTGTAATTGCACCGCCAATACCGAAAAATGTTTGGAATGTTTTATTTGGATTGACGAAAATAGAGACCTCCGTTTCCAAAGGTTGATTTGCTGGTTCAAATGTTTTTTTGCTAGTAGCAGATAATCTTAAATCGGTGTTTTCGGCAGTAGTAAAAACTTGTACTGTTTTTCCATCAACAGAGAAATTGCTGAGACCTCCTGTATTTGAATTGACTTCTTTTTTAGGTGCATTATTATCACAACCTGTTAAAAAAAGCCCCATTAAAACAATGGTGATTAATAATTTCATTTTAATTCTTTTATAATAGTCATTAAATAAAAAAGTGTGCTTTGGAGGCGAGTAAAAATAATAACTATTTTTTGTTCAAAAGCTTATTTTTTCAATAATTTTTTTTGCTCTTTTGAAATTATTAAAAGCAATTATTATTAGATAGATTCAAAAAAGCCTAATGGAATTTTTATCCATTAGGCGTTATATCTTTTTGATGGTTAATAAAGAGCTGATCATTTGTATCATCAAATTAAAATGATGAATTATTATTTATTTTCAAATAAATAAATAATAACCTCATAGAATTTCAAATTAAGCTGGTGTTGGTTGAGCAGTCTTGGGAGTTGGTGGAGTCGGAGTTGGAATAGGTGTTGGTGTTTTGTTCTCATTAGTTTTGAGTGCAAGATACCCGCCTGAACTAATCCCCATCAAAGTCAACTGTGAACTATCAAAATCTGGAAATTTACTTTGCATCCACATTACAGATATAAAGATAATACCAAAGAGTAGATTAAAAATAACGGCTTGAAGTCGGTGCATGGAAATTCCATTTTCATCAGAAAGAATATCAGTCATGAAACTTTTAGAATCACTGTGTTGATGTAGTGTTTTTCCTGATTGTTTTTGAGAAACATCAATTAGACTTGCACCAGCAGAAGTAACTATTCCAATACCTAAAAGGACTAAGGTGCTGTTATTGAATAGATTATAATCACCTGTTTTAGCAAAAAGTATGATATAACTACTACTAATGATGATTGTCCACCACATCAATTGAACGCGAGAAAAACTATATTTAGCCTTTGAATTTGGACTACTATTTTGTAGTAGTTTTGTGCTAATGGATAGATAGAGACAAGCAGCTGTTAATAAGCCAGCTACAATATAAGAGATTGTTAGTAACATAATAGTGAATTTTATTGATTTAATAATTAGATTAATTTCAATTGAGTTTAAAACATTTAGGGGATTGTAAATTAAAGCATTTTTAATTCAAAATCCAAGGTTTTTGATAATAGAGCGATTATAACTTATTACTTGAGTGGTCTTTTGTTACACTGTAATTATACGATATAAAAAAATAATTTATAATATTAGACTGTTTCGTTACATGTTCCTAAGGATAAAATTGCTCAAAAGTTATTCCTTCATCCAACTGTCATCAAATAAAATAAGCATTATAATTATTTTGATGTAAAGTGTACAAAAATTTTCTAGAGTGCGTGTAGTGTTGTATTTTCAATGTGTTAAAAAGAACACAAAAAAAACACAATGCTAGTAAAAACCTATGGAAGTGCTGTTTATGGTGTAGATGCCAAAACGATAACAATAGAAGTCAATGCAGGAGGATCAGTAGAAGTTGGTAAAAATAATTTTTACTTAGTAGGATTGCCTGATAGTGCTATTCGCGAAGGTCAACAACGAATTTATACAGCGATTCGTAATTCTGGATATAAAATTTTGCGCGTAAAATTTGTTATAAATATGGCTCCTGCTGATATAAAAAAAGAAGGAGCAGCCTATGATTTACCTATTGCAATGGGATTACTTGCCAGTACTAATCAAACTAAAAACGAAGATATTTCAGATTATATAATGATGGGTGAACTCTCTTTAGATGGTAGTTTGAGACCTATAAAAGGCGTTTTGCCAATAGCAATTCAAGCTAGAAAAGAAGGTTTTAAAGGTGTAATTGTCCCTAGAGAGAATGCGAAAGAAGCGGCTATTGTTGATAAAATTGACGTTTATGGAGCGACACATATTAATGAAGTAATTGATTTTTTTAATGGAAAAACAGAAAAACTCCATAGAGAAGTGTATGATACAAGAGCTTTATTTTTTAATACTAAAAACGATTACGAAGTTGATTTTGCAGATGTAAAAGGACAGGAAAATATTAAACGAGCATTAGAATTAGCGGCAGCAGGCGGTCATAATGCTATTTTAATTGGTCCTCCAGGAGCAGGAAAAACCATGCTCGCCCGTAGAGTGCCTACTATTTTACCACCGCTTAATCTAAGAGAAGCACTTGAGACAACAAAAATTCATTCCGTAGCAGGAATACTTCCTAAAGAAACTTCTCTAATAACAACTCGCCCATTTCGATCGCCACATCATACAGTAAGTAATGTAGCGCTAGTTGGTGGTGGTTCAAATCCTAAGCCTGGAGAAATTTCCTTAGCACATAATGGGGTTTTATTTTTAGATGAATTGCCTGAATTTGAACGGGCAGTTTTGGAAGTATTACGTCAGCCTTTAGAAGAACGAAAAGTAACCATATCACGAGCTAAAATAACTGTGGATTATCCAAGTAGTTTGATTTTGATTGCTAGTATGAACCCCTGTGTCTGTGGCTATTACAATCATCCGACAAGAGATTG
>CAKZLL010000087.1 GCA_937125475.1 uncultured Saprospiraceae bacterium | reverse complement strand
AACGACAATTAATATTTTACTACAAACGGTGTCGTTGCGCTGCAACTAAAATATTAAATAACTTTTGTTACAGTGTAATAATGGAGATGAAATTAATTTTTTTAGAAGAAAAGGAAAATTGTTAAGTAAACTCTAAAAAATACTTTAAGCACGATTTTAATATTGATCTAATTCTTTTAACTTCTTTTTGATCTCTTTTAAAGGATAAACTTTAAAATTCAAATCATAACTATCCTTTGTACTATCAGCATCTTGAAATGCTAATAAGATTTCATTTTGATCAGATATTTTTAAACCGACTATTTTTACTTTTTCATTCTGAGTGGTTGGAAAGTAATATTTTTTATTGTTAGGAATTGCTCTAAAAGCACTATTTCTACCTTTTACAAAAATGGAAAGCTCAGTTGATTTAGAAACGGGTGTATTAATCGCTATATTTTTATAGGGTTGATTTAGTTGAGTGAAATAAGGCTTGTCAATATTGATCCAATTCACTTTCCTAATCTCTAATACATAAAATTTTACTAAATTTTGAGCGATTGTTTTATTAACAATCGAATCTATCTTTGTTTCTTTTGCTAAGAGTACTTCTGCTTGTTTAATTTTTTGTTTTAATGCTCTTTTAGCTTGTTTTGTTCTACGAATATCTTCCCACCATTCGATTAACCAGCACTTTTTTTCAGTTAAAGTTTGCTTTCTACATCCAGCCCAGTGACGGAGCGGCTTTTTGTCTATTCTTGACCAAACGACAGAAGATCGTTTAAAAGTACCTTGGTTTCCTGTGAATTGTTGAATGCGAGGCATTCCTGTATAAGCAAACATGCCAGGTATAAATGTCTTGCTTGGTATTAAAGTTTGAATGGGTTTGGAAAGCCATGTTCGTTTATTTTTACAAAAAATAGCTAGATGAATCATTCCGCCAGATTCTAGTCTTTGCCCTTTATTATCCATCGTTGTTAATCGCTCTCGGATCATATCGGATTTGGTGAAAACTTCTTTTAGTTCGATTTTAATGGCTTTCTCTTCTTTTTTGCAAGAGCAATTAATATCATTTTTATCAATGACTAGAATTGTTCCACGCTTAGAAGTGAGAATAGTATCTTCTTTTTTGATTAAAAAAGTTTCAGGCTTGATGGCTAGTTCTTTATAGATTTTCGAGATGTTGTTCGTATCTTTTTTTTCAAAAACTAGGTCAGTCGGTTCGATAATTTCTTTATCTTTAGGTACTTCTGTGATGGTAGGAAACATTCTATAAACAATCGTAATATCCACTCTTCTATTTTTAGAATGGCTATTTTCATTTCCCTGTAAAGCGATTGGTCGAGCTTCACCATGATTAATAACCTGTAAGATTTGATTATCTATTTTTTTATTTAATAAATAATTTTTGATGGTTTTTGCTCGCTTTGCACCTAGTTTAATATTGTATTTATTCGTGCCGCGTACATCGGTATTGGCTTCAATATAGACTTTAAGTAGTTTTCCTTTGAGGGTTAAGGCATTAATTTTTTGCTGTTCTTTAGTTGATAAATGATGCTGATCGAAGTCAAAAAAGACTTGTTCAGAAATTGTATCAATATCTTGGGCATAACAGGGTAGTATATTTATTATAACAATAAAAACTAACAGGGCAAATTTTTTCATGGCATGATGTTTTAAAAAATTAAGATTAAGTTTATTTCTACCATGAAATTAAGGTTAGGAGACCGATTAAAGTAAGCATAATTCACAAGCGGTTGAATAAACTTATAAGCGGTTATTTATTAAGAATAAGTGGTTTGATAAGTGGTTTGAAGTACAGAGTATTTTCAACGAAGTATAAATTCAAAAGAAAGATTTTATATGCGACATCTTTAATTGAAATGCGTATTACATCTCAGATCAAAATTTCCATTGAAAAAAAATTAGCAATAACGCTTAAATATAATGGAGATGAAAATAAACAGCACAGCGACCATATTTAAAAGGTCGTTGTGCTATTTTTTGTAATTACTTCACTTTTTCTTGAAAACCTAATGACACAGAATTGATACAATAACGCAATCCTGTCGGTTGAGGGCCATCATTAAAAACATGCCCTAAATGCCCATCACAACGCGCACAAAGTACTTCTGTTCGCCTCATTCCATGACTTACATCCGTTTTTTCTGCTACATTAATACCGTTGATTGGTGCATAAAAACTAGGCCATCCTGTACCTGATTTAAATTTAGTTTTGGATGCAAAAAGCGGCAAACTACAAGCTTTACAAGTATAAACGCCTTCTTCTTTATTCTTTAATAATGGTCCTGTGAAAGGGCGTTCTGTTCCTTTTTCACGCAAAACAAAATACTCTTGCGCTGAAAGTTGAGCTTTCCATTGCTTCTTCGTTTTAACTATTTTGGTTAATGTATCGCCGTTAATGGCAATAATACTTTCGTTCTCAGAAGAATGGTTAGAATGTGCTGCTTTTTGTTTGACATTCTGATCGATGTTACCTATGGTTTTGTCACTATTAGAAGCGCATTGCCAACTGATAAAAATTGAAAACATTAATAATAATCGCATTTGATAATTTTAATTTAGTTATTAAATTCGTATGATAATCTGTGTTTAGAGACAAAAACAAAGCAAAAAATGTTTAATTTGTTGTTAATTCTTAACGCTATTTAACAAAATATGAAAACTAGTTGGCTATCAATTCATCTCTTTTATGAAGACCTCAATCTGATTTTAATCAATGGTGTTTTTCCTTTTATTGATAAGATGAGGCAAGAAAAAAAAATAAATCAATATTTTTTTATTCGCTATTCAGAAGGCGGCTCTCATGTTAGATTAAGATTAAAAACAAATGAGAAACAGACGGTTAAGGCAGATTGTCAAGCTTATTTTTCTCTTTTTTTTAAACAAAACGCATCGCAACGGAGTTTTCATTTACCTCATTATTATCCTAATAATAGCCTTCAATTCATTGATTATGAGCCAGAATTAGAGCGGTATGGCGGTTCTGAAAAAATAGGAATAGCAGAGGAATATTTTCAATTTTCATCCGAAATTATTCAATCATTAATGTGCCAAAATGATAGTTTTGAATATGAAGCAGCAATGGGATGGGCTATTCAATTGCATGTGATTTTTGCGAAAGCGGTCAATTTGTCTAAAAAAGATAGCCTGCTCTTTTTTGAACAATATTATAAAAATTGGAGTAAATTGTTGCCCAAAACGAATTTAGCTATTGATAAAGAGATAGAGGGAAATCGAGGAGTTATTACTTTTATACAAAATCTTTGGGAAAATATAGATGATACAATAGTATTTGAAGATGATATTTTTCAAAAATGGTACGATGGAAATAAAAAACTCATTGCTTCAAAAGACTACTTCAATTATTATAATAGTTATATTCATATGACGAATAATCGTTTGGGGCTTTATAATCAAGATGAAACATGGATCGCCAAATTGATTTATTATGCATTGGTCACTACTGAAAAAACGTGAAAAAACTTAAAAAAATGAAAAAACGAACTTTTTTATTCTCATTTATCATTGTAATAATGGCATCTTGTACGCCATCTAAAATTATCGAACAAGAAAGTACAAAAATTGACGAAAAAATAGCGCCAATTAAGAAAAGCTATACATCTATAACCCTTGAAGATGATTTAGCTAGTTTTGTAGATAAAAACATTCAATTTAGGGCTAGAGTTTGCAATTTTGAAATGCAACACATGCTGGTTTCTTCTATGGGAGATAGTCGAAGTACTTATATTTGTATAGACCGAGTGAATGACCAAGGAAAAATGATTAATCAATTATTGGCATACACAAAAGAAAGGCAAACTTATTTGTCAAAAGTTTCAAAGTTTGAAAATAAATACTTTTATGCTTTTGGTGAATTAAAAGTAGCTTCGGGCGCAGGTAAAGGAGAAGGAACACATAAGGAATATTATTTGGAATTAGATAAAATAGAGGAAATAGAAGCGCCATCTGAAAAGTGATGCATGATCTAAAAAGGCTAAAAACAATGAAAAAATTATTGCTGCTACTACCACTTATTTTATTATTTATATCGAATTTATCCGTAGCTCAAAAAAAGGTTAAATTCCATTATGATGCTTTTAAAGACACAAAAAAGCTACTCTTGCGAGGCAATGCTAAATTTGTGGAAGGCGGTATTCGTCTAACAGAGGCTTCGCCGTATCAGCGCGGTGCGTGTTGGTATCGGAAACGAGTAGCAGTTGAAAAAGGTTTTACTGTTAATTTTACTATGAAAATGTCAAAACCAGATGTCGAATTGGGTGGAGCGGATGGAATTGCTTTTGTGATTCAAAACGATCCCAGAAAATTAGGACTAGGACAATTCGGGGAAGGGATGGGCTATTCTGGCTTGATTAATTGCATCGTTGTCGAATTTGACACTTACGATAATGGGGAAGGAAGTGATAATCATGTGAGCATACAAACTAATGGAAAAGGGAAAGTGTCAAGATCAGAAAAACATACAATTGCGATCAATCGTAAGATAATTCAACTTAAAAATAGAACTCGAAATGTCAAAATTTCTTATCAAAAGAAAGTGCTTCGCGTTTATCTTAATGGTCGAATAGTAATCAAAAAGAACATTGATTTATCTAAAAAAATCCAATTTACATTAGGAAAAGCTTGGGTCGGTTTTACATCGGCTACCGCTAAGGCTTTTTCACAGCAAGAGGTTTTAGATTGGAAATGGGAAAGCAATATTATTCCTATTGCTGTTCATCCTTCTCGGAAATGGTTGAAGAAAACAGGTAAAAGATCTTTTGCAGCAATATTAAGGAGAAAAATGAATTGGGGATAACGGTTTTATTGACAAAAATTAATAGGTTTGCAAAACTATTTTTTAATGCTATACTTCGTTAATTTTTATGGTTCTTTTCCTTAAAAAAACTATTTAGCATTAGAATAGGTATTCTAATTATAAAAACCTTTGTTAATAAAGGCTTTTAGGTTCTTGACAAAACCGTCAAAAATCAATTTTTATTTTAAAACCACACAATCATTAGAAAAATGAAATATTTATTCTTTGCTTTTTGTTCTACTTTTTTATTAACTGCTTGCACTAGTACGGCACAAGACGATAAAAATGATGCGCCTATTTCGCGAGAGGCAAATGTAGTAACTGCTCCTATTGTTGAAAAGTTAAACGTTGCTCAGTTTACTGAAAAGATGGCTGAAAAGGGCGAAAATGCGATCTTATTGGATGTCAGAAGACCTAAAGAAGTAGAAGGAGGAGCAATTGAAAATTCGAGAAACATTAACTTTTTTGATACTGATTTTGAGGAAAGAGTAGCAAAAATGGATAAAGAAAAGGCAATATTTGTATATTGTAAATCAGGAGGACGAAGCGGTAGAAGCGTTGCAGTTTTTAAAAAATTAGGATTTAAAGAAATCTATGATTTAGAAGGTGGTTATGATGCTTGGGCAGCTCAATAGTTGTTCGTCTTTATTCAATTCTTCTTTTTTTAATAAAAAAATAAAAAAATAAACTAGACTTGTTGCCATTTGAACTAAAAGCGCGACAGGTCTATTGTTTTGTTTGTCATTTTTAACTGAGCCTAATTTAAATAAATTTATGCGGGCAATCGCGATTTCAGATATACACGGACATGCAGCGACTTTCAGAGAATTAGTAGAAGAACAAGTCATTTTGTCTAAACAAGATAAATTATTTTTGCTTGGTGATTATGTGCATCGAGGACCAGATTATAAAGGCGTTTTTGATTATATTTTAGAATTAAAAGGAGAAGGTTATCAAGTAGAAATGCTTTTGGGAAATCATGAGTTCATCTGGTTTGATGAATTATGTTCTAGTGGTTCAAATTTGCTTTCTCGCCCTTTTCGAATGACAAATGAAGCATTTCAAAAAGAGTATGAAAAATTTCTTAATAAAAAGAAATTGAATATTGCCCCAAAATATAAAGCATTGTTGAAAGATTGTAAGTTTTATGCAGAGTATGAAAATTTTATCTTCGTTCATGCGGGTTTAGATTTTACAAAAAAAGATCCTTTTGCAGATAAATATGAGTTGGTTTGGACTAGAAAAATGCATGAACATTTGAATGAAAAATGGTTGGCAGGTCGAAAAATTATTCATGGACATACGCCCAAAAAAGAAGCTGAAATCAGGTATAGAATAAAGTCAAATAAATCAACAATTGGTATAGATAATGGTTGTTTTATGACACAATTGAGGGGAATGGGGCAGCTTTGCGCATTAGACGTAACAAATATGGAATTATATTTTCAAGAAAATATTGATAAAAATAAATGGCATTTTTGGTAAAGTAATTTCACTCAGCGTTTTAGGGAATGCACAAAAAAGGGAGGTTATTTATTTCGGTTCTTTGACAATTTTTGCTAAAATGAGTATTCTTTTAATCCAGCGGTAGCTTGCCCCGTTGTTTTTCAAGGAGTTAGAACAATGGGGCAAGCCCACATTGGACTAAAATGCAGAAATAGTCAAAGACCCTTTATTTCCTTGTCCCTTATTTAAAAAAAATCCAAGAACACTAAAATTAAAATATAAACATGTCGCTTTACAGTAAAGTGTTAGATAAAGCCAAATCATACAATAAATTAGTCGCACTTCGAACCTCTAATCGAGATGATCGGATTGTTGTTGGGAAAGTTATTTCTTATAATGAGGAAATCTTAATGTTAAACTCTTTTACTTCAAAAGGTCATTTTAACGGTCAATTCATCATATCATTTACGAATATTCATGCGATTGAATACGATGATGCTTACTTGCGCAAAATTCAATATTGGATTAATCATCAAGCACAAATTTTTGAACTTAATCCTGCACCAGTATTTTTGAATAAAAGTATAGATGACTTTAATGATGTTCTGAAAACCGCCAAAGAAGCAAAGAAATTAATTGAATTTCACCTTGATTTCGATTTAAAAGGGTTTGGTTATATAACAGAAATCGACGAAGATCACTTCATGACGCGTCAATATAATTCTTATGGAGAATATGAAGGTTTGGGCATTTTTAGTCCATATGATATAGAGGCGATTAAATGGGATACGCCAGATTTGAGAGCTATTGAATTAATGTTAGCCGAAACTCAATCCGTGGGAAACGGAAGGTAAAGTAATAATTATGAATTTATCATCAAAACTATGAGAAGACGCAGTATTAGCTTTTGCATCCTTACCTGGAATTGGCAAAAAAACGGCATTGCGTTTAGCACTACATTTGCTTCAACAACCGAAAGAAAGCGTAGAAGAATTTACAACTTCTATTGGAAAAATGCGTCAGAAAATTCAATTCTGTAAAGAAGGTCATAATATTTCGGATGATGATAAATGTAGCATTTGCAATAATGCGAGTCGCGATAAATCGACGATTTGTATTGTAGAAAGTATTCGTGATATTATGGCAATTGAAGATACGGCTCATTATCGAGGCTTATATCATATCTTGGGTGGTGTGATTTCTCCGATTGAAGGTATCGGCCCGAGCGATCTAAATGTTAGTACCTTGATAGAGCGGGCAGGGCGAGCAGAGACAAAGGAAATTATCATGGCATTAAGTCCTACAATCGAAGGCGATACCACAATTTTTTATTTGTCTAAACAATTGCAAGCGCATGATGTGAAAGTCTCAACAATAGCAAGAGGTGTTTCATTTGGAGGAGAATTGCAATATGCGGATGAAGTGACATTAGGGCGGTCAATTTCGGCTCGAATACCTTATGGGAAATAAATTAAGTACCAGAAAAAAATCTAATGAACAATAGACTTTATTCTAAATAATTTTGTATGAAGCTAAATTATCTTTTAAAACTACTCTTCGTTGGCAAAATGCTCA
>CAKZLL010000086.1 GCA_937125475.1 uncultured Saprospiraceae bacterium | reverse complement strand
TTCTTAATCACAATAGGCGCGATACAAAACGGGATCAAATACGCATTAATAAAACCAATCTTATGGATAAAATAAGCCACATAACTAAATACTACTAACCAAAGTAGCATAAAAGTTAATTTTTGTAAATTGGAAAATACAGGTTTAGCATAAATCGCTAAGAAAACCATAAAAACGCCAATCAAAACAAGCGTTAACAACAAATAGCCAATAAAAACAACCCAACCATTTTTAGTATCTGTTTGATTATCATATAAACTTTCAACCGAAAGTAGCTTCTGATAAGTCCCATCATCGACTACATTTCCTCGCCTAACGATTAATTCGCCTTTGATTACTCGATTTTGAGAACGAGAGATTTTGTTTTTTTCAAGGCGATGAAAAGAGGCAGTCAAACTATCTTGATAAGCAATATTGGGCGTAATCGAGGCTTCCATAAGGTCTAACAAGAAATCAGCCTCCACTAATTTTGTACTTAAATCATATAAAATCGTATCTTGAACATTCTGTTTTGCCGCTTCTAAGTTGACTAAATTTTTAGCAATTCTTCGCTCCACTAAATTGCTGTTCACCAAAACATTAATCAAAATATTTCCTCCATTCACCGCATGTTGAGGCGATAAATCTATAATTCCTTTTTGATAAATTTGATTAAGAATGCGCTGACCTGCTTTTCTATAATTATCCTGCTGTTCTCGAACATCGCGATATCTTGTCTGATCGGTTGTTTGTAATTTTAATAAAAAGCGCTGCGAAAACTGGTTTTGCTGTGTAATAGCGACTTGGCTATCCTTTTGATAAAAAGGGTTCAATTTAGCTTCTAAAGCATCAATTTCTGCTTTATAAGTTGCTTCTGGTTTCTGTACAGCAAAGTCAAAAGGCGCAATTAGATCATCATATCTCCAAGTTCCATTTCTCTCAAACTCATAATGAAAGGCATTAGGACTTGGGAATAATAAGCTAATAAATAGCACTATTGCTCCAATTAGAATATATTTCGAAAAGACTGCAAATCTTTTCACAAAGGCTTTTATTCGTTCTTTCATGTTAAGTAGATGCTGGTTTTTATTTCATGGGCAAGAGAAATAACTAATTGATTTCCAATGCTTTTTTTAGTTTAATAGTCACTAACTACTTAATATTAATAATTTATATATTATGAAGATACAAATTTATAAATGGAAGTTCAAAATGTATTGGTTTATTTTACGTGCCTAAAATCACCAAAATTACCTTTCTATTCATTTGATCGAAAAAAAAATATAACTAGTCGAGTATTAATCATTTACAAGAAAGAAAGAATGTATATTTCTCTCAATCAATTATTTAACTATTAATAAAATTTGTTTATAAATGGAAAATGAAGAAATGAGGCATAAAGAAAAAAAAGAAAAACCTCCAGTAGATTTAATTTTTACAGGTTGTATGTTTCTTGGTATGGGCGTTGGTTTTTTAACTGGTGCTTTTCTACCTGGAATGTTTATAGGTATGGGCGTTGGTTTTATTGTAATGGCGCTTGTAAAATTTAATAACAAACCAGAAAACATCATGAACTAATCAATCAAAATATACTCATCTATTCACAAAAGTGATATATATAAAAAGCCTTCTATTTCTAGAAGGCTTTTTTACTAAATTTATATAATCGACTTGAAATGTTTATTCTTTCCCTTTATTCTTTTCTTGAATAATATTTAGCAATTCATCCGCTGATTTCCCTAAATTATCCAATGAGAACTTAGCCGAAGGTGCTAAATTATCATTAGGATATTTCTTTAAAAACATTTCATACATTTTTCTAGCTTCTTCTGGATTTTTTAGAATATTTTCATAACTATAAGCCGCTTCAAAAAGTGCATTTTTTGCATAACCGCTTTTAGGATATTGATCCATTACCTTTTTCCAAGTATCGACAGCATTTGCAAAATTCCTACTAGCAGCATAATATTTTCCTGCCTTATATAGTCTTTCTGGCGCATCGGCTGCATCTGGCAGCGTAGCAACATATTGTATATACGCAGCAGATAATTGAGGATATGCTCCACGATTGAGTTCTTCGGCAACCGTTGTATCTTCGATCATTGTTTCCAACTTAGCTATTTTGTTTTGTAATACTTTCTCATCAGGAAGTAGCTTTTTAGCTTCTTCTGCTGCTGGATGATTCGGGTATTTTCTAATCAATTCGCCAAAAGCAATAATTGATTGTGTGATGTTGTTTTGTTCTTGATAAACCTTTCCTTTAAGCATTAAACTTCTAGGACTAACCTCATCATGATCATAATTATTCAATACTTTTTCTAAGAAAGCAAGGGCATTATCCATTTGATACTCTTTGTAATAAATAGACGCAACACGATACAAATAACGAGGTGTCATCGCTTTATCATCAGGATATTTGTCCAAATATTCATTGTATTTCGCCACTAATGGCAAATGACTAGCCGCTTCTTTTGCCTTTTTATTCTCGTATGCCTTCTCTAAATCTCCTATCTCTTTCTTCAATGCTGTTTGATCTTTATCTGCTTGACAAGCACTCAATAAAGCAAACATTCCTAACATTGATATCAACAAAAATCTTCTCATGGTATTATTAATTTTTCTCAAAAATAAAGGACTTTTCTAAAAAAAGAAAGTAAAGTGTTTCAACTAGCCGACTAATTGTGTGAATAATCCAAAATTATTGAATTGCATCCCAAAGTACTTCAATCGGATGAAGGGCTTTTCTACCTGTCCCATCTGCAATTTGATGTCGGCAGCTCGTGCCTGGAGCAGCAATAATGGTATTTTCACTAGTTGCTCGAATAGCTGGAAACAACGTGTCCTCTCCTACTTTCATACTCACTTCATAGTGTTCCGCTTCATAACCAAACGATCCTGCCATCCCGCAACATCCCGAAGGAATGACCTCTACCGAATAATTTTCAGGCAAACCAATGACCCAAGCCGACGAATCTACAGAAGATAGTGCCTTTTGATGGCAATGCCCATGTAATTTGACTGTTTTATGCACTTTTGTAAATGCATCAGGCAAAATATTCCCGTGTTCCACTTCTTTAGCTATAAATTCATCAATTAATAAAGCATTTTCACCTAATGTTTTAGATGCTGCTCGATCTTTTTCTTCTACTAATTTTGGATATTCATCCCTAAAACTAAAAATTGCTGATGGTTCGATCCCCAATAAAGGCGTTTTTTCGGTGATAATGTCTTTGAAAATCGCTACATTTCGACGCGCCATTTTTTGTGCAGCTGGCAATAATCCTTTTGAAATATGAGCGCGTCCACTTTCTTCATGCGCAATCATATTGACTTGATAGCCTAATTTCGTTAATAGTTGAATCGCTTTAATTCCAATTTCAGTATCGTTAAAATTAGTAAATTCATCACAAAATAAATAGACTTCACTTTTGATTGCTCCTACTGGTTTGGGCTTATTTTTTTTGTACCAACGCCTCAAAGTCGTTTTATATAAAGTAGGTAAAGAACGCTCTGGCGCAACATTTAGCACTTTTTTCATCATCGCGCTTGTCGCTTTATTAGATAAAAAGAAGTTCGTCACGCCTGGAACTAATGATCCTAAACCATTCAATTTTCCAATATTAGCAAAAGCTTTAGCCCGTAAAGGAACGCCATTCGATTGATAATATTGATGCAAAAATTCAGCTTTCATCGTGGACATATCCACATTTGAAGGACATTCAGACGTACAACCTTTACAAGATAGACACAAATCCAAAACATCATAAATCTCTTGATGATTGAAAGGATTTGGCGCATCTGAATGCCGTGTCAGCATTTCGCGTAAAATATTAGCACGCGCACGAGTAGTTGATTTTTCATCACGAGTAGCGCGGTAACTTGGACACATTGTACCGCCCGAAAGTGACAGTTTTCGACAATCCCCCGAACCATTACATTTTTCAGCAGAACGCAAAAAACCGCCCACTTCATCAAAATTAAAAACGGTATCAAATTGCTCGGTTTCTTGTTCTTCTTCATATCTCAATGAAGAATTCATCGGCGCAGCATCGACTATTTTCCCTGGATTAAACATACTTTTCACATCCCAAGTATATTTCAATCGCTTAATCAATTCATAATTGTCATCTCCAATCATCATCGGAATAAAAGCCGCTCTAACACGACCATCTCCATGTTCTCCGCTTAATGAACCATCATATTTTTTCACAATTTCGGCGGAAGCTTTCCCAATATCATAGAATGCTTGTCGGTCTTTTGCTTTTTTCAAATCCAATATCGGGCGCAAATGCAACTCCCCTGCCCCAGCATGTGCATAATAAACTGATCGCTGACCGAAGCTGTCCATCATTGCCGTGAAATCCGCAATGTAATTCGGTAAATCTCTATAATCAACTGCTGTATCTTCAATCACCGCAACTGCCTTTGGATCACCAGGAATATTAGCCAACAAACCTAAACCTGCTTTTCGCAAATCCCAAACTTGCTTCATTTTTTTGCCCATCACACGCGGATAAGCATATCCAAAACCATTTTCGCGATAGGCTTTTTCGAGCGCATCGGCTTTGGCTTTGGCTTTTTCCAAATCATCATCACTAAATTCCACCACTAAAACCCCTGCTGGATCGCCTTCAATAAAAAAGCGATAATTGCGGTATTCGCGGCTTTCTTTGGTACAATCCATGATGATTTTATCCACTAATTCTACCGCTGTTGGCTGAAATTCCATTGCTACTACAACTGCTTTCAGCGATTCTTGAATAGAAGTGAAATGCGTACAAATCAGTACTTTTTCTTTTGGTGGCAATGGCGAGACATTGAGTTTGATCTCCGTCAAAAAAGCTAAAGTACCTTCCGAACCCGCTATTAAATTACAAAAATTAAAGTCCGATTTTTCTGGTGTAAAAATGTTACTTTCCAGTAAAATATCAACCGCATAACCCGTATTTCGTCGATGAATACTTGCTTTAGGGAATTGATCTCGAATTTCTTTTTGTTGTGCTGGTTGAGATAATTCTTTGTGAATCTGTTTATAAATCTTGCCTTCTAGTGTATCTAATTCTAGCTTTTTATAAAAATCAGCTTCATTTAATGCCTTGAAAGTCACTTCTGATCCATCACTCAAAATCGCTTCAACTTCAAGTAAATGATCGCGTGTACTCCCATAAACGATGGAGGTTGAACCACAAGAATTATTACCAACCATACCACCGACCATACAACGATTCGCGGTAGAAGTATTTGGACCAAAAAATAAACCATGCGGCTTTAAATGCATATTTAATTCATCTCGAATCACGCCTGGTTGAAGTCGAACCCAATGGTCTTCTGTATTGATTTCGATGATTTCAGTCATATATTTTGAAATATCGACCACAATTCCATCTCCAACACACTGCCCAGCTAAGGACGTACCTGCTGCTCTCGGTATAATCGAAACTTCATGCTTTCGCGCAAAGTCGATGACTTTTTTAATATCTGACTTGTTTTTTGCCAAAACTACGGCTAAAGGCATTTCTCTATAAACCGAAGCATCCGTCGCATATAAAGCACGCATCATATGGTCAAAAAATAACTCACCTTCTAATTCTTTTCCTAATGTCTCTAAATGCTGATTCATCTTTTATTAGCTTTGTTAAGCCAGCAAATTTAGTGCTTTTTTAGATGGGATGTCCTACTTTTTTTTGATTAATTATTAGACTGAATTTATCCCTTTTATATTTTACTTTCATTTAAAGAATGATTGTTTGTTTGTTTTTGAATAAAGTTTTAAGTTTAATCATTACTTAACAAAAAACTTGCCCCTTATTCATGAGAAAATGATGTCTATTTTTAGCTTTATCCCTCTCTTTTTGTTTACAAAACCTTACAGCTAGTCACATCAACGGAGGCGAAATGACTTATGAAGCGTTGGGAAATAATGTTTATACATTGACATTGACCATTTTCAGAGATTGTGAGAGTGCTATGTTTACTCCAATACCTAATCAAGATGTTAAGATTACTGTATTTAATGGTGATACAATTTATTATACTGCACCTTCACAGTCATCTATTACAATGAATTATTATCCTCATAATAGTACAGAACTTCCAGTAAATCCATCTAACGGTTGCCTTATTCCACCGCTTACAGTTTGCATGGAGAAAGTTGTTTACGAAACAAACTTACATTTACCTTATGATTCTCTTGGCTATCATATTGCTTATCAACGATGTTGCCGTGATCCTTCATTACCGACCCTAAACAACCCAGATTTAACAGGAATAACATTAAGTACATTCATTTCTGAAAAAGCTCAACAAGTTGGTAATAGTAGCCCAATATTCAATGAAAATTTTTCGCCTATAATGTGTGCCAATGAATTGAATATCATTGATGCTAGTGCAACAGACCTCAATGGAGATTCACTTGTTTATACCTTTTGTGCGCCTTTTTTAGGAGCAAGTCCATTTTTTCCAAAACCAGACACGGCTAGTCATCCTCCATTTCAAGAAGTCGCATATTCTAATGGTTTTTCTGCCACTCAGCCCATCATGGGGAATATTAGTATCAATTCACAAACAGGTTTGATTCATGCCACACCCAACGCAATCAGGGAATTTATTATTGGAATTTGTACAGCTTCAAGATCGAAAACAAAGGCATTTATTGCGGCTAGTCAAGCTATAAAAAACGTCTTTAAACACTTTAATCATCAAACCGTCGGGCAGCGTACTATTTTAATAGGACACATATTACTATTTTTTAAGTAATTTCAGATAAAATTTCGTCATTCCTCTTTCAAAACAAGAAAAAGGCTGATTATAACGGATTGCAGTGACGCACCTAAAGGCGCTTAATACTCTTTTAATCACAAAATTGCTACAAACAGTGC
>CAKZLL010000085.1 GCA_937125475.1 uncultured Saprospiraceae bacterium | reverse complement strand
CCTTTTCCTATTGAAACTAGAAGCAAAACTCTTTTATGTCAAAACGTTTAGTAAAAGTTGCCAAAGAAGTAAATGTTGGCGTTTCAACTATTGTTGAGCATTTAATAAAAAATGGCTTTAAACTGGAAAACCGTCCTACGGCTAAGGTTTCCGAAGAGATGTATAACGTCCTTCTGAGAGACTTTCACAAGTCTATTGCTATTAAGGAAAAAGCTGATAAGCTCACAATAGGTTCTCGAAAAAGAAAAGAAGCTGAATCCGCTGCCCGTGAAGTTGAACGACTTGCGAAAGAAAAAGAACGCAAAGCGAAAGAAAAAGAACGCAAAGCGAAGGAAGAAGCAAAAAGGCTAGAGAAGGAAGCGAAAAGAAAGCAGGAACGTCTTCGATTGGCAAAAATGCAAGAAGAACTCGCTCAGCAAAGAGCTGCTGAAAGAGCAGAAAAAGCAAAACTCGCAGGGTTAAAAGTGATTAGTAAAGTTGAACTTGATAGTAAGAAAAAGATAGTTCAAAAAGATGATGAACCTCAAATGGTCAATAAAGTAAATGCACCTATTGAAAATAAGGTGGATGAACAATCTATTATTGTTCAAAAAGAAAACATAGAAACACCAGCGTCCCTTCCTACTGATGGACAAAGCCCTGTTTCAGAAGATGATAAGCATTTCAGAGCTAAAACACCTAGTCTTAAAGGATTAAAGATTAAAGGTAAAATTGACCTTAATCGTTTTAGTAAGAAACCATCTTCTAAAAAGAAACCTGCCGCTAAAAAGCGTGATGATGCAGCTAGCAAGGATAAGAAACAACCTACTAGTAGACGTGTTAGAAAACGTGAAATTCCTAAAGATAATGTTAAGGAAGGTGGAGAAGAAGAAGACAAAAAACTTCGTCCAAAACCAGTAGCATCTTCTGATGATACTAAAAAACGCAAACGTAAGCGTAAAAGAATCATTAAACCTGAACTCACTCCGACTAATAATGGTGAGAATAAAGGTAATGATGGGAATCGCCCTCCTGGTCAACATGGCGGAATTAAAAGAAGAATCGCGGGTACTAATCCACCTCCTAATAGAAGAAGAGGAGGACACCGAAATTCGTCTAGAGGCGGCAATGATCAACCGAAAGAAGTTTCTAAAAAAGAAATTGAGGATAAGATCAAGCAGACTATGGCGATGCTTTCTGGTGGAGGAAGAAATAAACGTCAGAAAATCCGTCGTGATAATCGCGAGAGAATGCGTGATCGTGAGACGCAGCGCGAAGAAGAGAACAGAAATGATAAGCTACAAGTAACTGAATTTATTTCAGTTTCGGAATTAGCTAGTGTAATGAAGGTTTCTGTTAGTGAAGTAATTACAGTTTGTATGAATGCTGGGGTTATCGTTTCGATTAACCAACGTTTGGATGCTGAAATTATTGAATTAGTAGCACTTGAATTCGATCATGAGGTAGAATTTATCAAAGCGGAAGAACAAGAAGAAGAGGAGGAAGAATTTGTTGATGATCCTGCTGACTTGGCAGAAAGAGCACCTATTGTTACTGTAATGGGGCACGTCGATCATGGTAAAACTTCTTTACTGGATTATATTCGTAAAGCTAATGTAGCAGATGGTGAAGCAGGTGGTATTACACAGCATATCGGTGCTTACGAGGTAAAAGTAGGAGAAGATAATAAGAAAATTACTTTCTTAGATACACCAGGTCACGAAGCCTTTACAGCAATGCGTGCACGTGGTGCGAAAGTAACAGATATAGCAGTTATTATTATTTCTGCTGATGATAGTGTGATGCCACAAACGAAAGAGGCAATTAGTCATGCACAAGCAGCAGGTGTACCAATTATTTTTGCGATTAATAAAATTGATAAAGAAGGAGCTGATCCTGAACGTATCAAAGGACAATTGGCGGAAATGAATTTATTAGTTGAGGATTGGGGAGGTAAATATCAATCTCAAGATATATCAGCTAAGAAAGGTTTACACATAGAAGAATTATTAGAGAAGATATTACTAGAAGCAGAATTACTTGAATTACAAGCTAATTCTAAACGTCCTGCTATCGGGGCTGTTTTAGAGGCTTCTTTAGATAAAGGTCGTGGTTATGTCACTAAAATTTTGGTACAGAATGGTACTTTAAAAGTGAAAGATCCAATTATTGCTGGTTCTCATGCTGGTAGAATTCGTGCGATGTTTAATGAAAGAGGTAAACGTATTAAAGTCGCTGGTCCTGCTACACCTGTATTGATTTTAGGTTTAAGCGGAGCACCACAAGCTGGAGAGAAGTTCAAAGCAATGGATAGCGAGCAAGATGCAAAATCTTTAGCAAGTAAACGTGGTAGAATATCTCGTGAACAGCAACAACGTGCTATGAAGCGTGTTAGTTTGGATGATCTTAGTCGTCGATTGAAGTTAGGTACTTTTAAGGAGTTGAACTTGATTATTAAAGGTGATGTGGATGGTTCGATTGAGGCATTATCTGACTCTTTATTAAAACAATCGGTAGAGACTGTTCAAGTAAAAGTCATTCACCGTGCTGTTGGACCGATCAAAGAATCTGATATTTTATTAGCTTCTGCTTCTAATGCGATTATCATTGGTTTCCAAGTTAGACCATCGCAAGGTGCTAAAATGTTAGCAGAAAAAGAAGGTGTTGAAGTGAAATTGTATTCTGTTATTTATGATGCAATTAATGAAATACGTTCAGCGATTGAAGGTTTATTAGAGCCAACTCAAGAAGAGAAAGAGCAAGCTACTGTTGAAATTCGCAATGTCTTTAAGATTAGTAAGGTAGGAACTGTTGCAGGTTGTTACGTGAAAGAAGGAAAAATCTTTAGAGATTCATTGATAAGGGTTATCAGAGAGGGAATTGTTGTTTATCCGAAAAAAGAAGGAGTTACAGGAGAATTAGATTCTCTCAAGCGTTTCAAAGATGATGTAAAAGATGTGAACTTTGGTTACGAATGTGGTTTAACTATTAAGAACTTTAATGATGTCCAAGAAGGAGATATTATTGAAGCATATGAAGTAGTCGAAGTGAAACAGAAATTGGCTAATCAAAATAAATTTACAACCGCTTAGGTATAAAGAAAGATAAATCAATTATCACATAATTGTTTACAGATATAGAGAAGAGGTTTTGTCTTATTAAAAGACGAAACCTCTTTTACTTTTAGCATGCCATTTTTTATTAAAATTTTGTTTTATACCTTTTTATAGAAATTTATAGTAGCAGGACAGGCATTTTTAATTATATTTACATTAATCTTACAATTAATTACAATATATAATTTAAAAACTTTATAAATCAAAACTTATGAAGATTTTCATGCAAACAATTTTCGCTGTCGCTATTATTACTTTCTTAACAACAAATGTGGAAGCACAAGTAAAAAGCTCTGCTAAATCTGTTTATTTTGGGTCAGGTTCTAGTGTGTTAACCGCTAAAACTAAAGGAGAATTAAACGAAATTGCTACTCGTATTAAAAAAGGTACAGGGCTGCAAGATGTAGTTGTTTATGGGTATGCGAGTAAAGAAGGTGGTACTGCTTATAATTTAAATTTATCTACCAAAAGAATCAATGCGGTTTACAATTATTTGAAAAAACAAGGTATTCCAGAAGAAAAATTAATCAAAAAAGTACCTAGAGGAGAAGAACGCCCTCGTAGTAAATGGTATAAAGGCGAGCCAGAGCCAGAAGGTGCAGAAGCGCGTTTTGTTGAGGTAATCGTTACGCCTAAATTGGATATTATTGATCCATCAGGTGCACCTAAAGAGGAAAATTAGAAGAATAAAATATTCTGATTATAACGGTTTGTAGTGATAACAAAATAGATACTGATAATCAATTAGTTATGAAAACTGCTTTTACAGTGGCAATTTTATAAGTCCTTGATAATCAGTATTTATTTTTAACGATTTTCTCGTATCACTGCAAACTGTTACAATCAGAAAATTTAGAAATAGATAGCTTGAAAAGCGTGGAAAAAGAACATTATTATTTTAGTGAGATTTTTAATATAGATCTTTGTGCCTTTAGTAATGAAGTGACTTTTAAACAACGCATCAAAATTATTGATCCAAATGCACCCGCTTATTTCAAAATCTCTGTTGAGTATATGACTTGTAATATCGCTATAAGTCGATGTCTTGCACCTATTTCTTCCTGTTCTCAGATTAAGCTAAACGCCGAAAAAAATAAGGTAAAAACTATTAGACTTTATTCTAAATAATTTTGTATGAAGCTAAATTATCTTTTAAAACTACTCTTCGTTGGCAAAATGCTCA
>CAKZLL010000084.1 GCA_937125475.1 uncultured Saprospiraceae bacterium | reverse complement strand
ATTGGGGAGAAGGTACTTCAAATGATGGATCTGGAGTAGGAAGTGGTAATGGCGCGACTGCTACTACTAACGATGCGACTTGGATACATCGTTTTCATAATACTTCTAACTGGACAACTGCGGGCGGTGATTTCACGCCTACAGCTAGTGCAACTTTATCAGTGAATGCTGTGGGTAGTTTTTATACTTGGACTAGTGCTGGTCTAATGTCTGATGTTCAAAACTGGGTGAATGGTACAGCAACTAATAATGGTTGGGTTTTAGTTGGGGACGAAGGTTCTAATAAAACAACTAAGCATTTTGCAACTAAAGAAGAAGTTGTAATGGCTGATCGCCCAGATTTGGAAGTGACATATACTGTTCCTGCACCTGCGGATATTGTTATTACTGAAATCAACTATAATGTGCCTGGTCTTGATTCTCTTGAATATGTTGAATTATACAATAATGGTGCTACGGCTGTCAATTTAAATAATTGGTCTTTCTCAGAAGGAGTAAGTTATACTTTTCCTAACATCACAATTAATGCAGGTGCTTATCTTCTCATTGCTGGGGATTCTGTGGCAATGCAAAATGCTTATGGAGTGACAGCTTATGAATGGTCTAGTAATAGTGCGCTTGGAAATGGTGGCGAAGATATTACGATTGTTGATGCGAATGGAATGACAATTGATTCTGTTGATTATGATGATGGCGGTGCTTGGCCAAATACTCCTGATGGTAGTGGTCCAAGTTTAGAACTTTGTGATCCTAGTGCGGATAATAATGATCCTGCTAACTGGATTGCTTCTTTTACAGTGGTTGGTGCTAATGTAATGATTAATGGTTCTCCTATATTTGGTTCTCCAGGTGTAGCGAATAATTGCGTAGTTCCACTGCCTCCAATTGTTACTAATCCTTATCCTTACAAAACTATTGATATTGTAACAACTAATGATATGAATGGTGTCGCTGATTCTTTAAATAAAAAGTTTGAGTTGCGTGGGGTAGTTCATAGTCCTGATTATGATGGAAATGCTGGTTATTCTTTTTCATTCATTGATTTGACGGGGGGTATTAATGGCTTTAGTTTCAATGATATAGCTGGTTATGTTGTTACAGAAGGAGATTCACTTCATATCAAAGGTGAAATTAAGCAATTTAACGGTTTGACTGAAATTGTACCAGATTCTATCTTTGTAATTTCTTCTGGAAACATGCTTCATGAGCCTTCTGTAGAACTTAACTTAGGCGAAAGTGAAGAAATGGAATTGATCCGTTTCAATGGTATGTGGATGGTTGATCCTGCTCAATGGACCCCTGGAGGTTCTGGTTTTAATGTAGATATTACAAATGGTTCGGATACAATGACCATGCGTATTGATACAGATATGGGGATTATGACTGCGCCTACTGGATATTTCCATGTAATTGGTGTTGGTGGTCAATTTGATAATTCTAATCCATACACGGAAGGATACCAAATCTTACCAAGAAAACAATCTGATATTATCCCTATTCCTGTTTTAACGAATAGTTTGATTCTTACAGGTTTGTTGGATGGTCCAAGTAGCAATCCTAAAGCAATGGAAATTTATGTAGTTAATAATATTCCAGATTTGAGTATTTATGGTTTTGGTATTGCTAATAATGGTGGTGGTACTGATGGTCAAGAATATACTTTTCCTGCTGTTTCAGCTAATGCTGGTGATATTATTTATCTTGCTAATGATACGGCGAGTTTCTCTGCTTTTACAGGCAAATACGCTGCTTTTCAAACAGGAACAATTACTTTCAATGGAGATGACGCAATTCAGATATATGAACATTTTGTAACGATTGATATTTACGGTTTGCTTAATGTTCATGGTGATGGACAACCTTGGGAATATGAAGATTCTTGGGCATATAGAAATTGTAGTACTGGTCCTGACGGAGTTGTTTTCCAATTGAATGATTGGTCAGTTGCACCGAAGAATAACTTTGATAATCAAACATCAAATGCAACTACTCCTGAGCATAAGACTAACGAAACGTATGATCCAAACTGTCCTGCTGTTTTAGATGCTAAGGATGATATGGTTATGGTGCAATACAATACACCAACGAACTTTATGCCGTTAAATAATGATAATATTCCTAATATATTAACAGGCGGTTCTATCGTTCAAAATACATCTAATGGTACTACTACACTTAATTTAATTTCAACAATGGCAACTTACACGCCTAATAATAATTATTGTGGAACAGATACGGCAAGATATGCTATTTGTGATGCACTTGGTTGTGATACAGCAATGATTGTCTTTACAATCGCTTGTCCGCTTCCTATTTATGACATCGCACAAGTTAGAGGTGTAGATGCTGATGGTGTCGCTGATTCTCTTAATGTATTTTGTGAATTGAGAGGAACGGTTTATGGTGTTGACTTGAGAGGTGGTACTGGTCTTAGCTTTACTATCATTGATGGAACTGGCGGAATGAATGTGTTCAACTTCGATGATGTGAATGCTTATACTGTAACAGAAGGCGATTCAATTCACGTTCAAGGTGAGATTATTCAATTCAATGGTTTGACGGAGTTAGATGTAGATTCAATTCATGTAGCTGGTACAGGTACTTTGAAAGCACCAACTGTTGTGACGGATTTGGGTGAAACTACCGAGTCTGACCTTGTTCAATTTACTTCTGTTACTTTGGTTGATGCTACTCAATGGACGAATGCTGGTTCTGGATTTAATGTTGATATTACAGATGGTACGAATACATTTGCAATGAGAATTGATAGCGATTGTGATCTATTTGGTACAATGGCTCCTGTTGGCGCATTCAAAGTAACAGGTATCGGAGGTCAATATGATGCTTCTAGCCCTTACACAGAAGGTTATCAACTTTTCCCTCGTTATATTGCTGATATTGAATTGATTAACAATACAAATCAGGTGAATTTAGAAGGACAAATTCGTTTCTTCCCTAATCCTGTTCGTGAGCAATTGAACATTGTTTCTGATATAGATTTAACGATGATTCGTGTTTCTAATGTTTTAG
This sequence comes from uncultured Saprospiraceae bacterium, assembly GCA_937125475.1. Classification (GTDB taxonomy): domain Bacteria; phylum Bacteroidota; class Bacteroidia; order Chitinophagales; family Saprospiraceae; genus CAKZLL01. The sequence continues at coordinate 11,894 of CAKZLL010000084.1, read as the reverse complement.
GACAAGAAGTAATGACAGTTAATACGCCTAATCAAACATCTAATCTTGATGTGGCTCATTTAACTAATGGTGTTTATATCATCACTTTTGTGACTGAAAATGCTACTTGGTCTGCTCAATTTATTAAGCAGTAATTTAATCTTATTGTCAGTTTTATTTGGTTCATTGACAATTTTTGCCAGAATGAATATTTTTTTAGTCCAATGGTGGCTTGCCCCATTGTTTTTCAAGAAGTTAGAGCAACGGGGCAAGCCCACATTGGACTTAAAGACAAAAATTATCAATGAACCTTTTATTTAAAATAAAACGATCAAAGAGGAGGCTGTCTCAAAAGTAATGAGATAGCCTCTTTTTTTATATTCCTTCCTCTAAATCCGATTTTATTTCTACTTTTTCCGATTTTATTTCGTAAAAAATATCATATCTTTTTCTTTACTTGACAAGTTCTATATTGAGTGTTTTTTTGTTGAAAAAAAAGAAATGATATTTTAAGTGATTGATTAATAGTTGCTTATGTTTTTGTTTTGCCTGTTTTTTTATTGAAAAATACCTCTTATAGATCTGCTTTTTATACAACAATGATTTCGGTATCATCTTCGATTTCTAATTGATGAAGAATGTTTTAGTTGATTACTAAAAGCGTTTTTTATGAATTAATTATTATTCAATCACCTGATATTAAAATCTATCTATTATGGCATTTCAAGAAATTATTGGTTTTATAATATTTATAATGTTTGTGATTGCTGTTTTTAATAATCATAAATTGCAGGTTTTTTTACTTTTTATATTAGGAGTGGCATCATTTATTTATACGATGGAAATGGAAAATGATAGAGCTTTAAAAATCGAAACTCAAAAAAATGAAATGATTAATCTTCAAGCGGTAATGAGTAAAGTAAGTAACGGAAAACTTGTTAATATTTCGCCTATTAAAAATCATAAAACGAATTTGAAGTATAGAGTTTCATTACAATCTAAAGAGGCTGATATTGGCAAATCTTATGAAGAGGAAAACAAGGAATTGGCAGATGATCCTAAATATACATTCGATGAAGGGCATGCTTTTATTCAATTTGGAGCATATAAAAATGAACGAAAAGCGGAGATGGAATTATTAAATTTAGAAAATACCTTACCAAAGTTGAAAAATTTTATATTCATTCATTTTGATCAAATAGTAGGATTACATCGAATAATAATTTTTGGTTTTAAAGATGAAGGACGCGCCCAACATTTCATTCACAAGCATCATTTATCTGCTCTTGCGAAATCATTTTGATTAATAGCGGCTCTTCGTTTTATATAAATAATAGCTTCGGCTACTAACCAATTTGGAATTAAAGCGATCCAAGAAATTAAAACAAAAGTATATAAATAACCTAAGTCATAATAAGAAAAAAGAAAAACCCATGATCGAAGTGTAATCGCTGATAAGGTAAGTGCATAACTCCTAATCATCATTTCTCGATGGCGTTTTAGGTTTTTTTGGCGTATCGCACGATATGCTAAATAAGTGAATATCATCCAAGCAATTGCGAGTGTAACAAAGCCTGCTTGAGGGATTATTCCGCCATTAGCAAAGACTGCCATGATCAAACCAGTAGGTCCGCTGACAAAAAGAATCAGAAAAACATAGATTTTTCCTAATAAACGATGCAATTTTAAATACCTTTGGAAGGAGGCTCGGAAAAATTGGACAAATCCTGTAATTAGGATGAACATGCTACTAAAAACATGGACATAAAATGATAATCGCCAATAATCAATATGAATAATATCTTGTTTGCTAGACAAAAAAGCAATAGTATTATCAAAGGATAAATAAGGCAATGTCAATTCCAACATTAAATAGCTGAAAAAGACAAATAAGTAGATTAGTAATAAAATTAGTCCTTTGGAAATGACATTACGCAAAACAATAGTTATTTTGAAGATTATTTAAGTTTTTACTCTAAATAATTGAGATGAAAATTTCTAGTTTAATCAGAAGTAATATACTTTTACAAGGTAGGAAAAATATGAATAATTTAACTATGAAGATGAGACAGTTTTTCTATATTGTAGCTACTCTTATAATTTGTTTATTTATAACAAGTTGTAATAATAGAGCTGAAAAAGTAGCAAAAGACTTTTGTATTTGTTGGAAGGATGTAGCTGATATTGCTAATTTGGAAGACACATTAATAGCCAAAAACTTAGTTGATAGTTTGGAAATTGTCAATCTCATTCTTGTTGATAAACTAGAAGAGGCTAAGAATTGTTCAGCAGAAAAAAGAGAGGCGGATGATGGATTTCAGAAAGCGGCTAAAAAACCTGGATTTAAAGAAGCAGCAAAAAAACTAATGAAAAAGAATTGTCCAGATGTGTTTTCTAGAGTAGACAGACTACTAAAAAATAAACATAAAATGAATAATATTAATAGATCAAAATAAGTAATATCTAATTTAGGAGCTAAAATAACGATTTAATCAAAAGAAAAGTAATCTAGGTTCTTATATTAAGTTAAGTAGCTGTTGTACAAATAGTTAGATTAGAAAGAAAATCAGCTACAATGAAACAAGATTGCACAAAAAAATAATTATTTAGAAAATTATTTAGATTATTATTCTAAATAATAGAGATAAAAATTTCTAGCTTACTTAGAGATAAATATATTTTAAGTTAGAAAAGCATTAATAATCTGACCATGAAGACGAGACAATTTTTCTATATCACGGCTGTTCTTACACTTTTTTTATTCGTAACAAGTTGCAGTAGTCCTGCTAAAAAAGCGGCAAAAGATTTTTGTACCTGTTGGCAGCCTGTGGCTGATATTGCTAATTTGCAAGATACATTAAAAGCTAAAAATTTAGTAGATAGTTTAGCAGCGGTTAGCCTTATCGCTATTGATAAATTTGAAGAGGCTAGGAATTGCTCAGAAGAGAAAAAAGATTCTTATGGCAAAGCCGCTACAAAAGCTGCTTTTAAAGAAAAAGCAAGAAAATTAATGGAAAAGAAATGCCCAGATGTTTATAAGCGAATTGCGAAATATTAAGGCAGTACATAAATATAGAGCGCGTAAAAAATCAATTTTACGCGCTCTATATTTATAATTATTCTTCGACAATGACAAAAACATCTTCATTGCTTTTTTTCATATAATATCGTTCTCTAGCAAAAGTTTCGATTGCGCCATCTTCTGAAAAAAGTTCTCTAGAATCACGCTTAACCTTTCCTATTTCTCGCTCAAAGTAGGATTTTTTTTCGTCGAGATCTTCTAAGGTTTTTTGTAATTTGAATTGATCAACTACACTATTCCGATCAAAAAAAGCAACCCAAATCGCAAAAATAAAAGCAATCACAAAATAACGATTGCGAAATAGTTTTGGGATTTTCTCAATATTAAAATCATATCCTTTATTAACAGGTTTTTTCTTTTTTGTACTTGGCTGTTCTTCCATATTCTTTGAAATTTAATGTTAATACGCATTTCAATTAAAGATGTCGCATATAAAATCTTTCTTTATACGTCATTCTCAATTCAAATGCGTATAAGATATGAAATTAATTAATAATTTGTATTTTCTTAAAATAGAGAAACAAATATTTAGACTTATATCTACTTAGTTTTAATGTGATCAGCGATAATTTCAGAACCAGAAAAAATTGTTCCTAACAATCCGCCTAATTTATAATTATCAAATCCGATGAAGTACATTCCCTTATGAGCTTCATCGTCCATTACTTCTTTTTTTGGTAAATTAAAACGATCCAAAAGCCCATTCGTATCTTTAATGAAATCATCAATTTTGGCGCGATAACCTGTGGAAAGAATAACCGCATCAAAGTTTTTTTCTTCACCAGTTTCTAAAACTACGCCATTAGGTGTAAATTTAGAAAAATTGCGAACGACCTGAATTTTGCCTGCTCGAATATAATCTACTGTTCCTAAATCAATGATAGGCGTTTTGCCCGTTTCCCTCAATTGAACCGCAGGATGAACTTTAGATAAAGGCAAACCAAATTTGTCCAAGCCTCTAAAAACAACTTTGCGAATCATCGTACCCAACCAATCACCCAAACCAAATGGGAGTTTCGCCAAAGTCTTCGCAGTAAGTTGAACAGGACGACCATTCAAATCTCTTGGAACAATCGTAATTGGACTTCGGACAGAAATAGTTGAATCAACATTATGTTCAGCTAAATCCAATGCCAACTCAGAACCTGTATTGCCCATTCCGACCACTAATACTTTTTTTCCTAAAAATGGTTTTGGATTTTTATAATCTCGACTATGAACAATTTCGCCTTTAAAACTGTCTTGCCCTTCCCATGTTGGATAATGCGGAACTCGATTAACGCCCGTTCCAATTACTACATTTTCAGAAGTGTAAGACTTGCCCGTTTTAGTCGTAGTAATCCATTGATCATCTATTTTTTCAATAGAAATAACCGACTCGTTAAAGTGCGGTTTTATATTGAATTCTTTCGCATAATTTTCATAATAACGAACCAAATCAAGGCGCGGTACATAAAGCGGATAATCTTCAGGAAAGGGTAAATGAGGCAGATGAGACAATTGTTTTACGGTATGCAAACACAAACGATCATAATGATTTTGCCAAGAAAAAGCAATCTTATTGGACTGTTCCACTACTTCAAAATCCTCGCCCATTTTTCGTAAGCGTCCCGCCACAGCTAAACCTGCTGGTCCAGCGCCAATAATTAGAGTTCGTGTATATAAGCTCATTAATATAGTTTTGTAATTGCTGTAATTGTTTGGTTAAAGCTTATGTTTCAATAGGTTATAAATTTAATTGTTATTTTTATAGAAGCCTATAAGTTTTTTGATATGCTTCTTATATTCCTTATTTGGTTTTAATTTAATCAGAATCAAAACTAAAGAAGGAGTTGTTTATCTTTTTTGCAAGCTCCTTTAAGATAATGTTTTTCCATTAATTGCTGCTGCTGCTACTCTTGCTGTAATAAGGCATCCACCCAGAAAAGTACCTTCTAAAGATCGCTTTCCATGCATACCGCCTCCGCCAAAACCAGCCGCTTCGCCTATGGCATATAAGCCGTTAATCGCTTGTTGTTGACCTTGCAAATTAGGTTTGGTCAACACTTCGCCTTTTAAGTTGGTCTGAATACCGCCTAGACTTTTTCTCGACAGCACAAACTCTCGAATAGCAATCAAAGGCATGGCTTTATTATCTACAATTTTCTGATATTTACATGTTCTGCTTTTATCTCCTCGATATTGTCGAGCGTGTGTAATTAATCTGAGTTGTGGATCATTATGATAAGCTACACCTCGATCAATTTGCCCATCATATTTTGAAATAGCGTCTTGAACATTATTTAATTGAACATGTCCTTCGCCAGTAAGATCATTCATTTTGCGTACCAATTCTTCAACCGTATCCGCAATAATCACATCTTCACAATGTTCTATTACTTCATTGACTAGTTTTTTATTTCCAGTCACTAGAGTTTGGTAAATAAATTGTAAAAACTTCTTCTCACGCACTAATTCATTAGATTCTGAGCCAGAAATGGCAAATTCTTTAAGTGCGATTTTATAATTCAAGACTTGCCATGAATATTTCACTGGTTCTTGACAAATCTGTTCTACTAAATATCTTCCATCAAAAGAAGTCACTAAAGGAGTAGGCCCAAAACGCTTACCTTGATAATTTAGCCAGAGCGCTGATTTGCAAGGTACTAGGCTTAACCCATGATCTTTTTTTCTGGGTTTATGATGACGAATACCAGCCGCATAATTCCATTGTTTCTCTAAATTGACTACATTTCCATTAATCGCATCTGTTGCATCATGCAAATCACCGATTGCGAAAGGATGCGCCCCGTTTAAGATGGTTTTTGGTGGTTCGCCAAATGCTTTTTTATCCCAATTTGCCCTAACTCGTTCGATACTTCCGTTAATGCCGCCCGTCGCTACAATGACGATTTCGGCTTTAGCTTCAAAAGGCAGTTGATCTTTTTCGGTCGTGCCACGAACACCTTTAATAGTATTATTTTCTGAAATGACTTCATTGACTCGATGATCAAAAATCAAACGGAGATTATCAAATTTAGGATGGCTTTTTAAAGTAGCGATCATTTTGTAGGTCAATTCCCAACCTGTTCCCCAAACAATATGGAAACGCGGAACGGAATTCCCAGGTACAAAAAGCCCTCTTTCAGCCCAATTGACGACAGGAAAAAAAGAAATGCCTTTTTTCATGAGCCAATCATAACCATGAGGCGTAGAGAGATGAATATATTGTTCTGCCCATTTCTTGCCCCAAGATTCGTTTTTTTCAAATTCAGCATAAGAAAACCAATCTTGCATTGCTAAATCAACACTATCTTTTATTCCTCGTTGTCGTTGAAGTTTAGAGTTAGCGAAAAACATACCGCCAAAGGACCATTTCGCCAAACCACCAAAATTAGCCTCAGTATCCCGATCAATGATCGTCACTTTCTTATTTTGGCTCAATAGCTCAATCGCAGCAATAATTCCTGCCAATCCGCCTCCTACAATAACTACATCACTTTGATAGTTGACCATAAATTCTTATATCAATTCGTCTTTTTTATATAATTCAACGCCTTTTCCAATCATTGTTTTAATCTCTTCCTCGATTTCAGGGCTTAGTTTTTTTATATGAAAACAACTCTTACCTTTCAAATATTTTTTTAAATCTGGTGAAAGCGAGAATTGATCAACATGCGTATAAATTGGAAAAAAATACAACCTAACATCTTTAGGTTTTGGCATAACCGATGCAAAATAATAGCCATCGACTTTCTTTTTGCCTTGCATCGCAGGAATTGTTCCAGCTATTTCAAACGTTTTTTCAGTATCTACGCGCACTTTTAAAAGCGGTGAATGTGCTTTTAAAATTCCCTGAAGCGTCGTTCTTATCTCTTGAAGATCCGTTTTCATGATATCTGAATTGTTTTGTATATTTTAAATATTAATGTTTAAACACTTTTATTTGAAATTTCGCCTAAAGATAGTCAAGTCCTTTTTTAAAGTGAAATATAAATCATAATAAAAATATGACTTTTAAAAATAAAAGATTGAATGTCACATTGTTCTATCAATACAGTGGATAATAATCTGATGAACTATAAAGTCTCATCACTAAAAATCAACTGCTTATCAATTAGTTCGCTTAATTGACCTGCGATAACTATCTTAGTTTCAGCCATTTTTCGACCTGCTTTTGAACAATTAAGCATAGATTTGCCATCGAGCCAAGCAGTTAAAAAACCAGACCAAAATGCATCTCCTGCGCCTGTTGTATCTACGACTTTGATTTTTCTGGAAGGTAAAAAAGCTTCATTCCCAGCTTTATCTAAAGCAAAACAACCTTCTGTTCCCAAAGTAATACTAACTGCCGACGCGCCCATTTCTATAAAAAATTGAGCCGCAGCTTTTGGATCTGTCAAAGGCGTTTCATAAATCGCTTCCCAATCTACTTCGCTACATTTGACTAGTGCGCCTTGACTGATATATTCCCGAATGACTTCTTGTGCTGCTGCGCGATTTCTCCAAATTTTCTCTCGATAATTGACATCAATAGACAGTGTTGCACCAAAAGAAACTGCCTTTTTAGCCGCAGCTAAAATATGCTCCTGAGCTGGATTTAAAGACAAGGAAAAACAAGTCGTATGAAATAATCGAGTATTATTTAATAACTCATCTGGTAATTGTTTGGCTTGAATGTCCGTATCTGCTCCGCGATAAGGTTGAAAATCAGAAGCATCTAAGGTGCGAGTGACTAATATAAGCGTAGTTGGCAAGTCAGAATGACCTATAAATTGCGTATCAATTGGCATTTGATCAACAATGTTTTTTAAATATATGCCCATATCATCGCGCCCGACCGTCGCAACTAAAGCCGATTTTCCACCCAATAAAGCCATATTGCAGCTCAAATTTGCACCACTTCCACCTTTAAATCGTTCATAATCTTTAGCGTCTTCGAGCTTCTCGACATAATCCTTAGTAATAAAATCAATGAGCAATTCACCAGCAACAACTATATCATATTTTTTATTCATTTTTGCATTTTTTATGAAGTCATGAGGAAAAATAACTTTGCTATTTGACGCGCTATTTTTTTTCCATGACTAAGGGTTGAAGTTGTTTCAACCCTTTTATTTGTGTTTTTAAAATTAGCTGTTTTTATTTAAATTTGCATATCAATTCTATTATATCTAAGAAAGAACTCTAAAAAAACATCAATTCTTTCCTTTGGGGATAATTTATATAATCGTTCATTTTTAATTTATTATTAATACTAGACGACGCTTCATCGTAATGATAGACGTTTACCAAAAGTTATCTATATTATCAAAGATTAAATGATAAATATTATCCATGAAACAAACTCAAATTAATACAGTTATTGCTGTATTTTTATGCTTATTCTCAATAAGTACTTATGCCCAAACACATACAATTAGTGGTTATATTTCCGACGCTGCTTCTGGCGAAAAATTTATAGGTGCAAACGTATTTGCACCCAAAACCGACAACGGAACAACTTCCAATACTTACGGATTTTACAGCATTACTTTGCCCGAAGATTCGGTGTATTTGTCTATCTCTTATATTGGCTATAAGACGAAATATTTCAAATTATATTTAGATAAAGATGTTGTATTGAATTTTGGCTTATCAGAAGGGGAGATGCTCGAAACAGTTGAAATTGTTGCTGAAAAACAACAGCGAATTGAGCAAACTTCGCAAATGGGACAAATGACTATTCCCATTCAACAAATCAAATCATTACCTGCTTTGTTCGGCGAAACTGATATTTTAAAAGCATTGCAACTCTTGCCAGGCGTGCAATCAGGCGGTGAAGGGACGAGTGGTTTGTATGTCAGAGGCGGTGGTCCTGACCAGAATTTAATTCTCCTTGATGGTATTCCTGTTTATAATGCCAGCCATTTATTCGGTTTCTTTTCTGTTTTTAATGCGGATGCTATTAAGAACGTAACCCTCACGAAAGGCGGATTTCCTGCTCGATATGGCGGTAGATTGTCTTCTGTCTTGGATATTAATATGAAAGAAGGTAATATGAAAAAGCTAAAAGGCGAAGGAAGTATCGGAACTATTTTTTCAAAATTAACAATCGAAGCACCAATTATAAAAGATAAAACATCCTTTATTATCTCGGCAAGACGTACTTATATTGATGTTCTTGCTGGTCCAATATTTCGAATTACAGCAGCAAGAGAAGGTCTAAACGCTAATCCTCGATTGTTTTTTTATGATTTAAATGCTAAAGTTAATCATAAAATTGATGATAAAAATCGCTTATATTTCAGCTATTACGGCGGAAAAGATGATTTTGGAGTGAAGCTCTCGCAAAAAGATGAGGATGTAAGTGGTAAAACCAATATCGGGTTAAATTGGGGAAACACGACGGGAGCATTGCGTTGGAATCGAGAATGGACGAACCAATTATTTAGCAATACCATGTTGACGTACAGTTCATATGAATTGAATAATATATTCTCTTTTGAGCAAATAACAAATCAAGATACCGCAGCAGTTGGGTTTAAATATACTTCGGGAATTCGAGATGTTACGGCAAAGATTGATTTCGATTTTATACCTAATCCAAATCATTATATTCGATTTGGAGCTGGATTGAAACAGTATCGTTTTTCGCCTGGCGTTGCTCAAACGAATAATAAAGTTAATGAATCGGAAGTGGATACGACTACTGGAAATGCGTTGATTGATGCGATAGAAAGCAGTATTTATATAGAAGATGATTGGGATATTACATCGAATTTTAAAGCAAATATTGGTGTTCATGCTTCGACATTTACGGTTGATGGCAAGACTTTTTATTCTGTGCAGCCGCGTCTTGGGTTACGTTATTTATTACCAAAAGGCATTGCGCTTAAAGCTTCTTTCGCAACTATGACGCAATATTTGCACCTATTATCTAACGAAGGTGTTGGTCTGCCGACTGATTTGTGGCTACCGACTACGCCTGATATTATACCTGAACAATCTTGGCAAACAGGAATTGGAATTGCTAAAACCTTACCAAAAGGCTTTGAAATAAGCATCGAAGGATATTATAAAGAAATGAACAATTTGATCTCTTATATTGAAGGCGCATCATTTGCAGGAAATGTATTTGGGGACAATCGGACAGGTTGGGAAGATCAAGTGACGCAAGGCGATGGTACTTCTTATGGTGTGGAAGTATTTTTACAAAAAAAACAAGGCAATACGACGGGCTGGATTGGTTATACTTGGTCAAAAACGGATAGACAATTCGATGAAATCAATGGCGGAAAGACTTATTCTTATAAATATGACCGCCGACACGATTTGTCAATAGTAGGAATGCATCGTTTTAATGACCGTGTTTCTGTGTCTGCTTCGTGGGTTTATGGCACTGGAAATGCAATTACATTACCTGTCTCAAAACATCAATCTTACGCTTATCAGCCAATACCAGGTAATACTTTTTTGAATGGTATTGAAACATTAGATGCATTGGAAACATGGTTTGAAGCCGAGCGAGCTACCGAAAAAAATAATTATCGAATGGGCGCTTATCATCGTTTAGATGTATCAATCGCATTTAAAAAGGTTAAAAAGAAGTTTAAAAAACGAATTGATTGGGAGCGAACTTGGGCGTTTGGTGCGTATAATGCTTATAGCCGAGCCAATCCATTTTTTATAGCCCGCAATCTTGATTTAAATGATACGGGAGAGATAAAATTCAGACAATACAGTTTATTTCCGATTATTCCTTTTGTTAATTATCAATTCAAATTCTAAGAAACATGAAGAATGCAATTATAGTTATTTTGATCATATTTGGTTTGACAAATGCTGGGTGTGATAAATTTATTAATGGTTTAGTGGTCGATATTGATGTACCAGAACAAGAACCTGTTTTAGTACCTTATTGTTTTATTGATGGAAGTGATTCTGAAATCAAGGTCTATGTTCAGAAATCACAAGATATTTTAGATAGCACAAATGTTGAGTATATCGAAGATGCTACGGTACAGTTATTTAAAGAAGGCGTGTTTTGGAAAAACCTAACTAGAGATGTAAATTTGCCTAAAAATCCTTACACGGTCTTACTTGATCAGCCAATACTTTTTGAAGGTTTTGGCGTTTCTTACGAACTCCGTGTTAGTGCTCCAGGTTATGAAACCGTTACAGCTACTCAAATAATGCCATCTCTTAATACAATAGTAGACGTAGAATTTTTAAGAAATGCAGCGAGTGATTTTGGTGAATTGATTGATAATGCTAGAATTACGATCAATGATATTCCAGATGAAGAAAATTATTATCGAGTTCTATTAGATATTTTTGAAATTGGGCTTATTCCAAATGGAGATACGGTTTCGGAAGCTCGCTCTGTTGGTGGGCAAGCTTTGGCAAATACGGAAAGTATGTCGAATGCTTTGGATGGTGTTGTGATTACTGATCAATTATTTGATGGAGAACGTTTTATCGCAGATGTTGGTTCGGTCTTTTCTGGATCAACTAGTAGCGGTACTAGTGAACCTATTACTTATTCTGGTACTGTTGAAATCCGATTATTATCCATTACTAGAGATGAATATTTATATCAAAAGTCGCTGTATAGTTATGCTAATGCACAAGAAAATCCATTTACTGAACCTACCTTATTATATAGTAATACTTCGAGTGGGTTGGGGATGTTTTCGATGATGATGGAAACGAAGGAAAGATTTGAGTATTAATGCGAATTAAAAGTTGAAAATTGAGAGTTGAGAATGATTGTCAATAAAATACAAATTGTTATGTTTAAAATATGATAATTGAAAAAGCTATTTTTAATATGAATTAGCAGATTTAAGCCTTTTTGGCTATAAAACTATTA